>NZ_JAVDVK010000001.1:3156773-3472450 GCF_031456835.1 Leifsonia shinshuensis
TGGCGCCGCGCTCGTCTTCTCTGCTCCACGCAACCCGCCAGTGGTCTCCGGCCCGCTCGACGAAGAGAGCGGTGACACCCAACCGGACGTCGAGCTCGTGCACGGCAGCGTACTGGGCGAGGTAGCGCAGAACGTCGTCGCGCGCGACCCAGCGACCGTAGTGGCGCGGGATGCGGAAGCCGGGCAGCCCGGAGAGCCGTCGCGACGTGTGCAGGTGCAGGCGGTCGTAGTGGCCGGCCCAGCTCGATCCCACCCGGTCGGCCTTGTCGATGACGACGGCCTCGATGCCCGCGCGTTTCAGCTCGGCGGCGGCGGAGAGCCCGGCGGGGCCGGCCCCGATGACCAGCGCCGGGATACGGGAAGGGAGAGCGGCGGCGCCCACGGGAGTCACCCTAGCTCCGGATGCCGCGGCCCGCACCGCCCGTGCCGGCTTCCGGGGACCGAGCGGTACGCCGCCGCTGATTCACCCGCTGCACGACCAGGGTCGCCACCCCGCCGAGTGTGATCGCGGCGAGGTTGACGACCAGCTGGATGAGCGCACCGACGGCCTGCTCGGCGGCCCCGTACGCGAGGGCGACGGCGGCGTTCGCGGCGGCCGGGATCGTCGTCACCGAGATCAGCACCCCGATGAGCGCACCCGACTTCGCCGTCGACAGTGAGAGCAGACCGGCGACGCCGGCGAGGAGGCCGACCACCCAGCTGAGCGCGTTCGGTCTCCAGATGAAATCCGTCAGCGGCCGGGAGTGCAGCAGATCGGCCGGTGACATCAGGTGCAGCGCGGTGAGAAGCCAGGTGAACAGCATGGTGATCGCGATGGCGACGGCGAACCCGACGGCGAGAGCGAGAACGGATTGCGCGATCATCCGGCCTCGCCACCGCACGAGCCCCACCGAGAGTGCGGCGAGCGGGCCGAAGTCCGGGCCGACGACCATCGCGCCGACGATGAGGATCGGCTCGTCGAAGACCACGCCGATCGCGCCGATCATGGTGGCGACCGACATGAACGTGAGGAAGGTGGGGGAGAGGCTGGTCTCCTCGTGCGTGCGCTGCTCGATCTCCTGCCACACCACCGCGTCGGCGGCGTGGCCGGGGGCGGCTCGGCTTGCGCGCTTCGCCGCATCCGAGATCTCGACGCCGATGTCGTCGACGGAGATCGAACCCTCGTGCTGCACACCGAGTTGCTGAAGCCGGTCGAGAAGGTCGCTCAAGCCTTCGCGGGCGACATCGCAGAGCACCAGGTCGCCGGCAGGCCGGGTGGCGGCCTTCGGGATGCGGACGATGCTGGTCGTCGCAACGCTGTCCTCGAGGGTGGTGAGCACCTGGTCGACCAGGTCGGCGGGGGCGATGATTCGCAGATGCTGCACGTGGCCAGTGTCGCCGCAATCCAGCCGCGCGTCTCGCGATCGGGGGTGTGTCGGTGAAGGCCGCCGTTCAGGGGACGATGTTCGATCTCCGCCGGTACTACTCGGCGTATGACAGCGGCGCTCAGGACAGCGTCGGCGCCGGGGCGAACCGTTCGACCCCGGTGACCCGGAGCAGGTCGAGCTTGGCTGCATCGTCGGTGCCGGGCGCCGCGGTGTAGACGACGATGCGCAGGTCGCCGTCGGGCACGGTCAGGACGTCGCAGTCCACGGTGATCGCGCCCACGATCGTGTCCGTCATCGTCTTCCGGCTGGAGCGGTGCGCGGCCACGCGTGCTTCGCCCCAGCGGCGGTCGAAGTCGGGGGAGGCCGCCCGCAGCCGGGCGATAAGCCGGCCGAGGTCGGGGTCGGCGGCATAGCGGCCGTGGGCCTGACGGAGGTCGGCGACGAGGTCGGACGAGAACTCCTCGGCGTGCACGTCGTCGAACTCGACGCCCGGGTGGCCGTGGGTGAAGTGCCGCCACACCAGGTTGCGGTCGAGGCCCGTGACCTCGGACGGGTCCTTGAGCAGAGCCGCCCACAGGGGGTTCCAGACCAGGAAGTCCCAGGCGGCCGAGAACACGGCGAGGGGCACATCCCCGATCCGGTCCAGGATGCGCTGCACGCCCGGCGTGAGGTGCTTCGGCACGTTGCCTGCCGGCGACGACACCGCCCCGGCGACTCGGAACAGGTGGTCCCGCTCCTCGCCGGAGAGGCGGAGCGCCCGGGCCAGCGCGGTGAGGAGCTGAGGCGAAGGGTTCGTCGCGCGTCCCTGCTCCAGGCGGACGATGTAGTCGACGCTCACCCCGGCGAGCGCCGCGAGCTCTTCCCGGCGCAGGCCCGGGGTGCGTCTGCCGGGGCCTGCGGGCAGTCCGACTTCGACCGGGTCGACCCGGTCCCGCCAGGACCGCAGCACGACCGCGAACTCGCTCATGCGAACATCGTACGTCCGGGCGCCCGCGCCATCCTGGTACTGCCGGTACCCCCGACGAGCGGTGCCTGGGCATCCTCTCGGCGGGCGCGGAGGATCGGAGCATGACGACGACACTGATCACAGGATCCAACCGCGGCCTCGGCCTCGAAACCGCCCGCCGACTCATCGAGGCCGGGCACACCGTCTACGCCGGGATGCGCGACACCGATGGCGGGGAGGCGGCGCGATCGCTGGGCGCCATCCCCGTCGCCCTCGACGTGACCGACCAGGGCAGTGTGGATGCGGCGGTCGCCTCCCTGCCCGAGCTGGACGTGCTCGTCAACAACGCGGGCGTGCTCGGCCCGTCGCGTGGCGGGGCCGACGACCTGGACGCCGAGTCGATGCAGCAGACCCTCGACACGAATGTGGTCGGCCTCATCCGCGTCACTCAGGCGTGCCTGCCCCTGCTCCGCCGCTCGGCGGCGCCGGTCATCGTAAACGTCGCCTCGGGCGTGGGCTGGCCGCGATGGCTGTCCACGCCGGGGCACGACGAGTACCCCGTGCTGGGCATCCCCTACGCCGCGGCCAAAGCGGCGGTCATCGCGCTGACGGTGCAATACGCGAAGAGCCTGCCCGGGTTCCGCGTGAACGCCAGCGACCCGGGCTACACCGCCACAGAGTTCAACGGGTACAGCGGGCACCAGACCGTCCGGGAGGGGACGGATGCCACGGTGATGCTGGCCACGATCGGTCCGGACGGGCCGACCGGCGAGTTCCACAACCGGTCGGGGCGCATCGAGTACTGAGCGCCGGTCAGGTCGGAACCGTTGGCCGGCGGCGGGGCCGCGGCGCAGAATAGGGCCACCCGGCTGCGGGGGCCGGGCGTCCATCCGGGAGGCGCAATGTCCGAGAGCACGCGAGACGACCTCGGTCACCGGATGCTGCGCATGACGGGGCGAGACCCCGGCGAGTCCCACCGCTCGGCGACACCGCTGGAGCTCCTGTTCGACCTGACCTTCGTGATCGCGTTCGGTCAGGCGGGCGACCAGCTCGCGCACCTGCTCGCCGAGGGGCACGTGTGGCCGGGGATCGGCGCCTTCTCATTCGCGATGTTCGCGATCTGCTGGGCCTGGATCAACTTCTCCTGGTTCGCGTCGGCCTACGACACCGACGACTGGTTCTATCGCGTGACCACGATGGTGCAGATGGTCGGCGTGGTCGTGCTGGCGCTCGGGCTGCCCGAGCTGTTCGCGTCGGTCGACGCGGGGGAGGGGTTCGCGGTCGGTGTGCTCGTGGCGGGCTACGTCGTGATGCGCATCGCGCTGGTGGCCCAGTGGCTCCGGGCTGCCGCGCAGGACCCGCCCCGGCGCCGCGTCGCCCTCGTCTACGCGGCGTCGGTGACGACGGCCCAGGTCGGCTGGGTGCTGCTGGCGCTCGCGCGGCCGAGTTTCGAGACGGTGCTGCTGATCGCGCCGCTGCTGTACGTGATCGAGCTGGGCGGACCGGTCCTCGCCGAGGTGCGGCTCGGCGGGACGCCCTGGAACGCCGGCCACATCGCCGAACGCTACGGTCTGCTCACCATCATCGCGCTCGGCGAGGTGCTGTTCGGGACGGTCACGTCGGTCGCCGCGCTGGTCGAGAAGCAGGGGTGGAGCGTCCAGGCCGCCCTGGTCGCCCTGGCCGGTGTCGGGCTGACGTTCGGGCTCTGGTGGACGTACTTCATCATCCCGTCGTCGGAGATCCTCCGCCGCCACCGCCGTCGGGCGGTGGCTTGGGGGTACAGCCACATCCTGCTCTTCGCCTCGATCGCAGCGACCGGAGCCGGGCTGCATGTCGTCGCGTACGAGATCGAGGGGGTCGGCGAGCTCGGGGTGGCCGGCGCCGTGGCGAGCGCGGCGGTTCCGGTGCTCGTGTTCTCGGTGGTCCTGTTCCTGCTGTACACGTATCTCGTGCACGAAGGGGATCCGTTCCACCTCGGACTGTTCCTGGGCACCGTCGCTGCGCTCGTCGCGGCGGTGTGGCTGGCGGCGGCGGGCGCTCCGATCGGCGTGAGCCTCATCCTGATCGCCCTGTCGCCCGCGGTCGTCGTCGTCGGGTACGAGACGGTGGGGCACCGGCACCAGGCGGCGGCGCTGGCGCGTCAGCTCGCGTGAGAGCGTCTGCCGAATGATCGGGCATCGGAAGGCCACGCCGGCTCGAACCCTCGCGCAGGAGCAGTCGGAGCAGGCTGGGCTTCTCGTCGAACGTGCCGACGGCGCAGACCTTCCGCACGAACTCGTCGGAGTCGAGCTGCTTCCGCATCGCGTCGGCGAGGTCCGCTCGGGAGGTGAACGACGCGTTCAGGTAGTCCTCCGCCGTTCGGTACTCCGTCACCTGCGTGGTCTCGAACAGGCCGCTCGGGCGCATGATGGTCCACTCCGCATCGGAGGCCCGGACGAGCGCCTCCATCCGCGCCATGTCGGCGTACACCGTCCGGCCGAAGTACCGGACGAGCGGCCCGGCGACCTTGTCGACCAGGAACCCGCCGTGGGGTCCCAGCTGCGGCTCGACCAGGCTCGCGCTCACGCAGACCAGCCTCCGGACCGCGTGACGCTCCATGGCTGAGAGGATGTGGGCGGCGCCCTCCGAGTAGACCGTGACGGGCCCGCGGCTGTACGGGACCCCGAGACTGGAGAGCACTGCATCGTGTCCAGCGACGGCCGTGCTCACGGCATCCACGTCATGGACGTCGGCGGCCACCACCCGCAGTGCGGCGCCGAACCGGGGAAACGCATCCGGCCGACGGGTCACGGCGGTGACCGTGTGGCCCGCCTGCAGGGACTGGCTCACGAGCACGCGGCCGGTCGGCCCGTTCGCCCCGAATACGACGATCCTCATTGCGGCAGCCCTTCCGGTATGCTTCAGACAACCGATTGTATGAGGACGATACCATATGAATCTCGTAATAAATAGTCCTGCCGATCGCACGGACGTGCTGCGCGGCGCGGTCCGGGATGTCCGCGTCCAGCTCTCGGTGCTCAATCACCACGTCGCCGCGCGGGCCGGCGTGAAGGATGCCGACTTCGACTGCCTGGACCTCATCTCCATCCACGGTCCGCTGAGTCCTGGAGCGCTCTCCAAGCTGGCGGAACTCCACCCCGCGACGTTGACGGGCATCCTGGACCGCTTGGAGAGCGGGGGATGGATCGCGCGCGAACGGGATCCGCAGGATCGGCGCGCCGTGGTCGTGCGCGTGCTCCCCGACCGGAACGCCGAAGTCTTCGCGCTCTACGCGGGCATGAACTCGCGCTTCGACGAGGTCTGCGCCGACTTCTCCGCCGACGAGCTGGATGTGATCGCCGGCTTCCTGGAGAGAGTGCGAGCCGCGGGAGCGGCGGCGGCTGCCGACCTGCGGGGAGCCGACTCGGAGGGTGCGTCTCAGCGATCGGTGTGAGCGGAGCCCCCGCGGTAGTCCGGGTGGACGTCCCGATCGAGCCCCCGCGCATCCCCGAGCCGGAGGAGCAGTTCGTACAGGCGGTCGCGATCGTCCGCGCTCAGGCCTTCCGTCAGCTCCTCCTCCTGCGCTTCGGCGGCGCTCCTCAGCCGGGCGAGCAGTTCGCGCCCCGGGTCGGTGACGTGCAGCACGAAGTTGCGCCGGTCGGTCGTGCTGCGCTCGCGAGTGATCAGCCCGGCCGCTTCGAGCGAGTCCACCAGCGCGACCACCCGGCTCTGGGCCACGCCGAGCTTCTCCGCGAGCTCGCGCTGGTTCATGTCCGCACCGCGGCCCAGGATGCGCATCGCGCCGGCTTCCGGCGGGGTGATGCCGAGCTCCCGAGCGCGCGCGGCGAAGCTCTCGGCGGCCAGCGAGCCCAGCTGGGTGAGGAGGAATCCGATGCGCGCGGGGCGTCTCGCCGGGGTCATGGGATCAGAATAGAGCATTGACTTAATGATTCACATGGTGAAGCATTTGAGCATGACCGAGACAACGACTTCCCGACGGCGCCGACCGGATGGGCCGAACGCCGGCGTGCTCGCCGTCGTCAGCCTCGCGCTGACGATCGCATCCGTCCTCGTGCCGCCGCTGCTGGCCTCGGGAACCCCCTTCCCGTCGCCCCTCGGATCGACGGCCGCCGTCAGCGGGTACTTCGTGCAGCACTCCGCGGCCGCTTCGGTCACCGGCTTCCTCGTGTTCGCCGCGTCCGTTCCGCTGGGCATCTACGCGGCGACCGTCTATGCACGGATGCAGCGCCTCGGCATCCGGGTTCCCGGGCCTACGATCGCCCTCGTCGGCGGGATCGCCGCATCCATCCTTCTCTCGATCTCCGGGCTCCTGGCCTGGGCGCTCGGCCAGCCGGTCGCCGGTCGCCCACCCGCGCTCCTGCACACCCTCGACTACGTCGTCTACGCGCTCGGCGGCGTCGGGTTCGTCACCGGCCTGGGGCTGCTGATCGCCGGGATCGCCGTACCGGCCCTCATCCTCGGGCTCGCCCCGCGGTGGCTGGCGTGGGCCGGTCTCATCCTGGCCGGTCTCAGCGAGCTCTCGTTCTTCGCCCTCCTCATCCCGCAGCTGGCGTTCCTGCTGCCGGTCTGCCGCTTCCTCGGGCTCGCGTGGCTGTCGGTCGTCGGATTCCTGCTGCCCCGCGACCGTCACGATGTCCCGCGGCGCGGAGACCGTGCCGGCACGGCGCCGAGCGCGTCGGAGGTCGGACGGTGAACCGCCTGGGCGGGCGGGTGGCCTGGGTCACCGGCAGCTCTCGCGGGATCGGCGAGTCGATCGCGGTGGCGTTCGCGCAGGCCGGGGCGGCCGTCGCGGTACACGGCCGGGACGAGCGCGCGGCGCAGGCGGTACAGGAGCGCATCACCGCCGCCGGGGGACGCGCGTCCGTCGTCCTCGGCGATGTCACGTCCGCGCCAGACCTCGAGGGGATGGTGGAGACGATCGAGTGGGCGCTCGGGCCCATCGACATCCTGGTCGCCAACGCGGGTGGCAATCCCGTTCGCCCCGGCCCCCTCGAAGCCATGAGCATCGAGGAGTGGCGGCGCGCCGTGGATGCGAACCTCACCGCGACCTTCGCCACCATCGCCTCCGTGCTCCCGGTGATGAAGCAGCGCGGACACGGCTCGATCATCACGATCTCCTCCGCCGCCGCGCGACGTCCGACCCCGCAGTCACCGGTCGCCTATGCGGCGGCCAAGGCGGGCGTGGAGCTCCTCACCCAGTGGCTGGCGGCCGAGGCGGGGCCGAGCGGGGTCCGCGTGAACTGCGTCGCCCCCGAGACGATCCTGACCGAACGGAACCGGCAGCGGATCCCCGCGGAGATGCAGGAGCGGATGATCGACGCGCACCCGATCCGCCGGCTTGGCACCCGGGAGGATGTCGCCGCCGCGTGCCTGTTCCTCGCGAGCGATCAGTCGGGATGGATCTCGGGGGCGACCCTCGACGTGGCGGGCGGCTCGGTGCTGCACTGAGCCGCGCCGTCACAGATCGTGGGCCGGTCGACATGAGAGGCGGCGCACGCCTTCGCCGCCGGCAACCGTGTCGGGAGTCCGCAGACCGCCGTACGCTTCACATGTGAGTGAGCTCGAGCCACGGAAGCGGCGGGGTCTGCGCAGCTCGCGGAAGAAGGCCCTCGTTCCGCGGCACATCCCGAGCGAGGTCGTGCCCGTGCCGGTCGAGGATGTGGAGGACTTCGTCCGCGACGCGCTGCGGGGGACCAGCCTGCGGGACCCGTTCGCGCAGATCCTGGGCGGCTACGCGCTCTTCGCGCCGCAGCTGCGCTTCGTTCCGGTGGACGAGACCCATACGCGTGTGGAGTTCGACGCGGTCGGACGGGTCGCCGGCGCCGAGGCGCTCAAGTACACCCGCCGTCTCGGCGAGATCGACCGCTTCTTTGTCGCGCTCCGCGACGAGCTGGACCGCCGCGAGCAGAGGCGTCGCCCGCCCGCAGGAGAACGGGCGATCGAGGATGGTGGCTGAGCGCTTGCGGGGTGTACGACATCCAGGTCGCCGCTCACCGAGCGGGGCAGGAGCGGGGCTGCCCCTTACGCTTCCGCCGCGCGGTCGCTGGTGCGGCCCGAGCCGCGCTTGCGCACCTCCCGCAGCACGATCTGCTCGGGGCAGACGGTCGAGAGGAAGTCGCCCACAGACAGCGCCAGCCGATCGCTCACCAGTGAGTACAGGATGCGGTTCGCGTCCCGGCGCTCGGTGACGAGCCCTGCCTGGCGCAGAACGCTCAGATGGCGCGAGATGGTCGGGCCCGTCGCGTTGAACCGTGCGGCGATCTCGCCGGCGGCGAGTTCGCCGTCCTTGAGGTCTTGGAGGATCTGCCGCCGGGTCGGATGCGCGAGAGCGGCGAAGATCTCGGTCGCACTGTCTGTCATGGTTGCAATATAGCACTATTGCTAGATACAGTTTAGCTTCGTTGCTAATAAGCGAAGGAGCAGAACGTGCGCATAGCCATCACCGGGGGCACCGGATTCGTCGGGCGCCATCTCGCCGCGAGGCTCGACCCCGCCGACGTCGTCGTGGTCTCGCGCCGCACAGGAGTGTCGATCACCGATGTGGATGCGTTGGCCGCTGCCTTCGCCGGGTGCGATGCTGTCGCCCACTGCGCCGGAATCAACCGTGAACTGGGCGACCAGACGTTCGAGCGCGTCCATGTCGAGGGCACCCGAGCGGTCGTCGAAGCGGCCCGACGCGCCGGCGTGAAGCGCATCGTGATGGTCAGCTTCCTGCGAGCACGCCCCGATTCGGGATCCGGCTACCACGACACCAAATGGGCGGCGGAAGAGTTGGTGCGCGAATCCGGCATCGATCACACGATCCTGAAGTGCGGCATGATCTACGGGCCGGGCGACCACATGGTGAACCATGTCGCCCGCGCCGTGCGCACCGTGCCGATGTTCGCGACCGTCGGATTCCGCGAGCGCACCGTCCGGCCGCTACCCGTCGACGATGCGGTCGACGTCCTGATCGCAGCTCTCGAGGGGCGAGTTCCGAAGTCGACTGTCGCCGTCATGGGCGCGGATGAGATGACGCTCGGCGAGGCAGTCCGTCGAATCGCTCGAGTCGCGGAACGTCGCCCGGTCTTCTTCCCTGCGCCCGTCTGGACGATCAAAGCTCTCGCCCGGCTCACGGAATGGACGATGGTTGTGCCGCTCGTGGCGAAAGCGCAGGCGCGCATGCTGGACGAAGGCGTGAGCGAACCTGCGCCGTTCGCACCGGAGCTGCCCGTCGGCCTCCGTCCGTCACGGCCCTTCGACGACGAGAGCATTCGAGTCGCGCTCCCGGTCGGCCGTTTCGGGGTCGACGACCTCCGGGTCGTCGGTTGGTGGGCCCGGCGACGCTGAGCTTCGGACGCAAAAGAAGAGGGCGCCGGGGATCACCCCGGCGCCCTCCGCTTCGATGCGGTCGTCAGCCCTTGACCGGGATCGACTGGGCCTTCAGCGCGTCGATCGTCTTCTGCTGGCCGGTCTTGAGCGCATCCAGCAGCGTGCCGTTGCCGCCCAGCGCGGCCCCGAACCCGTCGGACACGTCCGTGTAGGTCTGGGTCATCGTCGGACCCCACGTGAAGTTGGGGTCGACCTCGCTGGAGGCCTGCTTGAACACGTCGTAGATCTTCTGACCGCCGTAGAACGGCTGGCCGGAGGTGAAGGCGTCGAGGTTGGCCCCGTCCTTCGCCGCCGGGTACAGGCCACCGAGCTTGTTCTCGAGGGCGAGTGCCTCCGGGTCGGTGTTCAGCCACATCGCGAACTTGGCGGCCTCGTACGGGTGCTTGGAGCCCTTCAGGACCGCCGTCGAGGATCCGCCCCAGTCGCCGGCCTTCTTGTCACCCGCGGACCACTGCGGCATCGGCGCGACCGCCCACTTGCCCGCCGTGTTCGGCGCTCCGGTCTCGAGCGTGGAGGCGCCCCACACCGCCGAGACCCAGGTCCACTGCTGTCCGTCGTCGAAGGACTTGTTCCAGTCGTCGGAGAAGGACGCGAGCTTCGACACCTGTCCGGCGTCGATGAGCTTCTGCCAGTAGTCGGCGACCTGCTTGGACTTGTCGTCGGTCAGGTTGACGGTCCACTCGTTGCCGTTGTTCTTGAACCACTCGCCGCCGGCCTGCCAGACCATGCCGGCGAACCAGTTGACGTCGGTCTTGGGGAAGTTGGTGATGTACGCCCCCTTGGCCCTGATCTCAGCGGCCGCCTTCGCGTACTCGTCCCACGTGGTCGGCACGGCGATGCCGGCCTGCTCGAAGAGGTCCTTGCGGTAGAACATGGCGATGGGGCCGGTGTCCTGCGGGATCGCGTAGACGGCGTTGTCCTCGCCGAACGTCACCTGGTTCCAGGTCCAGTCGACGAAGTCGTTCTTGGCGTCGGCGACGGGCTTGCACGAGGCGATGTTGGTCAGGCCGTCCTGCACGCGGAAGTTCGGAAGCGCGTCGTACTCGACCTGACCGAGGTCGGGCGCGTTGCCCGCCTTGATCTGGTTGAAGAAGTTCTGGTACGTCCCGGCGTTCCCCGACGGTCCGGTCTGGAACTTGACCTGGATGTCCGGGTTCTTGCTGTTCCAGAGGTCGACGACCTTGTCCATCCCGGGCACCCAGGTGGTGAACGTCAGATTGACCTTGCCGGAGGAGGGCTTGCAGTCCCCGCCGGCGGCCGCGGTGCCCGACCCGGTGGAGCTCTGTCCGGTACACGCCGTGAGGGCGAGAGCTGCGGTGATGCCGACGGCGGCGGCGATCATCCTTGTCCGAGCTTTCATCATGTGTCCTTTGTGTTGTTTGTGTGGAGGGGTGTGATCACTTGACACTTCCCGCGGCGAGTCCGCCGGACCAGAACCGCTGCAGGCTCAGGAAGGCGATCACCAGCGGGACGATCGACACGAAGGCACCGACGATCACCAGTGATCGCAGTTCGGGGGCCTGGCCGATCGCGCTGTTCCAGGCGTAGAGACCGAGGGTCACCGGGAACAGGGTCTGATCCCGCAGCATGATCAGCGGCAGGAAGAAGTTGTTCCAGATCGCGACGAACTGGAAGAGGAACATCGTCACCAGCGCCGGCGACATGAGGCGCACGGAGACGGTGAAGAATGTGCGCACCTCGCTGGAGCCGTCGAGGCGGGCGGCCTCGAGCAGCTCGTCGGGCACGCTGGCGGCGGCGAAGATCCGGGCCAGGTACACGCCGAACGGGCTCACGATGCTGGGCAGGAAGACGGACCAGAACGTGTTGGTCAGCTGCACCTGCGAGAAGATGAGGAACAGGGGAAGCGCTAGCGCGGTCGCGGGCACCAGGACCCCGGCGAGCACCCCGTTGAAGAGTGCCTCGCGGCCCCGGAACCGGTACTTGGCCAGGGCGTAGCCGCACATCGCGGCGACGAGCGTCCCCAGGAAGGCGCCGAGACCGGCGTACAGCACGCTGTTGACCAGCCAGTGCACGTAGACGCCCGAGTCGTACGTGAACAGCGTCCCGAGGTTGTCGAGGAAGGTCGAGAACCCGTTCGGCGTGAACCAGAGTGCAGCCGTGCTGGTGAACTCGCCCCGCGTCTTGGTGGACGAGACCAGCAGCCACCAGATGGGGATGAGGAAGTAGAAGGTGAACACCGCCATGACGAGCATGGCGCCGGTGCGGGAGACGATGTTCTCGCGGCCCGCAGCTCGCGGCGGGGCGTCACCGCGCTGGACGCGCCGGGTAGCGGCCGTGATGCTGGTCATGCGAAGGCCCTTCTCTGGGTGAGCTTCAGGAAGACGAACGAGAGCACGAACGTGAACAGGGCCAGCACGACGGACATCGCCGCGGCGAGGTTGTAGTTCGGGATGGACGCCGTCGTGTACACCGTGAGGTTCGGCGTGTAGGTGCTGTTGATGGCGGTGCTGAAGGTGCGGAGGGTCTGCGGTTCAGCCAGCAGCTGGAGCGTGCCGATGATCGAGAACACCGCGGTGAGGATGATCGCCGGCATCACCAGGGGGATCTTGACGCGCACCGCGATCTGCCAGTTGTTCGCGCCGTCCAGCTTCGCGGCCTCGTAGATCTCCTGCGGGATCGCCAGCAGCGACGAGTAGATGATCAGCATGTTGTAGCCGACGTAGACCCACGTCACGATGTTCGCGATCGACCACAGCACGAGCCCGGAGCCGAGGAAGTCCACGTTCTGGGTGATGGTCGAGAACGGGGAGAGCGACGGCGAGTAGAGGAACCCCCACATGATCGCTGCGATCACGCCGGGCACGGCGTAGGGGGCGAAGTAGGCCAGCCGGAAGAACTTCTTCCCCCGGAGCAGCGGCGAGTCGAGCAGCAGGGCGAAGACGAGGGCCAGCAGCAGCATGACCGGGACCTGGACCACGCCGAACAGCAGCACCCGGCCCACGGACGTCCAGAACGCGGTGTCCTGGAACACCTGCACGTACTGGGTCAGTCCGCCGAACACCTGGGTGGCCGGCCCGAACGTGCCCTGGCGTTGCACCGTGAGCAGCGACTGGTAGATCGCGTACGCGATCGGCACCGCGTAGAAGAGCAGGTAGAGGACTCCGAAGGGTGCCACGAAGACGAGAAGGGCCTTCCAGAGTCCCCGGCCCCGGCGCCGCGGGGCGGCTTGCCGGGCGGCGGGGGTCGTGGTGGTGGGTGACGTCGCTGTCATCGCTGTGTCCTCAGCTTTCGGTGCGCTCGGTTCGGACGACCCGGACGGCGCCGGCGGGGACCTCCAGGGAGGTGACCGGCTGGTCCGTGATCAGCTCGTGGCCGCTGATGATGCGCGTGTGCGGCAGCCGAGTGTGGTTGATGAAGAAGTGGTAGTCCGCCTCGGGTCCGCGACGGAGCACCGTCTCGATCCCGGCGACGTGGTCCTGGGGGAGGGACGCGCCAGCGCCGATCGCGGCCTCGTGGAGCAGGTCCCGGAGGTGCTCGTGGTCGAGGTCGGTGCCGAGGTACCAGGCGCGACCGGATCCGAAGGAGTTGACCGTGAGAGCCGGTTCCCCCTCC
This sequence comes from Leifsonia shinshuensis, assembly GCF_031456835.1. Lineage (NCBI taxonomy): Bacteria > Bacillati > Actinomycetota > Actinomycetes > Micrococcales > Microbacteriaceae > Leifsonia > Leifsonia shinshuensis. Next base: position 3,170,031 of record NZ_JAVDVK010000001.1, read on the forward strand.
AGCGGGCCGTCCTGGTAGGTGGAGACGGCGGTCGCGGTGGTCGTGGCGATGCGCTCGGTCCAGATGGTCGCGGTGGCGCCGTTGTCCAGCCTCCGCTCGGCCCCGTCGGCCAGGGGGAAGAACTCGTCGGTGCGGATGCCGAGCAGCTCGGTGAACGCGCCGGGGTAGCCGCCGAGTCGTACGCGGTCGTCCTCGTCGACGATGCCCGAGAAGAACGAGATGACCGCCGTGCCGCCCGCGTCCACGTAGTCGCGGAGATTGGCGGCCTCGTGATCGCGAACGAGGTAGAGGGAGGGGACGACGACCATCCGGTAGCCGCTGAGGTCCGCGTCGGGAGCGACGAGGTCGACGGTGATCCCCGCCTCCCAGAGAGCGCGGTACATGCGGTGGACCTGGTCGAGATAGCGCACCTCTTCGGAGGGGTGCGAGTCGAGGTCTGTCGCCCACCAGGCCTCCCAGCTGAAGACCATCGCGACGTCGGCGACGACCTCGCTGCCCACGACCTCCCGGATCGCGTGCAGCGTGCGGGAGAGCTCGAGGACCTCCTGCCACTTGTGGCTTTCCGTGCCGGCGTGGGGGATCAGCGCCGAATGGAACTTCTCGGTGCCCTGGGCGGACGCCCGCCACTGGAAGAAGCAGATGCCGTCGGCGCCGCGGGCGACGTGGGCGAGCGAGTTGCGGACCAGCTCACCCGGCTCCTTGGCGATGTTGCGCGGCTGCCAGTTCACCGCGCCGGTGGACTGCTCCATCAGCAGCCACGGATGTCCGCCCGCGAGACCCCGCGTGCCGTCGGCCGCGAACGACAACTCCTGGTGCGGAACGGGGAGGCGGTGGTCGAGGTAGTGGTCGTTGGCGACCAGGTCGACGTGGGGGGCCCACTCCCAGTAGTTCTGGGTGCGGATGTGGGAGGTCACCATGAAGTTGGTGGTCACGGGGGCGTCCGACAGCGAGCGCAGGATGCGCTCCTCGATCGTGTACAGGTTGAGCACCTCGTCCGAGGAGAACCGGGCGAAGTCGAGCGCCTGCGCGGGGTTCCCCGCCGAGAGCGTGCGACGCGGGGGGAGGACCTCGGACCAGTCGCCGTAGCGCTGGCTCCAGAACGCGGTGCCCCAGGCCCGGTTGAGAGCGTCGGTGGTCCCGTACTTCCGCTGGAGCCAGCCGCGGAACGCCTCGGCGGAGACGTCGCAGTAGCAGAGGGCGTTGTGGCAGCCGAGTTCGTTCGAGACGTGCCAGAGCCGGACGGCGGGATGCGATCCGTACCGGGTGGCGACCGCGGTTACCAGCCGCTCGGCCGCCGCATGGAACACGGGGGAGCTCGGGCAGTAGGCCTGGCGTCCGCCCGGCCACGCCCGCAGGCCGTCCTGCGAGACCGGGAGGATCTCGGGGTGCAGCGTGGTCAGCCACGGGGGAGGGGACGAGGTCCCGGTGCCGAGGTTCACGCCGATCCCCGCCTCGTGGAGCATGTCGATGATCGCGTCGAGGTCGGAGAAGTCGAACTCGTCCGGGTTCGGCTGGACCTGGGCCCAGCCGAAGACGTTGATCGCGACCAGCGAGACGCCGGATTCCACCATGAGGCGGATGTCCTCCGCCCACACGGAGCGGTCCCACTGCTCGGGGTTGTAGTCGCAGCCGAACACGATCCGGCTGCCCGAATCGTCGGCGTTCCTCGTCAGCCCCGCGAGCGCGGTGCGCACCGTGTCGAGCGTCACGCCGACCTCCTCGTCGTCTGGGTTGTGAACGTTCCCAGAGTCTCGATAGGGGGAACCGCGTGAGGCTCTGGGAACGTGCACAGACTAAGTCGACCGCAGCGACGCTGTCAAGCGCGAACGCGAAGAATTGGGAACGTGCACAGTCGCGGCACCATGCGGGCCTTCGCGCAACTATTGTGTGACCATGCCACCAGAACGCACCCGGCCGAAGGCGGCGACGATCCACGATGTCGCCGCCGCCGCCGGGTTGTCGCGCGGGACCGTCTCCCGCGTGATCAACGGCGAGCCCTACGTCTCCGAGGAGGCGCGCGCGGCCGTCGAGTCCGCCATCCGTCAGGTCGGCTATGTTCCCAACACGGCGGCCCGGAACCTGAAGACGAAGCGGTCCCGAGCGGTGGGGCTCATCGTCCACGAGCCGCACCCGCTGTTCCTCGAGGACCCCAACATCGGGGCGATCCTGCTCGGCACCAACTCGGTGCTCTCGAAGGCCGACTATCAGCTGGTGTCCCTGATCATCGACTCGGAACGGGACAGCGACCGCGTGGCGGACTATCTCGGCGGCGGGTTCGTCGACGGTGTCATCGTGATCTCGGCCCGGGCCGGCGACCCCATCGGGCGGGCAGTGACGGCGATGGGCATCCCGGCAGCGTTCGTCGGGCATCCACCGGACCTCGAGGGCATCGCGTACGTCGGCATCGACAACGTGCACGCCGCGCACGCAATCACCGAGCGGCTTCTGCTCACGGGCCGACGTCGCGTCGGCATGATCGCGGCAGCGCTGGACCGCGACTCGGGCCGGGACCGGTTGGCAGGGTTCCGCAGCGCGCTGGGCGAGCGCTTCGATCCCGAACTCGTCGTCGACTCGCCGTTGTACTCATACCGGACCGGGCTCGAGGGGATGCGCGAACTGCTGAAACGAGCGCCCGACATCGACGGCGTCTTCGCGGCGTCCGACGCCATCGCCGCAGGCGCTCTGGACGCCCTCCGCGAGGCCGGGCGGTCGGTGCCGGCGGATGTGGGCATCGTCGGCTTCGACGACAGCGCCTGGGCGTTGCGCTGCCAGCCGCCGCTGTCGACGGTGCGGCAGCCCGCCGACCTCCTCGGGCAGATGGCGGCCCAGCGCGTCCTCGACCAGCTCGACGGCAAGCCCTCGGCTCCGGGCGGCACGATGCTCGACACCGAGGTCATCTGGCGGGAGTCCGCGTGACCTCGGCCCTCTCGCTCCAGCCGCTGTTCTGACGTCGGTACAGCGCCGGCGTCGTGCCGCACGCGGCCCGGAAGCGCTCGTAGAACTGGCTCGATGACCCGAAGCCCGCTGCCACGGCGATGTCGCTGACCGGAAGCCTCGTCGCGACGAGCAGGCGCTGCGCTTCGGCGAGCCGGCACTGGGCCAGGTAGCCGCCGATGCTGATCCCCGCCACGCGCTTGAACAGTGCCATCGCGTAGTTGGGGTGCAGGTGGACGCTGCCCGCGACATCCCCGACGCCGATCGGCTCCGCGAAACGAGCCGCGATGAAGGCCGCCATTGCAGCGACCCGCTCCGTCGCGCCGGTGGTGACGGGGGTGGATGCGGTGCGGGTGTCGCGCGCCACGGACAGCCGGCGCACGAACGCCTCGACCTCCAGGCGCGCCGTCCGGTCGACGAAGGCCGACGCGCTCCCCAGCTCCTCGACCCACACCGGGAACCGGGCCCCCAGCTCGAGCGGGTCGACGTCGGGGATGATCATTCCACCGCTCAGGAGTGTGGACACGAACCCGTCGGGAAGCCCCCATCCGAGGAAGACCGGGAGCGGCACCGTCAGCCAGGTGAAGCGGGTGCCCGGCCGGAGTTCGACCAGCTGGTGGGGGCGCGCCGCCCAGAAGATGGCGGCGCGGCCGGCGGGGATCAGCGTCTGGACGCCGTTGAGCAGGTACGCCACGTCGCCGCCCGCGGTGTTCACTTCGACGTCGTCGTGCCGGTGGGCGCCGGCCATCGGACCGGGCTGGTCGTGCCGGGCCGTGAAGCCGAACGAGTGCTGCTGAACGGTGGGGAGCATAGTTTCCCGGAGTTTATAGCGGTCAGGCGGGAAGAAGTCCCGGAAGCTCCTCCGTAGCGTGGGTCCCATGTCTGACACTCAGCCGATCGTCGTCGCCCGGGCAAGCTACCGATGGGAGTGGTCTCCGGCCACCGACCGGTTCTCCGTGCTCGACCGTCACGGGTTGCTCGTGCTCTCCGCGCGGCTCCAGCCGGCGGTCATCCTGAGCACCGGATCCACCTCAGCGGGGGCGGTCGGGAGCGCGGACTTCGACGGCGACGAGCTGACGGTGCGCTACGAGAACGTCAACGGGGGAGACCTCCTGACGCTGCGCGTGCGCCTGGCGGAGGACGGCATCTGGTTCGACGCGCCGCGCTATGAGTCGGCGCGCCACGCAGACGTCGTCTCGGTGCTCTCCTTCGCGGAGTGGTCGGCAGACGGACCCGTCCCGGGGATGGAGTGCGACTACATCGTCCACCCCGGGTCGAGCGAGTCCTCCGCTCTCGGACCGGTGGTCCCCTCCCAGCTGCGGCTCGACGTGACGACGTGGCTGGGCCGCGGGTCGAACGACTGCGACGACATCGTCGCGGCCCAGTGGGGTCTGCCCGTCCACTACGTCGCCGGGTTCAGCATCGAGGGGTCCATGTGCGAGCGCGGCGCGCTCACCCGGCGGCTCTCGGCCGCCTTCTGCCTCGGCCTCACCGCCGTGCCGGCCGGCGATCTGCTGCTCCGGCAGAAGAACGGACGGATGAGCCCGTGGCTGCGGACCCACTCCGATCAGTGGCGCTTCCTCACGACGGGAAGCGGCGCGATCGAGGTCGGCGCATCCTGGGCGCTGACCGTCGCCGACTCCTACGATTCGGCCATCCGCGACTACTACCGGGCGTTGCGTGCGCGCGGCATCGTGCGGCCGCGCACCCGCACGGCGGCGCAGCGCGCGACGCTGGCCCGGCCGCAGTTCAACACCTGGGGCGCCCAGTGCGCCGCCGGAACGGCCGTCGAGCACTTCGATCAGGCGGCCCTCGAATCCATCTACGAGGACGTGCGGGCCAGCGGCATGCGCCCCGGCGTCTTCGTCATCGACGACAAGTGGGAGGGCGAGTACGGCCTCCTCGAGCACGATGCCGAACGGTTCCCGCGGTTCGAGGCGTTCCTCGACCGCGTGCGGGATGACGGGATGCAGGTGGGGCTGTGGGCCGCGTTCCTTCGCTGCGACGCCCCCGCCGCCCACGGCCTGCTGCCCGAGCACATGTTGTGCGACAGCGCAGGTGCGCCGGTGAAGCGGGGCAACCAGGGTCACAGCTACTACCTGTTCGACGTCTCCCAGGAGCCCGTCCGTGCGGTGCTCGCCGACCGCGCCCGTGCGTTCATGTCGCGTTACCGGCCCAGCCTCGTCAAGTTCGACTTCGGCTACGAGCTGCCCGCCTTGGCGAACGCCGCTCCCCGCATCCGCTCCTGGGGCGGGGAGCTGCTGCTCGTCAAGGCGCTCGAACTCGTCATCGGCGCCATGCGCGAGGTCGACCCCGACGTCGTGGTGATGTACTACAACCTCTCGCCGCTCCTCGCCGACTTCGTCGACCTGCACTCCACGGACGACATGTACCTGAACGCCGACGAGTACCACGCCGAGGCGAACCGTCGCATCTTCTTCAGTTCGCTGCTCGGGGAGATCGGCGTCCCCAGCTACGGCTCCGGAGGGTACGACTGGCTGCAGATGCAGGACATCTGGCTGGACACCGCCGCCTTCGGGCCGATCGGATCCCTCGGCAGCTTCCACGGGGACCCCCGAGACTCCACCCCGACCGACCTCGACATCGCCCGCTACAACGGTCTCGCCGCCCTGACCCGCCCCTCCACGGAGTTCGCGACGGAACCGCTCACGCCCGCCTACCTCGGCGGATCGACCGGAGCTCGCTCCTCCTCGTGGGCGCGCTACGAAGGGGATGCTCTGACGGCGCTGGTCACCCGGCCGACCCGGTGGGATGGCAGCGGTGTGGTCCGCAAGCAGCGCATCGTCCGGACGGAGGCGCGTGCCGCGATCCTCGGCCGGACCGAGGAGTCGCTCGAGGGGTCGTCGTCGCTGGGCATCGTCAGCCTGGACCCGGGGCCGATCGAGCTGCTCCGGCCGCACGCGGAGCGTGTCACCGCGATGGCCCACTCGGCGGACGGCGGTCGGACGGAACTCGGGGTCGAGCCGACGCCGGACGGCTACCGGATCGAGCTGCGGGAACGTGCGGAGAACGGCTCCCCGGTCGAGTGGACGGAGTTCACCGTCGTCTCGTAGTGCGCGCCGGCGCTGGTTCGGGTTCTAGAGCCCCTCGGCCACTGCCGCCGCCGCGTGCAGCCACGCGCGCCGAGTGCGCGGCGCCAGGGTCTCGAACGACAGTCGCCCGCCGTGCATCTCCGGGTCGAACGGGATGGTGACAGCGCGCCGGGCCAGCGGCTCGAAGCCCGCGGCCACGCGGCGCGCGTCGGAGGCGGGACCGGTCCGCTCGGACTGCGAGACGATCACGACGGCGTCGCGCGCCAGCCGGGCTGACTTCGCATCGCGCTGCAGCAGAGCCTCCAGGAGGAGCGCACCAGCCTCGGCGTGCTCGCCGAGCGCGGTCGTCGCGATGACGAGCTGATCGGTGTGGTCGATCATCCGCAGCCACCGTTCGGCCGACTCGTCGTTGCCGCTGTCGATGATCACGAGGCGGTAGAACTTGGTCGCGACGGTGTGCAGGCGGTCGAAGTCCGCGCTCGAGATCCGCTGCTCCGTCGCGAGCATCGTCGGGTTCGAACGCAGCACGTCGTACTTGTCCGCGTTCTGGTGGTGGACGTAGTGCCCGATGTCGGCGGTGCGGGCGCCGGCCGACAGCAGGGCGTCCGCGGCGGGCAGCAGCGACTGGACGGTGGAGTCGTGGTCGTCCTTCTCGGTGCGCCAGCCCAGCGTGCCACGGGTCTCGTTGTTGTCCCAGGCGAGCACCCCCGAGCCTCCGTTGCGGGCGAAGACGGCCGCCAGCAGCGCCGTCGTCGGCGTCTTGTTCGCGCCGCCCTTGCCGTTGACGATCGCGATGGTGCGCGGTCCCGCCCAGTGGCGGCTGACCGCGTCGAGCTCGGCCCGCTCGCGCAGCTCGGCGGCCGAGGGCGAGAGCGGGAGTCCCGCGCGGGCAAGCGCTCCACGGACGCCCTGCCGGGCGCGGTCGGCCCGGGGGCGCTCCGTGTAGAGGAACGATTCGCGGGCGGGGACGTCACGCGAGGGCGCCGGCACCGGGTCTGCCGCTGCGGCCGCGGAGAGCGCCTCCTCGTCGCCGATGCTGCCGTCGGGATGAACGGCGAGGAGCCAGTCCCCCTCCTCGTCGGAGACGGTGAGCCGCACCGGGTGGCCGGCGGAGGCGGCGATCTCGCCGACGCGGGTGAGCACGGCCTCGCGCAGGCGCTCGGTGCTCTGCTCGGCGAAGCCCTCCCGGGCCCCGTCGACGATCAGTTCGCCGGTCGCATCCGGGGAGAATCGCGCGCTGAGCTGCGGCGACGACGATAGCTGGGGGGTCACGGTGGTTCCTTCCGCGGTCCGTGCAGCGTGACGGCGCAGACCGACCAACGACGGTAGACGCGCTTCCGGCGATCGTCCAGTCGGGCTCAGCCGTTTGTCAGAGAGGACCTGTCGTCGAGCGCCGCCCACACCAGCTGAGAGGCCTCCTCGAGACCTTCCGCCCCGGCCAGCCCCCGGTCGCGGACAGTGGAGACATCCACGCCGAGCCGGCCGACCGCGTCCGCGAAGTGCTCGATGTCCTTCCGCATCAGACCCTGCAGGTGGGGCGCGATCTCCGGGGTGATCTGATCGCCCAGGGCCTGCATGACGAAGCTTCCGCCGCTGCTGGTCGCCAGAAGGCTCCGGAACGCCGCGATGTCCACGCCGATAGCTGCAGCCATCGAGAGCACGTCTTCCGCGTTCTTCAGGTTGGTCATCGTCAGGGCGTTGTTCAGGAGCTTCGCGACCTGCCCTGAGCCCGGACCACCCATGTGGACCACGGAGGAGGAGAACGTCTCGAAGACGGGGAGTGCCCGCTCGAACGCCAGGCGGTCGCCTCCGACGATGGTGGCCAGCTCGCGCCTCTCGGCGCCCGGCCCTCCGCCGCTGACGGGTGCGTCCAGCATGGTGATGCCGCGTTCGCCGGCATGCTGCGCGAACCGGGCGGCGGCCTGCGGGTCGCCGGTCCCATGGTTGACGATGATGGCGCCGGGGCGCATGGCGGCCAGCAGCCCCTGCCGGTCGAGTATGTCGTCCACGTCCGCGTCGTCCCGCAGCACGAGCAGGACGATGTCGCTCGCCGCGGCGAGCTGCGCCGGCGAGGCGTCTGCGGTGAAGGAGCCGGGACGGAGGGTGTCCAGCGACGCCGCTCGGCGAGCCCAGACGCGTAGGGCGAAGCGGGAGTCCGCGAGGGCGCGCGCCATAGGCGCGCCCTGGTCGCCGAGGCCGATGAAGCCGACGGTGGTGATGGTCGAAATGGTCGAGATGGTCATGATGTGTTCCTCTGTTCGATCAGGCGGAGATGAGGCGCGTTCCGAGATCCCACATCCGGTCGGCGTTGTCGCGGTCGAGGGCGTATGCCGCCACACCGGACTTCCATCCGTTTCCGTCGTGGACCACGGGGGCCTCGTTGTTGTCCTCGAAGTAACGACCGCTCACTCCCTCGAGGAGCGGGGACGTCGCGACGAACAGGCTGGTGGCCGCGCCCTGCTCCACCGTCTTGCGTCCCTCCGGCGGCGTCTTCAGGCCGCCGGTGTGCTTCTGCAGGCCGGTGGCGATGGCGCCCGGCATGACGGCGTTCACGGTGATCCCGTCCGCGGCCCACCGCTCGGCGGCGCCGACTGCGAACAGAACGGACGCGGTCTTGGACTGGCCGTAGGCAAGCAGCGGGTCGTACGGGCGGAACCGGAAGTCGATGTCGTCGAAGACGACCGGCGAGATCAGGTGCCCGCTGGAACTCACTGCCACCACCCGCGCGGAGCCGGCCTGGGCGAGCGCGGGGCGCAGTCCCACCGTGAGCGCGAAATGCCCGAGGTAGTTGGTCGCGAACTGAAGTTCCGTGCCGGACTCGGTGCGCTCCTCGGGCGTGGCCATGATGCCGGCGTTGTTGATCAGGATGTGCAGGGGGCCGTCCCACGCTGCGACGAACCGCCGCACGGATCCGAGATCCGACACGTCGAGCGTGGCGGCGCGCACCGCGGGGTTCCCGGTCGACCCGGCGATGTCGGCGGCAATCCGGCGGCCGGCGTCGAGGTTGCGGACCGCGAGCGTGACGTCGGCTCCCCGGAGGGCGAGAACCCGCGCCGTCTCGATGCCGATGCCCGAGCTCGCGCCGGTGACGACGGCGCGCTTCCCGGTGAGATCGATGCCGTCGGTGACGTCTTCCGCGGTGGATGCGAAACCGAACGGCGAGGTGATCAGTGCCATGATGTTGCTCCTTGTCTGTGGACTGTCACCCGCTTGAACGGGCCCGCTTCCGGACAAAGTCCCTGCCAGACTGACCGGGGTTTTCCTGGTACCCGGAGGGACGGTCTGAGCGACTCGTGGAGTGGGTACGGTTGGCTCATGGAGCCGGCCGACGAGAACGCACTGGGTCGGTTCCTGCGCGCTCGCCGGGAGCAGATCCATCCATCCGACGTCGGCATCCCGCTGACCAAGCGTCGCCGCGTCACCGGGCTGCGCCGGGAGGAGGCGGCCCGACTGGCGGGTATCAGCGCCGAGTACTACCTCCGCCTCGAGCAGGGACGGGACCAGCATCCGTCCGACTCGGTGCTCGCCGGGCTGGCGCGTGCGCTGCTGCTGGACGACGCCGCGACGGCCTACCTTTTCGCTCTCGCGCGCCCGGTGCCGCGCCGCAGACCGGCGGCGGAGCAGGTGGAGCGCGCGGCGGACGGTTTGACGGAGCTCGTGGACGCCTGGACGTCCACCCCTGCGTACATTCAGGGTCGCCTGTCCGACGTGCTCGCCTCGAACCGCATGGCCCGAGCGCTCGCACCCGTCTTCACGCCGGGGGTCAACCTGGTGAGGGTCGCGTTCCTCGACCCGGAGGTGAGACGGCTGTGGCGCGACTGGTCGGAGATGACGGAAGGGACGGTTGCGGGTCTGCGCGCCCTCTCGGGGGCCGACCGCGACGATCCGTCCTTCGCTCGGTTCATCGCCGAACTGAGCGGCGCGAGCGAGGAGTTCGCCCGGCTGTGGGCGCTTCACGAAGTGCGGCCGAAGGACTCGGGCCGGTCGGTCATCCTGCATCCCGTTGTCGGTGAGCTGGATCTCCGCTACCAGAAGCTCGCGCAGGCGGGGACGCGTTCCGGGCAGCTGCTCGTGGTCTACTACGCCGACCCGGGGAGTCTCACGGAGCAGCGATTGGCGGTTCTGCGCGATCAGCGACCTGCGTGACGCGGAATTCGGGCGCCGTCGTTCGCAGCGCGAATAGTGGGGGACAAGCACGCTCCAAAAGCTTCGTGCGCTAACTACCTGTCGGCCTTACTGTCGGGGTGCCGGTCGAGGACGATTCGCCGAGGAGGGAGAATCCATGCGATGCCCGCGCTGCCGCGCCGAGATGATGCGCTGGCGGAACTCGTTCTATGGTGTCGGCCTTGCCGTGCACGAGTTCGCTTACGACTGCCCGGAGTGCGGCTACCTGCAGTTCGCGCCGCCGACCTCGGAGGAGGAGGCCGAGGACCAGCCGCAGGCGCCGGAGCACCGATCGGGTCTGAGTCGTGTCCTCCAGCTCATCGGGGGCAGACGTTGACGACCTCGGAGCTTACGCATGACGACGCGAACGCCGATAACAGTGGGAGGCCGGGCGCATGGCTGATTTCGAGCCACGGCTCCAGCACGGCTCCGCTCTGCGCGGCCTTATCGAGGAAGTGAGGTTAACGTGCCCCATCTGACGCTGTTGAACCGGATGCGCGAGCTGGACGAGTCGGCGGTGGGCGAGTGGGCCGCGCGACTGGACTCCGCCCGGAGCGAGGACGAGACCAGGACCGCCCTCGCCGGACTGCTTTCCGAGAGCGCCGCCCGTGCGCAGGCGGAGAACGCCGTGCGGCGGTGGCTGCCGCGGGGTGAGTCGGCGTCGCGACCTGAGGCGGTTCCCCTTGCGGTGTCGCGCGCGGTGCGGCGCATGAAGACGCCGGCCTACGTGCAAGGCAGGCTGATGGATGTCCTCGAATCGAACAGCCAGGCGCGGTCGCTGACCGACTGCTTTGAGCCGGGGACGAACCTGGCCCTCTCCATCTTCCTGAGCGAAGCGATCAAGGAGCTAGGCGGCGACTGGGAGGCGGTGACCGCCTCGATGGCCCGGTACCTCCTGTATCGGGCGGAACGCGAGCCCGCGGACCGCGGCCTACAGGCGCTGGTCGGCGAGCTGGCCGTGCGCAGCGCCCGCTTCCGGCGGTTGTGGGCGGAGGAGATGCCGGCGCCGCAGCGGTCGAGCATCGGGGAGTGGCGGCATCCCATCGTCGGTCAGCTTCGGCTGACCCGGGAGAAGACGCTGATCGAGGGCACCGACGGGATGATGCTCGTGGTGTACCGGGCCGATCCGGGCAGCCTGTCGGAGGTCGCGCTGGACCTCCTCGAGACGCTGCGCACCTACTCCTCCCAGGTGCGTCCGGGGAGGCGAGAGGTGATCTCCTGAAGCACCCACCGGTTGCCCTCGGAATCCGCGAACGAAGCGTAGGACGCGTACGACCGCCGCTCGGGGTCATGCCCGGGCGCGCGGCCATGGTCCCCGATGTGGAAGCCGCCGCCGAGACCGCCGGCCGCGTCGTGGAAGACATCGCTCACGGCGACTCCGCGGTCGAGGAGGTCGGCCCGTGCGGCGTCGATGTCGTCGACGACGAGGAGGAGCCCGTCCAGCGAGCCCGGCTGCGCGGCTGTGACGCGGGTGCCGAAGAGCACGGACGCGGGCGATCCGGGAGGCGTGAACTGCATGAGACGGTAGCCGTCGGCGCCGTCGACGTCGGCATCCACCCGCCAGCCGAGCTCCCGGTAGAAGCGCCTGGCCCGGTCGTAGTCGGCGACGGGGATGACGACGCCTTCCAGCCGGAAGGGGATGCTGGTGGCCGGCTGGCGGGATGCGCCCCCGGCGGGTGCAGTGCGGGTCTCGTTCATGATGGTGACCTCCTGGGTCGTCGGGTGTTTCGGTGATGGGGTTGATGTGGGTAGGTCGGGTCGGGCTGCGGGTCAGGCTGCTGTCGCCGCGATGGCGCGGCCGGCCGCTTCGCGCCGGGCGATGACGGACTGGGCGACGAGCCCGACGACGGCGAAGAGGAGCACTGCGGCGGCGTATGCCTCGAATGTGGGGAGGATGCCCCACCGCGGCGCCAGCTGCCCGGCGATGACCACCGGGAGGCCAAAGGAGAGGTAGGCGGCTGTGTAGACGCCCGCGAAGACGCCGGCCCGCTCGTGGTCGGCCACCCGCGGTGCGATCAGGCGCAGCTGGCCGCCGAAGGTGCCGCCGAAGCCCGCGCCGCCGAGCAGCCCTCCGACCCAGAGCAGCGGGAGCGTCGTGGTGGTGACCGCCGTGAGCACCACGAGCATGCCGGCGAGCAGCAGTCCGAGGCCGACGATGGTGCCGCGCCGCGGGGCGAAGCGGGCGAAGACGAACCCGGCGACCGCGGAGGTGAACGGCCCGACGAAGGCCGTGAAGCCGGCGACCAGGCCGCCGTCGTAACCGAACTGGAGGCGCAGGATGGACGGCGAGAGCCCGAGGAAGAACGCCGGGAACATCCAGCCGGCGATGTGCACGGGGATGCCCGCGACGTAGTCGCGACGGAGGTGCGCGGGCAGGACGATCCGCGGAGTCAGTGAGCGCGCGGCGCCCGGGCGCTTCACCGACGTCTCGGGGGTCAGCGCGACTAAGACGATGCCGAGCACCATCATCGCGGTGAGGACGGCGAAGACGATGGTGTTGGCGTCGCGCGTGAACTGCACGGCAGTCCCGGCGAGCAGCGCACCGAGTCCCAGCCCCCCGGCCACGGATGCGCCGGCGAGGCCGCCCGCCAGCTTCTTCAGGTGGGCCGGGGCGTGCTCGGCGATGGAGGCGTTGAAGGCGCTGGTCGCCAATCCCGTCGCCAGCCCCTGCAGAGCCCGTGCCGCGATCACCCAGCCGATGCTGGGGGCGACGAGGAACACGACCATGGAGACGAGCTCGCCCCCGAGGGACGCCAGCAGGACCGGGCGCCGTCCGGTGTGGTCGGAGAGCGAGCCGCCCACAAGCAGGGCGACGAGCAGGGCGACGGCGTAGACCGAGAAGGCGATCGTGAGGATGCCCGCCGAGAAGCCCCACTGCTCCTGGCGGAGGGAGAGCAACGGAGTCGGGGCGCCCCCGGCGAGGAAGAACGCGGCGAAGACGATGGAGACGCCGACGAAGGCGGTCCTCGAGCCGAGGGGACGGGACATGGGTGAAGCTCCTTGTACAGATGGGTCTAAATGGATTCCGCTCACTTTAGACAGAGCTGTCCAAACAAGTCAAGCTCTTTTTAGACAGGTCTGTCTGATATGATCCTTGTCATGACTAAGGCATCCGGATCGGCGCGCGAGCGGCTACTCGCCGCGGCTGATCGCCTCTTCTACGCGGAGGGGATCCACACGGTGGGCATCGACCGTCTCATCAGCGAGGCCGGGGTCGCCAAAGGGTCGCTCTTCTACAACTTCTCCGGCAAAGACGACCTCGTCAGTGCGTACCTGTCGGGCCGCCAGGAGGATCGCCGCGACCGCATCGCCCGCCACCAGGAGGGCGTCGCCGACCCGGTGGACCGCATCCTCGCGATGTTCGACGCGCTGGAGGAATCGGCGCTGTCTCCCACCTACAACGGCTGCCCGTTCGCGAACGCCTACGCCGAGGCTGCACCCGACAGTGTCGAAGCGGAGGCCGTGAGGTCGTTCCGCGCCTGGCTCGCCGAGAGCTTCCTCGGGCTGACCCGCGAGGCGGGCTTCACCGACCCGGAAGACGTCGCCCGCCGGGTCGGCGTGCTCTACGACGGGGCGATCTCCACGTCCCAGCTCGACGCGCATCCCGATGCCGTGCGCCTGGCGCGCGAGATGGCCGCGACGGTGATGGCCGCCGAGCCGCGAGTGGCGCTCGCGCCGGTCGCCGCGGTGTAATACCGCTGTCCTGACCGGTTCTCCCGGAGGAGGGCGGATGTCCGAGACCCCGCTGCCACCTGTCGAGGAGCCGGTGTGAGCGCGCCGCGCCCCGCCGGCATCGTCGCCGAGGTCGACATCCGGCGGCCGGTGGCGGAGGTGTACGCGTTCCTGCGCGATCCGCGGAACCTGCCGCGCTTCCTCGGCGACGTGCTCGCCGTCGAGGTGCTCGGCCCTCTCCGGTCCCGCTGGACCGTCGGGCTGCCGCTCGGGATGCGCATCCACTGGACCGCGGAGGTCGTGGAGGACGTCCCGGGCGAACTGTTCAGCTACCGCACTCGGACCGCCGGTCGCGTGACCACCTGGCGCTACACCTTCCAGCCGGGGGAAGCGTCGACGCTCGTGCGCGAGCAGCTCACCATGCCGGGCGGGAACCTCGCCCGGCTCGCGCTGCGATTGGCCCGCAAGCACCCCGCCGATGAAGTGCGCTCCAACCTCCACCGGCTGAAGCAGCTGCTCGAGACCGGCACGGTCACGGATACGTCGAACGCGTTGCCCGGGCGGTTCTGACCTGCGCTCGTGGGATCGTGGACAGCGGAGGGAGGAGCGGCGTGCGGAACCTTGACCTGGAGAGTCTCCAGCTGCTGTGCCTGGTCGCAGAGGTGGGCAGCCTGTCCGCTGCGGCGCGACGGCGCGGCGTCACCCAGCAGGCGGTGTCGGTGCGGATGGCCGCGCTGGAGGAGCGGTTCGGCGTGCCCCTGCTGCGACGCAGCCCTCAGGGAACCTCCCTGACCGATGCGGGTGCCGTGCTCGCCGACTGGGCGGCTCCCCTCCTGGAGGCCGCGCGGCGATTCGAAGCGGCCGCTGAGACCTTCCACGCCAGCCGGGAGACCACCCTGAACGTCGCGTCGAGCCTGACGATCGCCGAGGCGCTGGCTCCGCTCTGGGTGTCGCGGCTGCGGCGGGACCATCCGGAGATCGCCATCCGGCTGTCGGCTGTGAACAGCGCCGCCGTGGTGGAGTCGGTTCGGGCGGGGGACGCGCAGCTGGGTTTCATCGAGACCCCCGATCTGCCCTCCGGGCTCTCCCACTCGGTGATCGCGCACGATGAACTGATCGTGGTGGTCGGGGCGGCGCACCCGTGGCGCCGCCGTCGCTCGGGGATCACCGCCGAGGAGCTGGCGGCCGCGCCTCTGGTCGCTCGAGAGGGCGGTTCGGGCACCCGGCGCACCCTCGAGAAGGCGCTGGACGAGCTCGGCCTGCGCCCGGAGGCCTCGGCGATGGAGCTGGCGTCCACACCGGCGATCCGCGCGACCGTCGCGGCGGGTCAGGATGCTGCCGTGCTGAGCATCCTGGCCGTACGGGAGCAGCTGGCAGCAGGCTCCTTGTTCCGTGTGGCCGTGCAGGATCTGAGGATCGTGCGCCCGCTGACTGCCGTGTGGGACCACGGGAGCGCGGAGAACACGGCGGTCGGCCGGATGCTGGACGTGGCCCGGTCGGTGGGCGCCTGATCGGTTCGGAGCCGGAGATCGGCGGGTCAGCCGAACGCCGCCGTTCCGAGGAGCAGGACGGCGACGAGCACGACGATGGCGGTCGTCGCCGGTATGAGGCCCGACCGCCGGAGCGGCCGGCCGGCGCGGAGGGCGGCGTCCGCGAGCCGCCACTCGATCAGGCCGCCGATGGTGATGCCGGCGCCGGCGACCACCAGGACCACCGCCGCCAGGCGTTGGACGAGGGTGCCGTCGCCCGACTTGAGCAGCCCGAGGGCGACGCCGCCGCCGATCAGCGCGAGCGCCGTGCGGGTGTACGCGAGGAACGTGCGGCGGTTGGCCAGGGTGTCCCTGGCCGACGATGCGTCATCGGCTGAGGGCATCACGGAGCGTTCCGAGAAGACCGTCGAGCTTGGCGAGGACCGGTGCGGCGGTGTGGATGCCGAATCGCTCACCGAGCGTGCTGGGGGCCCGGTAGGCGATCCGCGTGGTCCCGTGATCGTCCCAGATGAGCATGCGCAGCGGCAGCTCGTATCCGATGGACGGGGATTCCTGCATCAGAGCCGTCCCGACGGCGGGGTTGCCGAAGATCACGACGACCTCGTCCTGCATGTCGAGTCCGGCGGCCCTGGCGCCGGCGGCGTGGTCGATGGTGGCGAAGACGGCGACGTCGCGAGTCTGGAGCTCCCTCTGCAGCCGGGCGGTGACGTCCGCGACGGTGCCGGTGCAGTCGGCGGTGATGAGTGTGTCGTTCATGGTGATTCTCCTTCGTTCTGCGTGGTGGTGGGGGGAGTGTAGAGCGGTGCGGTGCGGCCGCGAATGGGCGGATCCGGTTCTCGCCGTCACCGCCGTTCGATGGTGCTGTGTACGACCGGGGACACGAGGTCCTCGTCGTCCGCGAGGGCGAGAGCAGCGACCGGCGTCACTCCGCCGCGGGTGGGCAGCCGGGAGGCGCGGACGGAGAGCACGGAGACCAGGGCGACGAGGGCGGTGACGACGATCAGGCCGATCGCGGTCACCAGCATGTGGATCGCGCCGCTGTCGTCCGCAGTGAACTCGATCGCGTAGCCGACCGCCGCTGCCAGCGGGAAGGTGAATGACCACGCGCCCAACGAGAATCCGGCGCGGAGGTACCGCGCGGTCAGTGCGAGCTGCAGCAGGAGCATGAGCCCGGTGATTCCGGCGAGCACGTCCGCCGCGCCGTCGATCCGAGAGTGATGGAGGGCGAGCCACGCGATGCCGGCGACCGCCGGAGGTGCGAGCAGGATCGCCATCGTGGGCACGAGCGGGTTCGGGAGTGCCGGCGCGACGGTGAGCCGGAGCAGCACCAGTGTCATCATGACCGCCCAGAAGACGGCTCCGACTCCGAAGCACGCCCAGGCGAGAGCGTCGAAGCCGACGCGCTCCGCTGCGGCGGACGCGACGAACCCCGCGGCCACGGTCGGGATGAGATATCCGCCGTGGATGGCCTCCAACTGCAGCCGGCCCTCCAGCCAGGTGCTGATCAGCCAGCCGGCGAAGAGCGCTGCGACGGCGATCCCGGCGAGCACGACGATCCTTCCTGCGGTCAGCGACCAGGAGGCCAGGTCGGCGCCGAGCAGGATCGCGCTGACCGGAACGATCGCAGCGAGCGGTCCCTGCGCGGGGTGGCGGAGCTGTGCGATCAGGGTCGTCGTGGACCTGCGACCCCGCACGACATGGGCGGCGAGAAGGGTCAGCCACGCGACCGCCGCGAATACCCAGAAGGTCTGCGCGACTGCGGGGGCGAGACCGAAAGCGGGCGCGGCGGTGGACCACACCTTCGCGAGACCGGCGAGCCCGAAGGCGATCGCCCAGGTGTTCAGCGGTATGCGTTCGACCGGTTCGCCTTCGGTGGTGGTCTTCTCGGCCATGATGCGTGCTCCTTCACGGGAAGTGGATGGGGTCTTCTCAGTCTGGAAAGACATCACGGGTGGCGGAACGAGGAGGCGATTGGGTGGTCACAAGGACACGTTGTGGCAGTCGGCCGTGCGCCGCGGACAGCGGGCACGAGACCGCGTCCATGTAAGAAATTCTTGACACGCTGTCACCTCTGCTTTACTCTCAGAATGTCTGGAAAATTCGACATGCGAGGTGTCCGGTGTCGTTCGACGAGAAGAACTCCTGGGTGTTCCTGGTGACCGCGGTCATCGGTTACGCGACCTATCTGATCCTGCTGGCGGCGCACGGCGCCGAGTCGTACGTGCCGTTGCTGCTGTGGACGGTCGGCGGCGCGATCGTGATCAACATCGCGGCGAGCATCGTGCTGGGGATCACCAACCCGAAGGACGCGGACAAGCGCGATCAGCGCGACCGCGAGGTCTACGCGTTCGGCGAGCGCATCGGCGGCGCCTTCGTGGTGCTCGGAGCGGTCGCGGCGCTGGTGCTTTCGCTGCTGGAGGTGCCCTGGTTCTGGATCGCCAACGCGATCTACCTGGCATTCGTGCTCTCCGCCGTGGTCGGATCCATCGCGCGCCTGGTCGCATATCGACGCGGGATGCCCGCATGGTGAAGCCGACCCGTGTCACGAACTCCCTTCGCGCGTTGCGCTTCGCGGCCGGCGAGATGACCCAGGCGGAACTCGCCGACCGGGTCGGCGTCACACGGCAGACCATCATCGCCATCGAGCAGGGGCGTTATTCGCCTTCGCTCGAGATGGCGTTCCAGCTCGCGCGGGTGTTCGGGGTGCCGCTCGATGACGTCTTCCACTACCCCGAGGAGTGAGATGCAGGCGATGAACGAGACGACCAAGCAGCAGCAGATGCGCGCGGTGACCCAGGATGCGTACGGGCCGCCCAGCGTCCTGACGGTGGAGAACATCCCCGTGCCCGTCCCGGGGGAGGGGGAGGTGCTCGTCCGGGTCCGCGCCGCCGGAATCGACGCCGGCACCTGGCACCTCACGACCGGGCGCCCGTACATGATGCGGGCGATCGGATTCGGCTGGAGCGGCCCCAAGGCGCGGGTGCGCGGCCTCGGCTTCTCCGGTGTCGTGGAGGCCGTGGGCGGCACGGCATCCGGACCCGGTTCTGCGGCGCACGGCTGGCGCCCCGGCGACGCGGTGTTCGGATCGGCCGAGGGCGCGCTGGCCGAGTTCGTGGTCGCGAAAGCGGACGAGCTCGTCGCCATCCCGGAGGGCACCGGTTTCGAGGAGGCTGCTGCGCTGCCGGTATCCGGCGTGACGGCACTCCAGGCGGTGAACCGGGCGGGGATCCAGGAGGGGGATGCGGTCCTCGTCCTGGGTGCGGCCGGGGGAGTCGGACACTTCGCGGTGCAGCTGGCGGCCGCGCGGGGCGCGAAGGTGACAGGAGTGTGCAGCGGGCCGAAGGCGGCCCTGGTGCGGGATCTGGGCGCCGTCGACGTGCTCGACTACACGACCACCGATGTGCTGACGCTCGGCCGCATCTATGACGTGATCATCGACACAGCGGGGAACCGGCCGCTCTCCGCCCTGCGGCGCATCCTGGCGAGCACCGGGTCGGTGGTCCTGGTCGGCGGGGAGTCGGGCGGACCGCTCCTCGGAGGCATCCAGCGCACCCTCGGGGCCGCGCTGCTCGATCGCTTCGCCCGCCAGCACCTGGTGGGCCTGGTGGCCCGGGAGCGTGCGGAGGACCTGCGCGAGCTGGCCGCCCTCGTCGCGGACGGGACGCTGAGGCCCGTGATCGACACGGCGTACCCGCTCGAACGGACCGCCGAGGCCGTCGACCACGTCGGCACCGGCCACGCACGCGGGAAGATCGTCGTCACGCCCTGAGCGCCCGCGATCAGCGCATGAACCACACGGTGACGTCCCGGGGCACGCTCCCTGAGGGCAGCGCCGGTTCGGACGCGAGGAGCACCCGGGCGCCGTCGGGCAGCGGAACCTCCTCGCCGGAGACGTTCGCGAGGACGTGCAGATCACCGCGGCGGAAGGCGATGGTGCCCGGTCGCTCGTCCTCATCCCACTCCAGCGGACCGGTGCCCAGGCCTCGTTCGCGGCGCAGCGCCAGGGCGCGGCGGTACAGCGACAGGGTCGACGCCGGGTCGCCCTCCTGGCCGGCCGCGGCGAACCCGCCGAAGTAGGCCGGCTGCGGCAGCCACGTCTCGGACGACGACACGGTGGAGAAGCCGAACGACGGCCCCGACGAGGTCCAGGGGAGGGGCACCCGGCAGCCGTCCCGGCCGCGGATGCGGTGACCGGAGCGCTCCCAGACCGGGTCCTGCCGCACGTCGTCGGGAAGGTCCGTCACCTCGGGGAGACCCAGCTCCTCGCCCTGATACAGGTACGCGGAGCCGGGCAGCGCGAGCATGAGGGCGGTCGCCGCCCGCGCCCGGCGCAGGCCCAGCGCCCGATCCGGCTGCGGGTCGTCGGCGCCGACACCGGACTCGAGGGCGACGGCCCCGTCGTAGCCGTAGCGGCTGGCGTGACGCATGACGTCGTGGTTGGAGAGCACCCAGGTCGTGGGAGCGCCCACCGCATCGTTCGCCTCGAGCGACGTCTCGATCGTGCTGCGCAGGTCGGCGGCGCTCCACGGCTGCTCCAGGAACGCGAAGTTGAAGGCTTGGTGCATCTCGCCCGGGCGGACGATCCGGGCGGCGCGCTCCGGCGGCAGCCAGGCCTCGGCGCAGAGGATGCGGGAACCGTCGTACGAGTCGAGGAGGTTCCGCCAGTCCCGGAAGATCTCGTGGATGCCCTCCTGATCCCACATCGGAGGGAGCCGCCCGTCGACCGGGCGGACGACGCCGTGGACGGCGTGCGGCCAGTCGGGCAGCCCCTTCGCCTTGACGAGGGCGTCGCAGACGTCGACACGGAAGCCGTCGACACCGCGATCGAGCCAGAAGCGGAGCGTCGTGCGGAAGTCCTCCCGCACGCGTTCGTCGTCCCAGTTCCAGTCGGGCTGCGACGGGTCGAAGAGGTGCAGATACCACTGCCCGGGCGAACCGTCCGCTTCGGTGACGCGCGTCCAGGCGGGGCCCTCGAACATGCTCTGCCAGTCGTTCGGCGGCAGTTCGCCGTGTTCTCCGCGTCCGTCCCGGAAGTGGAACAGCGCTCGCTCGGGGCTCCCCGGCGCCGCCGCGAGGGCCGCACGGAAGGCGGGATGGTCCCACGAGCAGTGGTTGGGGACCAGGTCGACGATGACGCGGATGCCGAGGCGGTGTGTGGCAGCGATCAGCGCGTCGAAGTCCGCGAGAGTGCCGAACTGCGGGTCGACGTCCCGGTAGTCCGCGACGTCGTACCCGCCGTCGCGCTGGGGTGACGGATAGAACGGCGACAGCCACAGCGCGTCGACCCCGAGGGAGGCCAGGTGGTCCAGTCGGGCTGTGATCCCGGGCAGGTCGCCGATCCCGTCGCCGTTGCTGTCCGCGTACGACCGGGGATACACCTGGTAGATGACGGCGCGCCGCCACCACTCGTCGGCGCCGCTCATGCGTTCCTCCTCGATGGTCATTTGACGGCCCCCGCAGTGAGGCCGGTGATGAGGCGTCGCTGCAGCGCGATGTACGCCACGACGATCGGCAGGGCGACGAGCACCGCGGCGGCGGCCGTGACGCTCGGGTTGCTCGCCCGATCGGTGCCGGCGAAGAACGACAGAGCCAGCGGCGCCGTCTGCACCGCCTCGTTGCCCGGCACCAGAACCAGCGCGAGCAGGAACTCGTTCCAGGTGAACAGGAACAGGATGGTGGACAGCGTCGCGAGCGCCGGGCCGGCGATCGGCAGCAGCACCTGCCGCAGGATGGCGAACCGCGAGGCCCCGTCCATCCGTGCCGCCTCCAGGATCTCGGTGGGGACGGAGGCGAAGAAGGTGCGCATCCAGAACACGCCGAGCGGCACGGACAGGCCCACCTGCGGGAGGATCAGCGCCCAGGACGTGTCCACCAGGCCCCAGCCCGAGAGCAGCTGGTAGAGCGGGAGCACCGTCACCTCGTAGGGCAGCACCAGGCCGACCAGCAGGAGCGCCATCAGCAGGCGGCCGCCGGGGACTCGCATCGTGGCGAGCGCGTAACCGGCCAGGCACGACACGACTGCGGTGACGACGACGACCGTGACGGCGATGATCGCGCTCGACAGCAGCGCAGAGGCGAAGTGACTGCGCGTCCAGGCGACGGCGAAGTTGCCCCAGTCGATGGCAGAGCCCGAGCGGTTACTGAGGGCCGAGACGACGATCGATCCGAGCGGGTACACGGCGAACAGAGCCGCGACGATGAGGATGACGTGCGTTCCGACGGATTCGCGGAGAGCGGTCTTCATGAGGTCCGCCCCCGTCCGCGGGCGCGTCGCGGCGTGTCCCCGCGCTCGCGGAGCAGCAGCTGCACCACGGTCACGACGAGGAAGATGATCACGGTCAGCACGACGGCGATCGCAGACGCCTGACCGAGCTGACGGTTCTGGAACGCATCGAGGTAGACGAACAGCGACGGCACCGTCGTCGACGTGCCGGGCCCGCCGCGCGTGGTGTTCCAGATGATGTCGAAGTTGCGCAGCGCGAAGGTGATCGTGAGGATCAGGGCGATCGAGATCTGCGGGCGGAGCGCGGGCAGCGTGATGGCGAAGAACTCGCGGACCGGACCGGCGCCGTCCAGCCGCGCCGCCTCGTACAGCGACCGGTCGATCGTGACGATGCCTGCCAGGAACAGCACCATGCACAAGCCGTACTCGACCCAGGTGCCGATGACCCCGATGGAGGGGAGCGCGGTGTCGAAGTTCCCGAGCCAGCTGGTCGCCCAGCCGCCCAGGCCGATGTGGCGGAGCACCCAGTTGACCGGGCCGTCGGAGGCGAGCAGTCCCCGCCACGCGACGGCGACCACCACCGTGCTGAGGATCTGCGGCAGGAAGAGCGCCGCCCGGAAGAAGGTCAGCCCGTAGACCCGGATGCGCGACATCGCGCCCGCCAAGACCAGTCCGATGCACACCGGGAGTGCGGCGTAGAAGACCAGCAGGACGAGCGAGTGCCCGAGAGCCGCGCGCAGGTCCGGGTCGGTGAACACCGCGAGGTAGTTCGAGAGCCCGGCGGGCGTCGCCGGGGTGAGGCCGTCGTAGACGTAGAACGACGTCTGGATGGACGTCACGATGGGGTAGACGACGAACAGGCCGAAGAAGAGGAGGGCAGGCGCCAGGTAGAGCAGGCTCGACCAGCTCACCTGCCCTCCCGGTCGCCGGCGCCGCTGGGGGACGGCGACGCCGGCGAGCTCGCTGCGGGCGAGGACGGTCATTTGTGTCCCTTTGCCCACGCCGCTTGGACGGTCTTGGTGAAGTCGGCGCTCGAGATGCGGCCGGCCATCACCTCCTGAAGGGAGCCGCCCATCACGGAGAGCATGTCGGTGGTGCTCCAGTCGTAGTAGCCGACCTGCGTCCCGGCGGCGATCGTCTCCTTGAGGGCGGTCAGTGTCTCCTCGCTCAGGCTGTCGCTCGCCTTCACGCCGTCGGTGATCACCGGGAGGCGGCCGCCGTCGAGGATCCACTGACCGGTCTGCGGCGAGTGCAGCATGTCGAGCCAGGCGATACCGGCGTCGGTCTTCTTCGACTTCGAGCTGATGTGCCACGGGGATGCCGTCGCGCCGACGCCCCCGGAGACCAGGGAACCGAAACCGAAGCCGGTCGAGTCGAGCGACGCGCCGTTCCAGGAGCCCCCGACGAAGAACACGCCGGTCCCCTTCGCGAACTTGGCGATCGCGTCCTCGTTGCTGAGGCCGTCGTATCCCGCCTCGAAGTAGCCCTTCGACACCCAGGACTTCAGCGTGTCGGCGGCCTTCTCGTTGCCGGACGTCTGGAACGTCGTGCCGGCCTTGCCGCCGATCCAGTCGCGGATGCTCGCGGGCTTCTGCGTCGTGACGGCGATGTCGCTGAAGATGTGGGTGGCCGCGTACTGGTCCGAGTTGCCCAGCATCATCGGCACCTCGCCTGCGGCCTCAGCCGCCGCCGCGTCCTTCTCCAGGGCCGCGATGGTGGTCGGCGGCTGCAGGCCGAGGGACTGCAGCTTGCTCTTGTTGTAGTAGATGCCCTGCACCTCGCTGATCGGCGACATGCCGTAGAGGGTGCCGGAGCCGAAGGTCGTCCCGGCAGCATCCCATCTCGCGGGTGCGAGCGTGGAGGCGCCGGTCCCCGACGTCCAGCCGTAGACCTTCGCGACGTCGTCGAGCGGGCGGACCAGCTTGGCCTTCACGAGGGCGCCGTCGACCGCGTAGCCGATGTTCCCCTCGAAGACGTCGGGAGCGTTGGCGCTCGCCGCTGCGTTCACGACCGTCGCCACCAGGTCGTCGAAGCTCTTGTAGGTGATGTCGACCTTCACGTTCGGGTACTTCTTCTCGAAGGCGGGGATGAAGTTCTTCATCAGGGGCTGCTCGGCCTGGTCGGCCCAGACGGACAGCGTGGTGGAGCCGAGCTTCGCCACCTGAGCCGGGGTGACCTTGGCGGAGATGGTGGTGGAGGACGATGCGGCGGGAGCGGCTCCGCCTCCGGGGGCGCAGCTGGAGAGCACGAGCGCGGTCACGGTCGCGCCGATCGCGAGGGCGAGCGGGCGCAGGAATCGGTGGTGGGTCATGGCTTCCTTCGGGTTGGTCCGCCGGCGCACGCGGCGCCGGCGCAGGGGTGTCAGTTCGCGTAACTCCGCAGGCGCATGGTCGCCGTCGCCTCGTGGGCCGACATCCCTTCGCTTGCGGAGATGACCTCGACGGCCACGGCGAGTTCGGGGGTGGCCTCGCGGCTGATCTTCTGGAAGGTCAGCGGCTTCAGGTATCGCGAGACGGAGAGGCCGGCGCTGTGCTTCGCGCCGCCCGCGGTGGGCAGGGTGTGGTTGGTTCCCGCCATGCCCTTGTCCGAGTAGGCGACGGTGCTCCACGGGCCCACGAAGAGCGAGCCGTAGTTCGTGAGGTGTGCGTGGTACCAGTCGTCGTCGGCGGTCTGGATCTCGAGGTGCTCCGGCGCGAGCTCGTCCATCACGAGCACCGCATCCTCCTTCGACTCCACCAGGAGCACCGAGCCGAAGTCGCGCCAGGCGGGACCGCAGATCGAGGCCGTGGACAGGGTCTCGAGCTGGCGGTCGACGGCGGCGATGACGTCGCGGCCGAGCCGCTCGGAGGTCGTCACGAGCGCGGCGGGCGAGTTCGGCCCGTGCTCCGCCTGCCCGAGCAGGTCGGCGGCGACGATCTCCGGGTCGGCGGTCTCGTCCGCGATCACGGCGACCTCGCTCGGTCCGGCCAGGAGGTCGATGGCCACGGTTCCGAAGAGCTGGCGCTTCGCCTCGGCGACGTACGCGTTCCCCGCCCCGACGATCATGTCGACGGGGTCCTGGCCGAGCAGGCCGAACGCCATCGCGGCGAGTGCCTGCACGCCTCCGACGACGTACAGGTGGTCGATGCCCGAGACGTAGGCCGCGTACGCGACGGCCGAGTTCGCACCACCGCCGGGCTGAGGGGGAGTGGAGCCGATCACGGACGGGACGCCGGCGACCTTCGCCACGCCCACGGTCATGAAGGCGCTCGCGGTGAGCGGGAAGCGTCCGGCCGGGAGGTAGGCGCCGACATTGCCGACCGGCACGTACTTCTGTCCGACGACGAGCCCGGGGACGATTTCCGCCTCGAAGTCGGAGAGGTGGTCGAGCTGGAGGCGCGCGAACTCCTTGGTCCGCGCCGAACCGAGCTCGATGGCCTCGCGGAGCTCGGTGTCGAGGCGCGTGCCGGAGGCGGCGAGGTCTGCGGCGCCGAGCTCGAAGTCGGCGGCGTCGGAGCCGTCGAGTTCCCGGGCGTAGCGGCGGACGGCGTCGATGCCGTTCTTCTCGATGTCCAGCAGCATGGCGGTCACCGTCTCGGCGACGCGGGGGTCGCGCTGGGCTTCCGGAGCGTCGACGCCGGGGCTCTTGAGCGCGGTGAAGCGCGAGGAGTGCTGGGTGACGAAGCGGGGGCTCAATTTCATGGTGTCGATCCTCACCGGCGCCGAGACCCTGGACAAGGCCGAATCATCTTGGGGAAGGCATAGGATCGCCCTATGACACTGAACCAGTTGCGGGCGTTCCTGCGCGTGGCCGCCCTGGGGACCTTCTCGGCGGCGGCGGCGGAACTGCAGATGACCCAGCCGTCGATCTCGGAACTGATCAAGCGGATGGAGGAGGCGTACGGCGTGCGCCTGTTCACCCGTGGCGCCCGCCGTCTCGTGCTCACGGCGGCGGGGGAGCAGCTGATCCCGTTCGCGCAGCAGGCCGTCGACGGCGCCGACGGCGCGGACCGGGCGCTGCGCTCGCTCACCTCCCTCAGCGGTGGGGTCGCCACCTTCGGGCTCCTGCGCAACGCCAACTACTACTTCCTCTCCGAGCTGCTCGAGACCTTCCACAGCCGGTACCCGGGCGTCCAACTGCGGATCATCGGGCTCAACAGCGTGGAGGTCGCGGAGGCGGTCTCCGCGGGCGAGCTCGAAGCCGGGCTGGTGGTCCTCCCGATCGACGCTGAAGGCCTGTCCGTCACGCCGCTCATGAAGGACGAGGTGCTCTTCGCCTCAGCGGATCCGGCCAAGACCGCGCATCCCGTCACGATCGCCGACCTCGCCGCGACCGAGCTCGTCCTGTACGACGCGCACTACGGCTGGAAGGATCCGACGCGACGCCAGCTCGCAGAACGGGCGCAGCTCGAGGGCATCACGCTGACGCCGCGCATCGAGATCGAGCATGTGGAGTCGGCCCTCGGCATCGTGGCGCTGGGCGGCGGGGACACGATCGTCTCCCGGGCCGTCGCCGAGTCGAAGGCTTTCCCCGAGAATGTCCGCACCGTCTCCTTCGCGGAGCCGCTGTACGACACGATCGCGATCATCCAGCGCCAGGGCAACGTGCTGTCGCCGGCCACCCGGGAGATCGCGCGGCTCGCCCAGCGGATGTTGCTGCAGCAGCGTTGATCCCGGGCGTCGCGCGGGGTGTCGGCGGTCTGCCATAGGGCGGTCCTATGGATCGGCCAGGATCATTCGCCGTTGTGTTCGGAATCGCCTACGGTGAAGGCTTTCCCAAACGGCCAGAACCCCCGAGAGCGAGCAAGCTGATGAGCGTGAATCCTTCTGCGGCCGGTACGGCTCAGCCGTCCGGGCTCAAACGAGAGCTGAAGGTGGCGGACGCCGCCGCCTTCTCCATCGGCCTGATCGGCCCGGTCGGCGTCATGGCCCTGCTCGGGGCCGGAGCGGCGGGGCTCCTCGGGGCCGGTGCGGTCTGGGCGTTCGTGTTCGCCCTCGTCGCCGTGGCGCTCGTCGCGTACGGCTTCGTGAAGCTCTCGCGGTACATCGCCCACACGGGATCGGTGTACGCCACCGTCGGGCTGACCCTCGGGCCCCGTGCCGGTTTCGTCGCGGGCTGGGCTCTCTTCTTCGCCTACGTCACGATCGGGGCGGGTTCGGGGATGGAGATCGGGCTCTTCCTGAACCAGCTGCTGGCCGACCTGGGCCTCCAGGTGCAGCCGCCGTGGCTCTGGGTGGCGATCGCCGCGCTCGCTCTCGTCTTCCTGCTCGCGCGCCGCGAGGTGCGGCTCATCACGCGGCTGCTGCTGTACGCGGAGCTCGCCGGAGCCGTCCTGGTCACCGTGCTCAACATCGTCGTGCTGGTGAAGCTCGGAGTCGGTGCCGCGCCGGGCGGCCTGCGGCTCAACTGGGGCTTCCTCGAACTCCCGCCGGGGACCGACGTCACCTTGATCGCCGCCGCGGCCGTGTTCGGCTTCCTCGCCTTCGCCGGGTTCGAAGGCGCCGCCACCCTCGGCGAGGAGACCGACAACCCGCGCCGCGACATCCCCCGCGCCTTCAAGATCGCCATCATCCTGGTCGGCGTCTTCTACCTCCTGTCGACGGTCGCCCAGTCCCTCGGCTACGGGACCGACGCAGCCGGCGTCAAGCGGTTCGCGTCCGCCGGCGCGCCGTACGGCGATCTCGCCCGCGGGTACGTCGGGCCGTGGCTGGCCGACATCCTGACGCTGACGGCGGTGATCAGCCTGTTCGCGATCTTCCTCGGAACGCTCTCGGGGGCGGCCCGTGTGGCATTCGCCCTGGCGCGCGATACGGCGCTCGCCCCGCGTCTCGCCCGGCTCTCCAGGAACGGCGCTCCGACCACGGCGATCACCGTGGCCGTGGTGCTGGCGCTCATCGTGATCGTCGGCGAGAGCCTGACCGGTGCGGCGGTGCTGGATGCGACCTTCTGGTCGCTGACGATCGGCACGCTGGCCCTGCTGGTCGCCTATGTGCTCGCGACCGCCGGCGCTCTCCGGTTCCTCTTCTTCCGTCGGGACGTGAGCACGCCGAAGTGGCAGATGGCCATCCCGATCCTGGCGCTCATCCTCGTGCTCTACACGATCTACAAGAACGTCGTCGGCGTCGAAGCCCCGTACAGCTACTTCCCCTACATCGTCGCAGCCTGGTTGCTCATCGGCTTCGCGATCAGCCTGCGCCGTGGCGTGGCCGATCGCGTGCGCGCCGCCCTTCGCGGCTCCCAGGAGCCGGCGCCCGGGTTTGTCGCCTCCGTCGATGCGGGCCGGCAGCCGGACGCTGCGCCGGCCCCCGAGCGGTGATCGCATGACCGCCATCGCAGCCGTTCAGCTCGACCCCGCGGTCGGCGACTTCGACGGGAACCGGCGCAAGGCCGCGACCGCGATCGCGGAGGCGTTCGCCGCGCGCGCGTCCATCGTCGTCATCCCGGAACTCGCCACCTCCGGGTACGTGTTCCGCGACCGCGACGAGGCGCGATCGGTCTCCATCCGCCCGGACCACGAGATCTTCGCCGAGTGGGCGCGGCTGGCCGCCGGCGCCAGGGACGGCGCCGGGGTCGTCGTCGGCGGCTTCAGCGAGCTCGGCGAGGGCGACGAGGTCCACAACAGCGCCGCGGTCGTCGACGCCTCCGGCGTGCGGGCCGTCTACCGCAAGGTGCACCTGTGGGACCGCGAGAAGGAGGTCTTCACTCCCGGGAAGGCGGCGCCGCCCGTCGTCGACACACCGCACGGCCGCGTCGGCGTCATGATCTGCTTCGACCTCGAGTTCCCCGAGTGGACGCGCATCGCCGGACTGGCGGGCGCCGATCTGCTGGCCGTTCCCACCAACTGGCCGCTGGTGCCCACCCCGCCGGGCGAGCGCCCCGCGGAACAGCGCATCGCCGTCGCAGCCGCCCTCGTCAACCGCATGGCCATCGTCTGCGCAGACCGGTTCGGGCGCGAGCGCGGGGTGGACTGGACCGAGGGGACGGCCATCATCTCTCCCGCGGGTGTCGTCATCGCCGAGGCGGGGCCGGGCCGCGGTGCGGCGACAGCCGACCTCGACCTGGCCGAGTCGCGGGACAAGCGGCTCTCCCCGAGGATCGACCTCTTCGACGACCGCCGGCCGGACCTCTACGGGCGTCTGGTGCACCCTGGCCCGGCGAGGGGCGTATGACTGGAGCATGACGAACACTGCTGCCCAGACCGACGGTTGGACCGGCGACTGGGCGGGCGACCCCGGCGAACTCGTGTACGGGCTCGACCTGTCGAGGTTCGCGGACGCCGACGGCGACGGGCTCGGCGACCTCGCCGGCGCCACGGAGCACCTGGACTATGTGGCCTCCCTCGGCGTGACGTGGATCTGGCTGCTGCCGTTCTACCCGAGCGCCCGCCGCGACAACGGGTACGACGTCGACGACCACCTCGCCGTCGATGAGCGGTTCGGCGACCTGGATGCGCTGCGCACCTTCCTCGACCGGGCCCACGAGCGGGGGATGCGCGTCCTCATCGACGCCGTGCTGCACCACACCTCCGACCGTCACGCCTGGTTCCGCGCAGCGGTCGAGGCCCCGGACTCCGCCGCCGGACGGTTCTTCATCTGGAGCGAGGACGACTCCGTCGAGCCGGGCGACCATCCGATGTTCCCGGGGGAGGACGACGCCGTGTGGGCGTACGAGCCGCGGGCGGGCCGGTACTACCACCACCAGTTCTACGCGTTCCAGCCGGACCTGAACGCCACCGATCCGGACGTCTTCGAGGAGATCGTCCGGGTGCTCAGCTTCTGGCTGGACGTCGGCGTCGACGGCTTCCGCATCGACGCGGCGCTCCTCATCGTGCAGGGCAAGGGGAGGCCGGACACCGATGTGGACGACGGCTCGTTCTTCGACCACCTCAGAGCGCGGCTGCGCGAGGTCAAACAGGATGTGGCGCTGATCGCCGAGGCGGACGAGTCGCCCGAGCTCATGGCGGCCCTCGTCGAGCGCGGCCGGTTCGAGGCGGTCATCGACTTCACGCTGAACAACTCCCTCATCCTCGCGCTCACACGCGGCAGGGCTCAGCCGCTCGTGGATGCGCTCCGGCGGCTGGACGACACCATCCCGCCCGATGCTCGGCTCAACTTCGTCCACAACGCGGACGAGCTCGACCTGCAGCAGCTGAGCGACGAGGAGCGGAAGGAGGCGTTCGAGCACTTCGCACCCGACCCGTCCATGCTGATCTACGGGCGCGGCATCCGGCGGGGCTGGGCTCCGATGATGCAGCCGCATGAGCGGGTGCGCATGACGCTGAGCCTTCTGTATGCGCTCCCCGGGGTCCCGCTGCTGCTCGCCGGTCAGGAGCTCGGCGTCGGCGACGACCTGAGCATCGAGGGGCGCGGCGCCGCCCGCACCACGATGCAGTGGGACGACTCGCGCTGGGGCGGTTTCACGAGCGCGGAGGAGTCCCCGCTCACCCTGCCGGCGCAGGTGGACGGGCCGTACGGGTTCCGGGATGTGAACGTCCGGGCGCAGGAGGACGACCCGGGATCGTTGCTCGCGCTGGTCCGGACGATCTCACAGGTGCGTCGCGCCAAGGGCGCGGCGGCGGGCGGATGGACGGTGGAGGACGTCGGCGCGCCGTCCGTCCTTGCACTGCGCCGGGACGGGCTCCTCACCCTCCACAACCTGTCCGACCAGGCGGTCGAGCTCGACCTCGACCTGGGTGACGACGCGGAAGCGGCGCTCGCCGAGCGGTGGGACGGGCGCACCCTCGGCGCGTACGGGTTCGCGTGGGTGTCGGTGTGAGCGAGGGATCGGGTTCGCCGTCGGATACCGTGTGGGCCATGGATATCCCCGCGGCCCATCGCACCTTCCTGGACGAGGTCGTCCCGCGTATCGCCGCAGACGATCGGGTGACGGCGATCGCGCTGTCCGGTTCGCTCGCGCACGGAACTCCGGACGATTTCTCCGATGTCGACCTCGTGCTCGCCATCCGGGATGACGCGCACGCCGCCGTGATGTCGGATCGTCTCGAGCTGATCGCCTCCTGGACGGACGTCGTCGTCGGTTTCACGGGCGAGCACGTGGGCGAGCCCCGGCTGATCGTGTCGCTGGTCGCCCCGCCGGTCCTTCACGTGGACTTCACCTTCCTCCCGGAGACGGAGTTCGCCACCGTGCTGCATCGGCTGCGGCTGCTCCACGGACTGGGCGTCACCCCCGCAGCCGACAGCGCCAGTCCGGAGCTGAGCAGCGGGTTCGATCCGCAGTGGGCCGAGGACCGGTTCTGGGTGTGGGTGCACTACGGGGCGACCAAGCTCGCGCGCGGGGAGCTGTTCGAGACGCTCGACACCGTCGCCGCACTTCGCAAGCTGGTGCTCGGACCCCTGGCGTCGCGGCGCGCCGGCGCCGAGCCGCGTGGGGTGCGCCGGCTCGAGTCGATCGCCCCGGATGACGCGGTCGCCCTCCAGTCGACCGTCAGCGGATACGACCAGCGCGAGGCCGCGGACGCCCTCCTGGCGGCGGTCGAGCTCTACCGGCGCTGGCGGCCGAGTGAGGGAGTCACCCGCCGGCCCGAGGCGGAGCGGCTCGTGATGGGCTTCCTCGGCGACGTCCTGGGCGGGCTCCAACCAGTTCGCACGGACGCCGGACCGACCACGGACCCCCGACCATGAGAGTGTGGATGCCATGCGTGTGATCGTCATCGGTGCCACCGGGCATGTCGGCAGCTACCTCGTGCCCCGCCTCGTGCGGGCCGGTCACGAGGTGGTCGCCATCACCCGCGGGCCGAGCGCCCCCTACCATGAGGATCCGGCGTGGGATGCGGTGGAGCGCATCCATCTCGACCGCGACGCCGGTGATGCGGACGGCACCTTCGGCGCGACGATCGCCGGGCTGGGGGCGGACGCCGTCATCGACATGGTGTGCTTCACCCCCGACTCGGCCCGTCAGCTGGTGGAGGCGCTGCGCGGCCGGGTGAAGCTGCTGCTCAGCTGCGGGACGATCTGGATCCACGGCCCGGCGACGGCCGTGCCGACCGCCGAGGAGGAGGACCGGGAGCCGTTCGGCGAGTACGGCGTGAACAAGGAAGCGATCGAGAAGCTGCTGCTGGAGGAGGCGCGGACCCCGGGCGGCCTGCCGGTCGCGGTGCTGCATCCCGGTCACATCACCGGCCCGGGCTGGAACATGATCGGACCCGCCGGCAACCTCGACCTCGACGTGTACCGCCGGCTCGCCGCGGGCGAGGAGGTCGTGCTTCCGAACTTCGGCCTGGAGACGGTGCACCACGTGCACGCCGACGACGTCGCCCAGGGCTTCCAGCTCGCCCTGGAGAACCCGGAGGCCGCCGTCGGCCACGGCTTCCACCTGGTGTCCGATCGTGCGATCACCCTGCGCGGCTTCGCCACGGCGGTCGCCGGCTGGTTCGGCGCGGAGCCGCGGCTCCGTTTCGAGCCCTACGCCCGGTTCGCGGAGCTCACGGCGGCGCAGCACGCGCAGACGACGTGGGAGCACATCGCGCGCAGCCCCTCCAGCAGCATCGAGAAGGCGCGACGCCTGCTCGGCTACGAGCCCCGCTACTCCAGCCTGGCCGCCGTGGCAGAAGCACTGCAGTGGCTGATCGACGACGGCCAGGTGGAAGCGGGGCCCTTGCGGATCAGCGGGTGACGAACGGCACCAGGATCGCGTTGACCTCTTCGGCGTGGGTCCACAGCATTCCGTGCGGGGCGCCGTCGATCTCGTGGTACTCCGCCTCCGGGAACGCGGCGTGGAAGGCGCGGCCGGTCGCGTCGATCGGGAGGATGTTGTCCGAGGTGCCGTGGGCGATCAGCGTGGGCTTGCCGCTGGCGCGGACGGCCTCGACGTCGGCCGAGAAGTCCTCGATCCACGACGGGACGACGGCGTAGGCCGCGACCGGTGCGCTGCCCGTTGCGGTGTTCCAGCTGGCGGTGACGGCCTCCTGCGAGATGCGGCTGCCGAGGTTCTCGTCGAGGTTGTAGAAGTTCTTGTAGAACTCGGTGAACCACGCGAACCGGTCGGCGCGGGCGGCCGCATCGATGCCGTCGAACACGGACTGCGGCACGCCGTTGGCGAGCATCCCGGGCTCGAGCGAGGCGAGGAACGCGAACTTTGCCACGCGGTCGGTGCCGAACAGCTTCGCGTAGCGGGCGAGCTCGCCGGTGCCCATCGAGAAGCCGACGAGGATGACGTCGTTGAGGTCGAGGGTGGTCAGCACCGTGTCCAGGTCGGCGGCGAAAGTGTCGTAGTCGTAGCCGGTCTCGACCTTGGAGGAGCGGCCGAATCCACGGCGGTCGTAGGTGATGACCCGGTAGCCGGCGGCGCGGATCTCACGCGCCTGACGCTCCCAGGACGAACCGTCCAGCGGGTAGCCGTGGATGAGCACGACGGGCTGCCCGGTGCCGTGGTCCTCGTAGTACAGCTCGATCGGTGCCGAGTTCTCCTGACCGACGGTGATGAATCCCATGATGACCTCTCTGATCGATTCGGCTGAGAACGCTCGTTCTCGCCTTCTGGTGGCTACACTAGAGAACGATGGTTCTCAGCGCAAGTCCCGGAGGTGAACAGATGACGAACGACACGGTCACCGAGCACGAGCACATCGTGGAGGTCGCGGACCGGCTCTTCTACGAGCGCGGCATCCACGCCGTCGGGATGGACGCGATCCGCACCGAGGCGGGCGTCCCGCTCAAGCGCCTGTACGCCGAGTTCTCCTCGAAGGACGCCCTGCTCGAAGAGGTGCTGCGCTACCGCTCGGGCGTGTGGGATGCGGGGATCGCCGGCGCTGCGGCTACGGCGCACACCCCGCGCGAGAAGCTGCTCGCGATCTACGACTTCCTCGACGGCTGGTTCCGCACCGACGACTTCCGCGGCTGCGGGTTCATCAACTCCTTCGGCGAAATGGGGGCCGTCTCGCCGGCCGTGGCGGCGATCGCCCGCGAGCAGAAGGAGCGCTTCCAGCGGTACGTGGCGTCGCTGGTCGACGAGCTCGGCGCCCCGGCCGCGCTGGCCGACCAGCTCGCGATCCTGGCGGAGGGCGCGCAGACGACGGCCGCCATCAGCGGGAGCCCGACGGCGGCCGCCCAGGCGCGAGCGGCCGCGGCGACACTGATCGACGCAGCGCTCGCGTCATCCGCGAAGGGCTGAGTGGAAGCCCCGAGAGGCGTCCGCTCTCTGCGCGGGGCCGCGTCGCAGGCCTGGACGTCAGCCGGCGATCACCGAGCAGTCGTCGTACACGATCGAGCCGGTCGACGAGGTCTGATTGGTCGAGTAGATCTGAGGGATCATGCGTTCGCCCGAGCGCTGCGCGACACCCGACCACGTGACTTTCGTCCAG
This sequence comes from Leifsonia shinshuensis, assembly GCF_031456835.1. Lineage (NCBI taxonomy): Bacteria > Bacillati > Actinomycetota > Actinomycetes > Micrococcales > Microbacteriaceae > Leifsonia > Leifsonia shinshuensis. The sequence goes on from NZ_JAVDVK010000001.1 coordinate 3,203,866, forward strand.
GCGCCCGCCGGGAGCGACGCGATACTGGTGAGCGGGAGATGGACGTCGCTGCTGAAGTTCTGCGTGTACTCCAGGAACTCGGCCCGGATGCTCAGCCCAGCCGAACTCGGGCGGACCCAGCACGACGCCGTGTACGCGGTCCCCGCCATGGAATTCGCGATGACAGTGTTCTGTGTGAGGCCCACGAGGCCCGGCGAGGCGCTCGGGGCGATCACCTGGAGAGCGGACGCACCGCTGTGAACGGGCGTGGTGACGGAGGCGAGGTTCCCCGTGACGAAGGCCTTCCAGCCTCCGGTGCCGGACTCGAACCCGGGATCCGGCAGGAGCTCCTTCGGGGCGGGCGGCGGGGGAGGCGGCGGGGTCGTGGATGCCACGGGGCTCACCACGACATCGGCCTGGGCGCCGTAGCCGGCCGCGTTCACGGCGCGCACGGTGTACTGGAAATGGGATCCGTTCGGCAGGCCCGTGACCGTGACGCTTCGAGCGGTGCTCGGTGCCATGGTCGACACGCCTGTGTTGACGTTGCGGACCTCGTACTGGGTGACGGCAAGGTTGCCGTCGCTCGCGGGCGGCGAGAACGAGATGACGCCGCCCCCATCCATGGGAGTCGCCGACACGTTGGTCGGAGCGCTCGGGACCGTGTAGGGCGTCTGGGGCGTGCCGACCATGAACGTCGAGGTGGCGGGTGCGCTGACATTGCCGCTCGTGTCCACCGCCCAGAGGGCGACCGTGTACTGGCCGGCCGTGAGCGCGGGCGCAGTGGCGGATGTGGCGGTTGAGTCTGAGAGGGGAACACCGCCCAGGATGCCGACGGATGACGCTCCTCCTGGCGAGATCCTGGCGATGGTGTGCGCGACATCCGTCGAAGGGGACGGCTTCCAGCTGACGGTCGGCGCGGATCCCGCTCCGACGGTCACACCGCTGGGAGCGGTCGGAGCGGTGCTGTCGGAGCGGAGCTGCCACAGCAGCGTCCCCGTCATGGGGTTGCTGTTCGGGTTTTCGGCGCAGCGTTCGTTGTAGGTGATCTTCGCCATCTCCACGAGCCCCAGCGCGTCGACGATGAGGTTCTCGACGTCGATCGTGCCGGTCATGGGGGCGCCACACGAGAGGCTGTTCAGCGTCGCCCGGAACCCGTATTGGCTGGTCGGGACCGATCCATCCCACGGCGCCGTCGTGTGGATGCCGGCCGTGAGGGGTGCGCCGTTGTTGGCGGGGCCGCCGCCGATCGGCGAGACGACGATCTGGGCCTTCTTCGACGGGTCTGTGGAAAGAGCTGTCCAGGCGTACCCGTCGTTCACGATGGACTCCGCGATGATGAACGGCCCGTCGGCGAAGGTGTGCGTGACGCCTTGGTCGAGCGGATCGTTGCCGGACATCGTGATCGACGACGTCCCGAGGGCGGCGTCGCCGGTCAGGGCCACGGTCTGCGTGGAACCTCCCACGCCGATCCTCATCGACGCCGTCCGCGGGCCGGCCGCCTTGGGAGAGAATCCGACGATGAAGGAACAGCTAGCGCCCGCCGCGAGGCTGCTTGCGCAGGTGCTCCGCGACACCGTGAAGTCGGCCGCGCCCACGCCGGTGAACGTCGGTGCGCCGATGGCCACCGTGCTCGACGTGGTGTTGTGCAGCCACTCTGCCTGCTGGGCCGGAACGCTGGAGAAGCCGATCGGTGTCGCCGGGAAGGCGAGGGTGCGTGCGCCCAGATCGACGCCGCCGGGTTGCGGCTCGTTCATGCTGACCTCTCCGACGCCGTGCAGCACGAGGTCGAAGGTGTAGAGCTGGCCGATGCTGTTCCACTGCAGGTCGCGGATGTCGAGTTCGCCCGTGAACCCGCCACCCGTTCCGCCCGAGCTGAGCTGGACCTGAGGACGGCTGGGATCCGACTGGTTGCCGTTGACGACGGCGTAGTCGCCCATCCGCAGGGGCTGGCCGGCCGGCGGCGTCACGGTCACATTCACCGACGCCGTGCCGACCGAGATCCCTCTCGATAACGTCGCGTACGTCAATCGTGCTGCGCCGTTGTCACCGAACTGGTAGGCCGGCTGCGATGCCTGGTCGACGCCGTACTTGAGCGAGAGCACCGGCGGCGCCGTACCCGCCTGGGCCGTGGTCGCCGTCAGGGCCGTCGCCGCGAGAGACAGCGCCCCCGCCATCGCCACGATCGCCGCCGCACGCACCGTCTTCAGCATGTTGCCCCCGCAGTCTTCGAAGGGATGCCGAGCGGCGTCCGCGGGCGTGACGCTACGCCCCTGGGGGCACCCGCACAAGATTTACATGAGAATATCTCACCATCACAGTCTTCTTTTCGGCGTTCCAAGGTTCCGGCGTTGGCGGACGAGGGCGTCGCCGAGCCCCGCGGCCCGGCGACGCCCTCGGATCCTCGACTCAGGCGGCCGCCTCCTCGCGGGACTCGGCGAGGCCCTGCGCCAGCGGAGTGGTCGGGCGGCCGATCAGCTCCGAGAGGGTGCTCTGCGCGTCGGCCAGCTCCCCGTCGCGGATGTTGCCGTCCAGGGCCACCACGAAACCGGCGGTGCCGTCGTCGAGCCCGGCGGCGGTGAGGATGGCGGTGTGCTCCTCGGGCGAGACCGAGCGGTAGACGACCTCGCGGCCGAGGAGCTCGCCGATGGTGGAGGCCAGCTCGTCGAAGGTCCACGCCGTGTCGCCGCTCAGCTCGTACACCGCGCCCTCGTGGCCCGGCGTCGACAGCACGACGGCGGCGGCCTCGGCGTAGTCCTTGCGGGACGCGCTGGCCACGCGGCCGTCGCCGGCGCTGCCCACGAGCTCACCGGTCGCGGCGGCCTGGTCGAGGAGGCCGGTGTAGTTCTCGGTGTACCAGTTGTTGCGGAGGACGGTCATCGGCAGCGGCGACGCCGCCAGCAGCTCCTCCGTCGCCTTGTGCTCCGGGGCGAGCACGAGGGCGCCGTCCGTGGCGTGCGGCGCGCTCGTGTAGACGAGCCGTCCGACGCCGGCGGCCTCGGCGGCCTCGATGGCGTTGCGGTGCTGCGCCACGCGCTTGCCCACCTCGGAGCCGGACACGAGCAGCACGGCGTCCGCGCCGGCGAACGCGGCGGTGAGCGTCTCGGGCTTCTCGAAGTCGATGACGGCGGTCTCGACGCCGAGAGCAGCCAGCGGCGCGAGCCGCTCGGCGGAGCGGCCGGCGACCCGGATGTCGGCGGCGGGCACGCCGCGTTCGAGGAGGGAGTCGACGGTGAGGCGGCCGAGGTGGCCGGTTGCGCCGGTGACGACGATGGTCATGAGGGGTTCCTTTCGATCGGACATCGAGGGGAACCGGCCCGTCCCTCCATTACTTCCCCATGGCGGGTACCCACTTTTTGGTAAGTTACTGACGTGGACACCAGTCTTGCGTCACTCAACGGCTTCGGCTTCACCGACGGCGTGCTGCCGTCGGCCTGCCCGACGCGCATCGTCCTCAACCACGTGACGAGCACCTGGGGCGTCCTCGTGCTGGTCGCCCTGTCGCAGAGCGGGTTGCGCTGGGGCGAGCTGCGCCGCACCGTCCAGGGCATCAGCGAGAAGATGCTGGCCCAGACGCTCCGGACGCTCGAGGCCGACGGCTTCGTGCTCCGCACGGCCCAGCCGACCATCCCGCCCCGGGTGGACTACAGCCTCACCGACCGCGGGCGCGACCTGACCGAGCACCTGCTGCCGCTCATGTCGTGGATCGCCGCCAACGCCGACGACATCGTGGGTGCCGACGCCGAGCAGGCGTCCGCTGCAGTTCGCCCATAGCCACGCACCGGCGCCGCCCCTTAGGGTCGCACCGTGGATCTGCAGCTGAATGGGAAGACCGCCGTCGTCACCGGTGCGAGCCGGGGCATCGGCCTCGCAACCGTCCGGGCCCTGCTGGCCGAGGGCGCGGACGTCGTCGCCATCGCTCACGCGCCGACCGCGGAAACCGAAGCCCTGGCGGCACAACCGGGCTTCCGCTTCGTCGCCGCGGACCTGACCGACGCCGCGGCGATCGAAAGTCTGCGCGATCAGGTGGGCGACCGGGTGGATGCGCTGGTCAACAACGTGGGCTCGGCGCCTCCGCGCCCCGGCGGCTTCGCGTCGATCACCGATCACGACTGGCTGGCGAGCTACGAGCTGAACACCCTGGCCACCGTCCGGGTCACCCGTGCCCTCCTCGACCTCATCCCGGACGGCGGGGCCATCGTGAACATGGCCAGCGAGAACGCGATGCTGTCCGATCCGCTGGTCATGGACTACAGCGCCGCGAAGGCCGCGGTCCTGAGCTTCTCGAAGTCGCTGTCGAAGGAGCTCGGCCCGCGCGGCATCCGGGTCAACTCGGTCAGTCCGGGACCGGTCGCCACCGCGCTCTGGCTCGGCACCGGCGGCGTCGCCGAGACGGTCTCCGCCGCGGGTGGCGGCTCGCCGGAGGAGGTGCGGCACGGCGCCGAGCAGGCGATGGTGACCGGCAGGTTCACCACCCCGGAGGAGGTCGCGGCGTTGATCACGATGCTCGCCAGCCCGGTGCTCGGCAACATGACCGGGTCGGATGTCGTGATCGACGGCGGGATGCGGCAGACGATGTGAAGTCCCCGCGGCCCCGGTCGCCCGGCTATCCTCGACGCATGACCGCCCGGATCGCGAACGTCACGTTCCACGCCGAGAACCCCACCGAGCTGGCCCGGTTCTGGAGTGCGGTGATGGGCTACCCCGAACCGACGGGCTGGGACCCGGAGGACGTGGCCGCGCTGAGGGCCTCCGGCATGACGGACGAGGAGATCGCGGATCGTGCCGAAGCCTGGGACGGGGATCCCGCCCACCAGCGGTTCTACTTCAGCCGGTACCGCCACGAGCGCCGGCAGCGCAACCGGATGCACCTCGACATCACGCCGTTCGACGACCGCCGCGCCTCCCGCGAGGAGCTGGAGGCCGAGCGCGACCGCCTGATCGGCCTGGGCGCCACCGAGGAGAAGACCCTGCTCGGCAACTGGGGCCCGTACGAGGAGTTCGTGATCATGATGCGCGACCCCGAGGGCAACGAGTTCTGCCTCCAGTGACGATGAAGGCGGTGGCGCGTGACCTCTGAACCGTCGGCGGTGACCGCGGACGCGCGCGTCGGCGCGGACGGCACCGTGATGATGCATCCGCACCGCACCTTCCAGGGCGTGCTCCGGGCGGGTGCGCTGGCCTCCATCCTGCTCGTCGCGGGTGTGATCGCGGCTCTCGTGTGGGCGAACATCGGCGGGTACGAGGAGTTCTGGCGTCAGCGGGTCGGGATCAGCGTCGGCTCGTGGTCGCTGACCTACGAGCTGCGCACGTGGGTCAACAGCGGGCTGATGACACTGTTCTTCCTCGCCGTCGGGCTGGAGGCACGGCGCGAGTTCGACCTCGGCGACCTCCGCGAGCGCAAGCGGCTCATCCTGCCGATCACCGTCGGCCTCGTGGGGATGGCCCTGCCGGTCGCGATCTTCCTCGTCGTCAACCGGGGGCTCGCGTCAGCCGGGGCCTGGGGTGTGACCATGTCGACGGACACGGCCCTCGCACTCGGCATCCTGACGCTCCTGGCACGGCGGGCGCCGAAGCGGACCCGGACGTTCCTGCTGACCGCCTTCGTGGTGGATGACGTCGTCGCGCTCATCGTGATCGCCGCGCTGTACAGCGGCCCGATCTCGCTCCCGGCCGTCATGGCGGCGGTGGTGTCGTTCGTCCTCCTGCTCGCAGCACGCCGCCTCAACCGCACCCTCGGCCGGAACCTCGCCGTCGTGCTGGGTGTGCTGACCTGGTTCTTCATGCTGCTCAGCGGCATCGACCCGGTGGTCTCGGGGCTGGCGATCGGGCTCTCGACCAGCGCCTACGTGCCCGTCCGCGCCGACCTGGAGCGGGCGACCGACCTGTTCCGGGACTACCGGGTGAGCCCGAGCGCGGAGCTGGCGCACTCCGCGGCGGCCGGACTGGCGGACTCCCTCTCCGAGAACGAGCGCATCCTGTACCGGCTGAGCCCGTGGACGAGCTACGTCGTCGTCCCCATCTTCGCCCTGGCCAACGCGGGCGTCGCCATCACGCCGGACCTGCTGGGCCGCGCGTTCACCAGCCCGATCACGATCGGCATCGTGCTCGGCTACGTCGTCGGCAAGCCCATCTCGGTCGTGGGCAGTTCGTGGCTGCTCAGCCGGATGACACGGGGGCGCATCCACCCGCAGGTCGGCTGGCTGTCCGTGCTGGGCAGCGGCACGGCCGCGGGCGTCGGGTTCACCGTCTCGCTCCTCATCGCCGGCATCGCCCTCACCGGTCCGGAGCTCGGAGAGGCGAAGATCGGCATCTTCCTCTCGGTGATCGGGTCGGCCGCGCTCACCTGGCTGGTGTTCTTCTGCGTGCGGTTCATCCCCGCCAACCGGCGGACGACGGCCCTCAACGGCCGGCCGGATCCCACCCTCGACCTGCTCGCGCCGCCCGACCCGGAGCTCGACCATGTGCGCGGGGCTGCGGAGCCGGCGGTCACGGTGGTGGAGTACGGCGACTTCGAGTGCGGCTTCTGCAAGCGCGGCGAGCCCACGGTGCGGGAGCTGATGCAGCGGCATCCGGATGTGGCGGTCGTCTGGCGCCATCTGCCCCTCACGGATGTGCACCCCAATGCTCTGCGGGCCGCAGAGGCGGCGGAGGCGGCCGGGGCGCAGGGCGCCTTCTGGCCGATGCACGACATGCTGCTCGACCATCAGGACCGGCTCGGCGTGAACGACCTGGAGGAGTACGCGCGCCAGATCGGGATCGACGTCGACCGGTTCCGTGACGACCTCCAGGCGCACGCGTTCGCCGACCGCGTGCGCGCCGACATCCGTTCGGCGGACGAGAGCGGCGCCGCCGGCACGCCCACCTACTTCATCAACGGTCAACGGCACGAGGGTGATGTGGACATCGACTCGCTCAGCAAGGCGATCAACGGGGCGCGGGCGGCGTTGCGCAATGGCTGAGGACACCACAGCCGAACTCACCTCGGCGTACGCCGAACTCGCCTCCCGCGACCCCGGACTGCGGGCTCTCATCGACCGGTTCGGCACGCCCGATCCCTTCGAGTTCCCGGACGGCGGACGCACGACGGGTGACGACTTCGCCGGGCTGGTGCTGCACATCCTGGGCCAGCAGATCTCGACGAACGTCGCCCTCATCATCTACGACAGACTCGCCGATATGCTCCGCGGCCGTCCCACCCCGGCGGGCATCCTCGCGCTCGGCCCCGATGCGATCAGGTCGGTCGGCGCCTCCCACTCGAAGGCGGCCTACCTCCTAGCGCTCTCGCAGAGCGTGTCGACCGGCGAGCTGGACCTGGAGGCGCTGCGGGGCGTCGGCGACGAGGAGGCGGTCCTGGCGCTCACCCGCATCAAGGGAATCGGGCCGTGGAGCGCGGAAATGTACCTCATCCACCAGCTGCGCCGCTGGGATGTGATGCCCGCGGGCGACCTCGCCATCCGCGTGGCGGTGCGACGGCTCGACCGGCTCGAGGCCACACCGAGCATCGCCTGGGTGCGGCAGCGCGGCGTCCCCTGGGCGCCGTACCGGACGGTGGCGGCGGCGCTGCTGTGGCGATCACTCGGCGCCGAGGACGGCGCCTGACGTCCCTCCGCCTGCGCAGCCTGTGCTCAGACCCGCGTGCCAGGATGGAGGAACGCTGTCACGAGGGCAGCGCTCCGGACGAGACGCGCCGTACCCGGTCAGCCAAGACGACGCTTCCTGAGGGAGCGCATCGTGAGTCAAGCCGTCCAGATCATCGGCTCGCTGCTGGTCTTGTCCGCCTTCGTCCTGTCGCAGCGGGGTGTCCTGAAACAGGACTCGCTGCCGTACATCGTGCTCAACCTCGTGGGCTCCGGCGCTCTCGCCGTCGAGGCGGTGCTCGGCGCCCAGTGGGGTTTCCTCCTGCTGGAGGGCGTGTGGGCGATCGTCTCGGCGTTCGGACTGGTCACCCTGCTGCGGGCGCGGGCGCTGGCTGCCCGCTCGCGCTGACCCCGTCGACGTCCCCGGTCAGGCCGCGCACGACGAGCTCGACGTACTGTGCCATCGTCTGCTCGTCCGGTGCGTTGTTCGGATTCACCTCGGTCAGCACGATCCCGGCGAACCGCTGACTGCCCGTGAGCACCTGAAGTCCGGTGACGGCCTCATCGACCGTCAGCCCCCAGGGCGGCGCGTCGGGGTTCGGCATGTTCGCCAGGGGGAGGTGCTGGTGGCCGAGGACGTCGACGTCGAAGTGCACGAGGAAGCGTTCCCCGGCTTCCTGCGCCGCGGCCAGTGCGGCCTGGGCCGCCGCACGCGGGTCGAGATGGATGCGCGACGCGGGAACGCGGACGAGGCCCAGCTGCTCGGCGATCGCGCGTTCGAGGTCGTCGCGGTCCTCCGGGAGCGCATCGCCGTAGAGCACCACCTCGTCCGGACGCAGCAGTGGCGGCGGTCCCTCCAGGCTCGTCAGGGCCGGGTCGCTGCCGGGCAGCGCCAGCAGGTGGGCGAGGCCCATCGCATCCACGTTGCCGTAGTCGATGCGGCCCGGTGTGTAGAGGTCGGGGCCGCCGTCCACGTACACGAGGGCCGTCGGCTCGCCCGCACGGCGGAAGCCGGCGACCGCGCCCATCGTCACGGTGCAGTCGCCGCCGACGACCAGCGGGGTCCGGCCCCCCGAGATCGCGTCCGCGACGGCTGCGGCGGTCTCCAGTGCGACGCGCCGCACCTCATGGATGTTCTGCCGGTCCAGGTGCTCGGGATCGGGCCGGCGCCGGAAGCCCCGCACGTCGCCGAGGTCGCGGACGTCCTGCCCGCGCGCCTCGAGCATCCCGACCAGCCCGGCCGCCCGGATCGCCGCCGGGGCGACGTCCATGCCGGGCGTGTGGCCCCCGGCGCTCGACGGCACCCCGACGAGGCCCCACCTGCGCTGCCTGCTCACGCGCCCATCGTACGAGCACCCGCGACGCCGGTCACGGGATGGCCGCACCGCGGAATAGCTCGCGGCGCTCAGCGGTTGCCGGATTTCGTGACGACCGCCGCGATGCACGCCCCCGCCACACTCGACGAGCTCCTTGCCACGCTCGAGTGGCAGGTGGAGGAGTCGCGCCGCGAGGACCTCCGGCCCGGCACCCGCGTCGCCCTCTCCGGGCCGACGCTGCTGTACGTCGTGGATGGATCGGTGCGGGTGCGCTCGGCAGGGCCGCAGCCGATGTCGTTCGCCTACCAGGCGGGCGACGTCGTGTTCACGCCCGGGCGGCAGAGCGCCGAGATGAGGGCGGAGACCGACGGCACGGTCGTCGTCTCCGAGCTCCGCCCCACGGCCGGTTTCCACGCCCTCGATCGGCTCCCGGACCTCCTCGGGGTCCACCGCCTGGCCGATCTCGACCCCGGCATCGCGCTGCTGGCCTCCCGGATGGGATGCGGCACCGGTGAACGCCGAGCCGGCGACCGCGTGATCTGCGGCCGGATGGCGACCACCATCGTCGCCGTCGCGATCCGCGCCTGGGCCGAGGGAGACTGCGTCCCGGACAACTGGCCGGCCGTCGTCCAGGACCCGTTCCTCAACCGGGTGCTCGACGCGATGCACGCGAACCCCGGACACCCGTGGACGCTCCGCGACCTCGCCGCCGTCGGCGCGATGTCGCGCACGACGTTCGCGGAGCGCTTCCGCGAGCAGGTGGGCCAGTCGCCCGCGAGCTACCTGGCGCAGGTGCGGATGGACGCCGCCATGACCTACCTCTCGCAGGACGGCCTCACTGTGAGCGAGACCGCCCGTCTGCTCGGCTACGAGTCGGACGCCGGCTTCAGCCGCGCGTTCCGCCGCCACACCGGTGCGGTCCCGTCCGTGTGGCGGCAGCGCGCGAGCTGAGAACCGTCACTCCGCGGGGATCGCGGCCGAGCCGCGGCGTCCGGCGCTGCCGAACAGCACCACGCCGACCGCGACGACGGCCACAGCCACCAGGTACGTGAACCGCACGTCCATGCTGTCCACCAGCACCCCGCCGATGCCCGCGCCGAGCGTGATCGCCAGCTGGAATCCGGCGACGACCAGGCCGCCCGCCGCCTCCAGCCGATCCGGGATGTAGCGGCCGGCCCAGGTGTTGATGACCGCGGGCCACGCGCCGAAACCGAATCCCCACACGGCGACGGCGACCGCGACGAGGATGACCGACCCCTGACCGAGGATCGCGAGCAGGATCGCGCCGGCGATGAGCGACGGCTGCAGGTAGCGCAGGAGTGCGAGGTGCCGGTCGGCGAGGGCGCCGACCACGAGGTTGCCGATCACCCCGCCGATCCCGAACAGCACCAGCAGCGCGGCGGCGAACTCGGTGTCCAGCCCCGGCACCTGGTCCAGCGCGAGACGGATGAACGTGTACGCCATGAAGTGCCCGAGCACGATCAGGATGTGGCCGGCCAGTCCCTGCCGCACGCCGGGCCTCCGCAGGGTGTCGCCGAGGATCCGCAGGCTCGACGCCTCCGCCGCCGGGACGGGCGGCAGAGCGATCCGGAGGGCGACCGCCACGACCGCGGTGAGCACCGCCGCGCCCAGGAAGACGCCCCGCCAGTCCACGAGAGCGGTGAGGTAGACGCCGACCGGCACGCCCGCCACGACGGCGAGCGTCATGCCTGCGCTCACCGTCGTCAGCGCGCGGCCAAGCCGGTCGGGCGTGGCCAGCTGCGCGGCGACGGTCAGCGACATCGACCAGAAGCCGCTGATCGCCACCCCGATGAGCAGGCGCGCGATCAGCAGCACCCACAGCGACGGCGCGAGGGCCACCGCGAGGTTGGACACGGCGGCGAGGGCGGCGACGAGCATCAGCAGCGTCCGCCGGTCCATCCGCGGGATCAGGATGCCGATGGTCGGTGCGGCCAGGAACCCGACGAACGCGGTCACGGTCACCGTCTGCCCGGCCTGCCCCGGCGTCACGCCGAGTTCGGCGGCCATCGCGGTCAGCACGCCCGAGGGCAGGAACTCCGCCGTCACCAGAACGAAGCTGGTGAGGAACATGACGATGAGGCCGCCCCAGCGCGTGCGCGTGAGCGGTCGGGATGCGGGGGAGGCGGCCCGGACGGGCGAGGTGTCTGTCGTCACCCTTCGACTCTGGCCGACGGCGGCGCCGCGCGCCTGACTCTGCGTCCGCGGCCGGGCGACCGAGCGTCCACGAGGGAAGGGCGCCCTCCTCGCGGAGGGCGCCCTTCGTCACGCGTCTGGTGTCACGCGTCTGGTGTCACGCGTCTGGTGTCACGCCTGAGGCGTCACGCCTCCCGCGTCTTCGGCGACCGCGTGGCCGTGTGGGACGGGTCGCGCTCGACGGCGCCGCCGAGCACCTCGTCGATCCGCCCGAGCAGCTCGGCCGGGATGGTCACGCCCGAGGCCTTCACGTTCTCGGTCACCTGCTCCGGGCGCGAGGCGCCGATGATCGCGGTGGCGACGTTGTCGTTCTGGAGCACCCACGCCACCGCGAGCTGTGCGGGCGTGAGGTCGAGCTCCTGTGCGATCGGGGTCAGCTCCTGCACGCGGGTGAGCACGTCGTCGCTCAGCCAGCGCTTGACGGCGCCCGCCCCGCCCTTCTCGTCGGTGGCGCGGCTGCCCTCGGGGAGCGGGGCGCCCGGGCGGTACTTGCCGCTGAGCACGCCCTGCGCGACCGGCGACCAGACGACCTGCGAGATGCCGAGCTCCTTCGAGGTCGGCACGACCTCCGCCTCGATGACGCGCCACAGCGCCGAGTACTCGGGCTGGTTCGAGATCAGCTGGATGCCGAGCTCCTTCGCGAGCGCGTGCCCGGCGCGCAGCTGGTCGGCCGTCCACTCGCTCACGCCGATGTAGAGCGCCTTGCCCTGACGGACGACGTCCGCGAACGCCTGCATCGTCTCCTCGAGCGGCGTCTCCACGTCGAACCGGTGGGCCTGGTAGAGGTCGACGTAGTCGGTCTGCAGCCGCTGGAGGGAGCCGTCGATCGACTCGAGGATGTGCTTCCGCGACAGCCCGACGTCGTTGTGGCCCTTCGGGCCGGTGGGGCCGAACACCTTGGTGAAGATCTCCAGCGACTGACGGCGCTCGCCCTTCAACGCCTCGCCGAGGACGCTCTCGGCCACGGTGTTGGCGTAGACGTCGGCCGTGTCGAACGTCGTGATGCCCGCATCCAGGGCCGCGCGAACACACGCCGTCGCCGTGTCGTTCTCGACCTGCGAGCCGTGGGTCAACCAGTTGCCGTAGGTGATCTCGGAGATCTTGAAGCCGGAGTTGCCCAGGTATCTGAACTGCACTGTCGTTCCTTTCGCACCGCTGAAGCGTGGTCACCGCGATGGTAGACGCGGATCGTTCCGCGAATCCAACAGGAGAATGCTCTCGGATTGAGTGCGGCAGTCGATGAATGCTGCCGAGTCCGCGGCGGCGGCAGCCGTCAGCGCGCGGCGATCGCCCGGGTGCCCGCGTCGTGCGGCAGCCGCAGCGCGCCCACCAGCGGGAGCAGCAGCAGAGCCGCAGCGAGGGCGAACGCCCAGTGGTACCCCGGGAGCGCGGACCCCGTGAGGCCTTCGGAGACCGCGGTCGAGGCGCGGACGAACACCGCGACGACGGCCAGGCCCAGCGCGACGGCGACCTGCTGCAAAGCGGAGGCGAGCGTGTTCGCGTTGGTCGTCTCGTCCGGCTCGATGTCGGCGAACTGGAGGGTGTTGTAGGCGCTGAAGCCGATCGAGCGGAACACTCCGCTGACGATGAGCAGCAGCACGAGGAGGGCGACCGGCGCCTCGGGACCGATCGCCACGAAGGCGAGCAGCACCAGCATCCCGAGCGCGTTCGACCAGATCAGGATGCGCCGGAAGCCGAACCTGCGGATGAGCGGTGTGGTGAACGGCTTGATCCCGAGATTGCCGACGAACACCGCGATGACCAGGAGGCCGGCGACCGTCGCGCTCCACCCGTAGGCCAGCTGGAACAGCAGAGTGAAGAGGAACGGCGCCCCGGTGATGATCATCCGGTACACCCCGCCGCCGAGGTTGCCCGCACGGAAGGTGGAGCGGCGCAGCACGCTCCAGTCGAACAGTGCGTGCGCCCGCTCGCGCGAGGTCGCGATGTTCGCCCAGACCATTCCTGCCGAGGCGACGATCGCGACCGCGCCGACCACTTCCAGCAGCGGGTCGTCGGCGCTCAGCGCTTCCGCCCCTGCGGTCAGCAGGACGAGCGCGAACGCGATCGCCAGGTAGCCGCGGAGGTCGAACGGCGCACCGCGCTGCGGCTCCGAGTGCGGGATGAGCCGCAGCCCGGCGATCACCGCGGCGATCCCGAGCGGCACGTTGATGAGGAAGATCCAGCGCCAGCCGACGGTGTCGGTCAGGATGCCGCCCAGCGCCGGCGCGATCACCGGTGCGATGAGCGCGGGCCAGGTGAGGTAGGCGATCGCGTCGAGGAGGTCGCGCGGTTCCGTCTCGCTGAGCACCGCCAGCCGCCCGACCGGCACCATGAGCGCGCCGCCGATGCCCTGCAGCACGCGGGCGAGGGTGAGGAGCGTGAGTGTCGGCGCGAACGCGCACAGCACGGATGCGACGGTGAACACGACGATCGCGGTCAGCAGCACCGGCCGCACGCCGATCCGCGTCGACAGCCAGCCGGTCGCCGGGATGCCGGCGGCGACCGCGAGCAGGTAGGCCACCATCGCGATGCTGAGCTCGGCGGGGGCGACCCCGAACTCGCGCGCCATCGTCGGCGCGGCGGTCTGGATGATCGTCCCGTCCAGGTTCTCCATGAAGAACGTCGCGGCGACCAGCAGCGCGAGTCCACGCGAGAAGGAGGCGGCTGTCCGGGTCATCGGCTCCCATCCTCGCAGCATCGAGAGGGCCACCGGTCCCGGATTGGCCCGCGAGCGCCGGCCCGGGCCGCCGCTAGCATCCCGGCATGGAGATCCTGTCGTATCGCGCCTTCACGACCCCAGCCGACCGCCGCTCGGGCAATCCGGCCGGCGTGGTGATCGACGCGGACGCACTCGAACGCGACGAGATGCTGGCGATCGCGACGGAACTGGGATTCAGCGAGACGGCCTTCCTGATGGACGTCACACCTGGCTTGGCCCGCGTCCGGTACTTCACCCCCCGGGACGAGATCGCCTTCTGCGGACACGCGACCATCGCCTCCGGGGTCGCTCTCGCCCGGCGGGGAGCCGGCGAGACCGTCACGTTCGCCACCCGCGCCGGCGCGGTGCCCGTCGCGGTCGATCCGCGCACCGCGACGCTCACAGCGGTCGAGACCGACGTCCATCCACTCGACGAGGTGGCGCTCGGCGCGCTCCTGGAAGCGCTGCGGCTCCGTCCCGCAGACCTCGACCCCGCACTTCCGCCGGCGTTCGTCCGGGGCGGCAACCCGCATCCGCTGCTGTTCGTCGTCGACGGCGTGCTGCCCGCGCTCGATCACGACGACGAGGCCGTGCTCGCAGTCCAGAACCGCTTCGGTTGGGACGGCACGGTGCCGGTGGTCCGACGGTGTTCGGCAGAGCGGTTCGTCTCCCGCAACCCGTTCCCGCGCGGCGGCATCCGCGAGGACCCGGCGACCGGATCCGCGGCCGCTGGACTGGGGTCCTACCTCCGAGCGGGAGGCCACGTCGCGACGCCGGCGACCATCCACGTGGAGCAGGGCGCGGAGACCGGGCACCCGTCGCTGATCGAGGTCCACATCCCGGTGGACGGGCGCATCCGGGTCACCGGCACAGCGGAGGAGCTGTAGCGGGGGTCCGAAGCGTCTGTCAGCCTTCGGCGCCGGCGACAACGGTGCCGATCCCGAGCGCGGCGAGGATGCCGGCCGAGACGCGCTCGAGCGTCCGGGTGACCCGCGGGCGCTTCAGCCAGGCGACCATCCGGGAGGCCAGCAGCACGACCGCCCCCAGGTAGGCCGCCGAGACGAGCGCGTCGACGGCGCCGAGCAGCATGGTCTCGCCGATCCCGGCGTGCGCCGGGACGAACTGCGGCACGACCGCCAGGAAGAACAGGCCCACCTTCGGGTTCAGGAGGGTGGAGAGCGCCCCGGCCAGGAGGCTCCGGGCCGACCAGCCGCGAACGCCCGCCGTGGCCGGCTCTCCACTGCGCGGGTCCGGTCCCTCGTCTCCGGACGCTGCCGCCGCCCGGGCGCTGCGGCGGGTCGCGATGAAGGCCATCACCCCGAGATAAATGAGGTACAGCCCGCCGACGATCTTCACGATGCGGAACACCTCGGCGGACTGCTCCAGCAGGGTCGCCAGGCCGACGGCCACGAGCGCCGCCCAGACCAGCGAGCCCAGCGAGCATCCGACCGCCGCCGCGAAGCCGTCTCGCGCACGGCCCATGCTGTAGCGGAGGACGAGGAACGTGTCCGGTCCAGGCGTGAGCGCGAGCACCAGACAGAGTCCGGCGAAGGCGAGGATCGTTAACGGCGACATGCGTCGATCCTAGGGAAAGCCGGCCCGTGGCGTGCTCAGAGGGCGTGCGGGGGAGTCAGCGCGTCGCCGCCCAGCGCTTCGGCCGGGTCGTTCCCGACGGCCACGATCCGGTTGCCGCCGTCGACGTGGACGATCCGGGGCGCGAACGTGCGCGCCTCCGCATCCTCGAGCTGCACGTACGAGATGACGATGACCGTGTCTCCCACGTGCACGAGGTGCGCCGCGGCGCCGTTGATCCCGATGACCCCGCTGCCGCGCTCTCCGGCGATCACGTAGGTCTCCAGGCGCGCGCCGTTGGTCACGTCCACGACGGCGACCTGCTCGCCGGGCAGCAGATCGGCGGCCTCCATGAGGTCGAGGTCGATCGTGATCGAGCCGACGTAGTGCAGGTCGGCGTGGGTGACCGTGGCCCGGTGGATCTTGGATGCGAACATGGTGCGGAGCACGGAACCATCCAAGCACGAACGGGCCGCGCGGATTCCCGCGAGGGCTATCCGGCCCGAAGACCCGCCAGCAGGATGCGCACCATCCGGTCGGTCCGCGGCGTCACCGCGCCGCCCGGTCCGCCGCCGTGGCTGAGGTTCGCCACGGCGCCGAGGAGCTCCGTCGCATCCACGTCCTGCTGGATGTCGCCCGCGGCCCTCGCGGCGGCCAGCAGGCGCTCGAGGGTGGGAGCGAGGTGCGTCGAGAAGTAGTCGGCGAGCGGTTCGTAGGCGGGATCACCCGAGTGGAGGGCGGCCGCCAGTCCGCGCTTCGTCGCCACGAACTGCGTGTAGCGCATGATCCAGAGGTCGAGGGCCTCGCCGGGAGGGTAGGCGGCCTCGAGGGCGGGCGCCGCGTCGACGCAGGCGTCGATCTCGGAGCGGAAGACGGCCGAGATCAGGTCGGACCGCTGCGGGAAGTGACGGTACAGCGTCCCCACGCCCACGCCGGCCCGGTCGGCGATGCTCCGCACGGGGGCGTCGACGCCGTCCGCGGCGAACACCGTCTTCGCCGCGTCGATCAGCGCGGTGACGTTCTGCCGGGCGTCCGCGCGCTGCGGGCGGCGTGCCGCTCCGGTGTCGCCGTCTGTCGCAGCGCTCGCCATCGTGCCGGTGCGTGCGGGCATGGCAGCTCCTTCGTTTCGGCGCGCTGACGCGCAGGGTGTTGTATCCGGAACAGTGTTCCGCTACAGTCGGAACGTATCCGGAGTGACGTTCCGCTTCTCCGAATCCTACGGCGCGGCGTCCCTCCGTGCAGAGATCGACTCAGTTTGGAGCACGGCAATGCAGTATCGAACGCTCGGCCGCACCGGCATCAAAGTCACCCCCTACGCGCTGGGCGCCATGATGCTCGGATCGCTCGGCAACCCCGACCGTGCCGAGGGCATCCGCATCATCCACCGCGCCCTCGACGGCGGAATCAACTTCATCGACACCGCCGACCGCTACGGCGACTCCGAAGAGGTGGTGGGGGAGGCGATCGCAGGGCGTCGGGACGAGGTCGTCCTCGCCACCAAGTTCTGGGGCCCCGTCGACGACGACATCAACCACCGCGGGGCATCGCGGCGGTGGATCATGCAGGCCGTCGAGCGGTCCCTCCGCCGCCTGCGGACGGATCACATCGACCTGTACCAGCTGCACCGGCCCGATCCCGAGACGGACATCGACGAGACGCTCTCGGCGCTCAGCGACCTGGTCCGCCAGGGCAAGGTCCGCGCGATCGGCTCGTCGTCCATGCGCGGGTCCGAGATCGTCGAGGCCCAGTGGATGTCGGAGCGCCGCGGTCACGAGCGGTTCCGCACCGAGCAGCCCAACTACTCCATTCTGGACCGGGAGATCGAGCGCGAGATCCTCCCGGTCGCGCAGCGGTACGGCATGGGGACGCTGGTCTACAGCCCGCTCGCCGGCGGCACGCTCACCGGCCGCTACCGCGCCGGCCAGGAGAACGACAACTTCCGCTCCACCCGGACGGGGATGCGCCACTTCCGCGACGAGCGGCGCCTCGCCGCCGTGGAGGAGCTGATCGCGCTCGCCGATGAGACGGGCGTCCGTCTGACCCACCTGGCGATGGCCTTCGTCATCGCGCATCCCGGAGTCACCTCGGCCATCGCCGGTCCTCGCACCATGGAGCAGCTGGAGGACACCCTCGCCGGGGCCGACGTCTCGTTGTCCGACGAGGTGCTCGACCGGATCGACGCGATCGTGCCGCCCGGCGAGAGCATCGGCGCGATGGACATGGTCTACCGCGGGCCCGAGGTCGGCGACGCGTCCCTCCGTCGGCGGGCGGCCGCCGACCGTTCGGCGGCCTGACCGCTGTCGCCGCTGGGCGGCGTCAAAGCGACGCGGCCCAGTCGGCGACCGTCGTGACGGACGCCTGGCGCGGGAAGACCTTCTCCGTCAGCACTCGATGCACCTCGGAGTCGGCGTCGCCGCAGGCGTCGGCCAGCACCGTGATCCGGTAGTCGAGGTCGGCCGCCTGGCGCACGGTCGACAGAACGACGCCGCTGGTCGCGATGCCGGTGAGGACCAGCTCGTCCGCGCCGAGGCCGCGCAGCAGCACCGCGAGGTCGCTGCCCGCGAAGGCCGAGACGCGCTTCTTCACCACGACCGGCTCGCCGTCTCGTGGCGCGAGACGGTCCGTGATCTGCGTCGCCGGGCTGTCGAGGTGCATCGCGTCCCCGGCGCCCGCTGTCCGGCTGAAGGCGAGGTTGGAGGCGGCGACCTCCGGGTAGCCGGGGCGGAAGGCGACCCGGACGAAGATCGGCAGGATGCCGTGCTCACGCGCGGCGGCGAGCGCCTCGGCCGCCGTGTCGACGGTGCCTTCGAAGCCGGGCCGGCCGGCGATGCCGTTCTGGAAGTCCATCAGCAGCAGTGCGGTGGTCATCGGGGTCCTCTCCAATCTGGACAGTTACAACTGTGCAGTCTAGGCTGTCGATATGGCTTCCGCGAAACCCGACATCACCCCGCAGCAGATCGCCGTCGACCTGCGGGCGGTGCTCGCGCGGCTGCTCCGCAAGCTGCGCGAGGCGACGACGGACGCCATCACCCCCTCCCAGGCGTCCGCGCTGTCGCGGCTGAGCAAGGGCGGCGTCTCCACGGTGAGCGCACTGGCGCATGCCGAGCGTGTGCGGCCGCAGTCGATGGCGGCGATCGTGGAGGCGCTGGAGGCGCTGGGCTATGTCACACGCAGCCAGGACCCGACCGACGGCCGGCGCCAGATCGTCGAGCTGACCGACGAGGGATGGGCGCATGTCGCCGGGCAGAAGGAGGCGGGCCTCGCCTGGCTCGACGAGACCTTGGCCACGCAGGTGTCGGAGGCCGAGCTGATCACGCTCGCCGCGGCGACCGCCGTCCTCGAACGGATCCTGGACTGATGCCGCAGAAGCCGCCGCCTGTCGGCCGGTTCGACCGGCGCCTGCTCGCGCCGATGATGCTCGGCGCGGTGCTCAATCCGATCAACACCGCGATCATCGCGGTCGCCCTCGCACCGATCGGCATCGCGCTCGGCGCCCCGGCCTCCGAGACGGTGTGGCTGGTGTCCGCGCTGTATCTCGCCACGGCGATCGGCCAGCCGCTGGTCGGCCGGCTGGTCGACATCTACGGCGTCAAGCGGCTCTTCCTCGCCGGTGGCGCGCTGGTCGCCGTCGCTGGCGCGATCGGCCTCGTCATCCCCGTGACCCACGACAGCATCTGGTGGCTCGTCGTCGCGCGCGTGGTGCTCGGCCTCGGCACGTGCGCGGGCTACCCGGCCGCGATGCACCTGATCCGTGCCGAAGGGCGCCGCACGGGCGTCGCGTCGCCCGCTGTCATCCTCACGGTCCTCTCGGTGACCACGCAGACGGTCGCGGTGATCGGCCCGACGCTGGGCGGCCTCCTCATCGGCGCGTGGGGATGGCGTGCCACCTTCGCGGTCAACCTCCCGTTGGGTGTCGCCAGCGTCATCCTCGGCTGGATCCTGCTCCCGCGGACGACGGGACTCGAGCCGCCGCGCGACGAGCGTCCGCGGATCGACGGGCTCGGCATCCTCTTCTTCGCTGTCGCGATGCTCGCGCTGCTGATCTTCCTGCAGAACATCTCGGTGGCGACCCTGTGGATGCTCGCCGTGGCTCTGCTCGCGGGCGCCGCGCTGGTCTGGTGGGAGCTGCGGGTCGATGCGCCCTTCATCGACCTGCGCGTGCTCGGCGGCAACGGCCCACTGCTGCTGACCTACACGCGTTCGCTGCTGACGGCGACGATCTCGTACCTGTTCGTGTACGGCTTCACCCAGTGGCTCGAGGAGGGACGCGCGCTGAACCCGACCGCGGCCGGTCTCGTGCTGCTGCCGGTCTTCGCCGCCGGGATCGGGGTCGCGCTCGCCTTCGGCCGTCGCCCGGAGGTGCTGTGGAAGCTGCTGATCGGCTCCATCGCCCAGCTGGCCGCCGGGGTGCTCGTCCTCTTCATGGGCGGCGCGACGCCCATCTGGTTCCTGGTGGTCACGATGCTGGTGCTCGGCATCCCGCAGGGGCTGAACAACCTCGCGATCCAGAACACCCTGTACCACCAGGCGCAGCCGGAGCGGATCGCCTCCTCCGCCGGCCTGCTGCGGACGTTCTTCTACCTGGGCGCGATCGTCGCATCCGTCGTCTACGGCAACGTCTACGGCGCGCACGCGACGACGGGCGGCCTCCACGTGCTCGGCTGGGTGGTGATCGGCATCTCGGTCGTGTTCCTGCTGATCACGGTGTTCGACCGCAGCCTGCGTGCCATCGGCCGGTCCGGGCCCGACCGGCCGGATGCGGCTGCGGGCGCGTCGGCTGCCGAGCCCGCGGCGAGGGCGTCGAAGGCCTGACGGCGTCAGCGGTCGAGCGACGTCACGAACAGGCAGACTCGACCGGCGGCGCTTCCGATCATAGGAGCGAGCGGGCCGGGGTCCTCAGCGCGGGAAGCTCCGGAGCGCCCGCGTGACCACGCCCATGAGCTGAGCGCGGGTCGCGCCCGCGGCCGCCTGCACCGCGAGACCGGCCGACACCGTGCTGAGGTACTTCGCAAGGTCGGCCGGGTCCTCCGACGCCGGGAGGTCGCCGTCGGCGACGGCGCGGGCGAAGCGCTCGGCGAACCGCGCCTCGCCCGCCTGCCGCCGCTCCGCCAGGAAGCGGATGACGCGGTCGTCCTCGGGCGAACCCGCGAGCCCGCCCTGGATGGACAGGCAGCCGGGCGGCCGTCCCGGGGTGGTGACGGCCGCCACGTTGTCCTTCAGGTACCGCTCGGCGACCTCGTAGGCCGTGGGAGCGGCCAGCGCCGCATCCACGTACGCCATGTCGACCACGGCGTACCGGTCCACCGCCCGCTTGAAGGTCTCCTCCTTGTTGCCGAAGGCGTTGTAGAGGCTCGGACGGTTGATGCCCATGGCCTCGGTCAGGTCGCTGAGGCTGGTGCCCTCGTAACCCTGGCGCCAGAACACCTCGATCGCCCGGTCGAGGGCAGCGTCCACGTCGAACTCGCGGGGTCTGCCCCTCGTCGCTGCCATCGCTGCTCCTCTCCCTCGCCATCCATCATGCCCGCGGGCTCCGGTCCCGGTCAGACCTGGCTGGCGCCGCCGTCCACGTACAGCTCGGAACCGGTCACGTAGGAGCTCCGGGACGATGCCAGGTACAGCACCGCCTCGGCGATCTCGTCGGGCGATCCCAGGCGCTTCATCGGCACGCCGGCCGCGAGCCCGTCCAGCAGCGCCTGCTCCTGCTCCGGCGCGCCCGCCAGGCCGCTCAGCCCGGGCGTCGCGATGGGTCCCGGTGCGATCGCGTTGACGCGGATCCCGCGGTCCACCAGCTCGGCCGCCCAGCTCCGGGTGAAGCTGCGGATCGCCGCCTTGGAGGCCGCGTACACGCTGAACGACGGGCTCCCCTTCACGTCGATGTTCGAGCTGGTGAGGATCACGGACGACCCCGCCGACAGGAACGGCAGCGCCTTCTGCACGGTGAACACCGTGCCGCCGACGTTCGCCTCGAAGGTGTCGGCGAAGTGCTTCCAGCTGACCTCCTCCAGCGCGGCGAACTCGCCGCCGCCGGCGTTCGCGAACACGACATCCAGACCCTCTCCGCGCTCCGCGACGACCGCGAAGAGCGCGTCGAGGGCGTCGAGGGATGAGACGTCCGCTGCCACCGTCGTCACGGACTCGCCGAGTTCCGCCTTCACGGCGTCCAGCTTGTCCTGCGCGCGGCCGGTCACGATCACGTGCGCGCCCTCCGCGGCGAACCGGCGTGCGACCGCCAGCCCGATACCCGAGGTCCCGCCCGTGACCAATGCCGTCTTGCCTGTGAGCTCGTTCATGGCTCCTCCTCCTTGTTGTGTATCGACTAGTACAAAAAGGGGAGGAGAAGTATTCCCGGGCGCGAGATCAGTGACGGACCCGCACGGCGAGGGCGTGATGCCGGACCGTCAGCGTCGCCGCGATGACGTCGCCGTGCGGATCCCCGTCGAGCTGGATGCCCTGCGGCTCGGCGAACCGGACCTTCATGGTGCGCGCCTGCGCGTACCGGATCGCGCGCGTCTCCCGGGAGAACCGCCCGACGAAGCGGCCGAAACCGGTGCGGTGGAGCACGCGGTTGAAGGCCAACCGGTAGCCGATGTCCGTCCATCCCGCGCCGCGACCCGGCCGCATGATCACGGCGTCCAGCATCCCGTCGTCCACGACGGCGTTCGGCAGCAACAGCATCCCGGCCGTCAGGCTGCCCGAGTTGCCGACGATGACCGTGTGCGCCCGCGTCTCCACCTCCGGGCCGTCGTCGAGCGCGTACGTGAGGTCGAACTGCTTGTTGCCCAGGATGCTGCGGGCGATCGGGTCGGAGTAGGCCAGCCAGCCGATGCGCGCCTTCAACTGCTGATTCGTCTTGGCGGCCATCTCGGCGTCGAGGCCGATTCCGGCCATGACGAGGAACGCGTGCTCCTCGCGCTCGCCGTCGGGTCTCTCCAGCACCGCGGTCGCCAGATCGACCATGCGGTCGCTGCCGGCGAAGGCGAGGTCGACCGCCGCACGGAGGTTGAGCGGCAAGCCGAGCTCCCGGGCGAACAGGTTGCCGGTCCCGGACGGGACGAGGCCGATCGGGATGCCCGTCCCGGCCAGCGACTCCGCCGCCGTCCGGAGCGTGCCGTCGCCGCCCGCCACGACGATCAGTGCCGAATGGGAGGCGAGGGCGGCAAGCACCGCGCTGCGTCCGTCGTCCGTCGGGCTGGTCTCGAACCACCCGGACGGCGCCCAGCCGGCCGTCGCCTCCGCCGCCGCGACCGCCGAGCGCAGCGCTGCGACCTGGACCTTGCTCGGGTTGACGACGACCGCCGCACGTCGCACCACCGAGGCGGAGCCGGCATCAGTCGTCACGGGTCCACGGTACGGCAGGGACGACGCCGCGCGGTATCGGCGAGGGCTCGGGTTCGGGTCACCGGGCCCCCGCCGGAGGGGCATCGTCGCTCCTCGGATCTGCGACAGTCGCACGGAACATCGCAGAGGACTCGGGAGTGGTTGCTCCGGGCCTCGGAGCCCGGATGGCGCCGTACCCGAAACGGAGCCGTCCGGGCTGGGCCCGGGCGATGCGCCGAAATGATTCGGAGACAGCACCGCCGGGGTCTGGGGCGATGGTCTCAGTCTCGCACCATCCGTGAACCGGTGGAAGGTGCGAGCCTCACGAGTCCTAGTCACCTCGAGCGCGGAGCGCAGGGGCTGCATCCTTCCTCGATCGGCGCTATCGTCTCGGCATGTGCCGGAACATCCGTTGCCTTCACAACTTCGAGCCCCCGACGACCGACGACGAGGTGCGGGAGGCCGCCCTCCAGTTCGTGCGGAAAGTGAGCGGCTCCACGCGTCCATCGCGGGCGAACGCCGCGGCGTTCGAGCAGGCCATCGACGAGATCGCCGAGGCGACGCGGCGGATGCTGGACCAGCTCGTCACCAACGCGCCGCCGAAGAGCCGCGAGCTGGAGGCCGCCAAGGGTCGGCAGCGCCACGAGAAGCGCATGGAGCGCGAGGTGAGGATCCGGACGGCCTCCGCATGACCGCACCGCGGACACCGGCCCAGGGGGAGGGACGATGAAGCGGTACTCGTTCGATCGAGTTCCGGACGAGGCCATCGCGGATCTTCACGCCCGGATCGACCGCTTCCGGTCGGTCCCCCTGCCCCGGCGGGACGGCCTGGGCGGTGTCGACCCGGGTCTGGTCGCCGAGGTGATGCGTCACTGGCGTGAGGACTACGACTGGCGCCTCCACGAGGACCGGATCGCGTCGTGGCCCTGGTGGGAGACGGAGCATACGGCGGTGCCCGTCCGCGCGATGATCGCGGCCGCCGACCGCGACGATGCGCCGGTGGTGCTGCTCCTGCACGGCTGGCCGGACTCCGTCCTCCGCTTCGAGCGCATCCTCCCGCTGCTCGGGGATGTCACCCTCGTCGTCCCCGCCCTGCCGGGGTTCCCCTTCGCCGCGCCCGTCGAGAACGGGGGCATGTCGTCGGTCGAGATGGCGGACGCGGTCGCGGACGCCATGGCCGAGTTCGGCTTCGACCGCTACGTGATCTCGGCCGGCGATGTCGGCTGCGACGTGGGCGAGGCCATCGCCGCCCGCCACGGTCGGCACGTCGGTGCCCTGCATCTGACGGACCTGTCGCAGTACCACTTCCTCGTCGGCCTGCCCGACGACCTCACCGCGGAGGAGACCGCGTACGTGAGGCGGGGGCACGACTGGCAGCGTCGCGAGGGCGGTTACATGCACGAGCAGTCCACCCGGCCGCTCACCCTCGCGGCCGGCCTCGGCGACTCCCCGGCAGGGCTGGCTGCGTGGATCCTGGAGAAGCTGGTCGACTGGACGGACTCCGGAGGCGACCTGTCGGCGGCGTTCACGCTCGACGAGGCGCTGACCTGGATCTCGGCCTACTGGTTCACCGGGACGATCGCCACATCCTTCACCCCGTACGCCGCCGCTGCCGCGAAGGACTGGCCGAGGATCGAGATCCCGACGGTCATCACCGTGTTCCCGAAGGACCTCGTCAACGCACCCCGGCATTTCGTGGAGCGGTTCTTCGAGGTGGTCGACTGGTTCGAGTTCCCGCGCGGCGGCCACTTCGCCGCCTGGGAGGCGCCGGAGAGCTACGTCCAGGGAGTCGGGCGCGCCCTGGAGGTGCGGCGGAGCGCGGGCTGACCGCGGTCCTCACTCCGACGCGAAGGTCAGACGGACTTCTTCCTCCGCGCGCTCCTCCGGACGAAACCGAAGACGAGCGTGCCGATGAAGAGGATGATGCCGATGATCGCGAGCCAGAGCAGTCCCTTGATGGCGAACCCGACCACCACCAGCACGGCCCAGGCGACCAGCAGGATCACGATCACTGTCAACATGCCGCCAACGGTACCCGCGAAACCGCGCCGCAACGACGGGGGCGCCAATATCGGCACTCACAGTCGCCGCACCGACGGACGCGCGTACGCTGGAGGGAAGCGCCCCGGACCTCGACGCCATCAGCATCGAACGGGGCGTTCATCATGTCCGAGGTCTCCACCGGCCGGCCGCAGCCGGCCCACGCCGGCAACGAGTACACGGCGCTGGCCGCGATCATCCGTGAGTCCGGGCTGCTCCGCCGCCGCTACGGCTACTACTGGACCAAGCTCATCCTCGTGCCGCTGCTGACCGGTGTGGCGGTGCTCGCGTTCGTGCTGATCGGGGACACCTGGTGGCAGCTGTTCACCGCCGTCGGCTTCGCGTTCCTGTTCACGCAGATCGCCTTCCTGGGGCACGACGCGGCGCACCGGCAAATCTTCCGCTCCGGACGCTGGAACGATTGGACCAGCCTGGTCGTCGGCGACCTGTTCGTCGGGATGAGCTACGGCTGGTGGCAGCACAAGCACACGCGGCACCACGCGAACCCGAACCAGGAGGGCGTCGATCCCGACATCGAGCTGCCGGTGATCGCCTTCACCCCGCGGCAGGCCCAGGACCGCCCCGCGGCGCTGCGCTGGTTGATCGGGCACCAGGGATGGTTCTTCTTCCCCGTCCTGCTGCTGGAGGGGCTGTCGCTGCACGCCTCGAGCGTGCGCCGGGTGCTCGCCCGCGAACCGGTCGCCCGCCGGCCGGTCGAGATCGCCTTCCTGACCGTGCGCATCGTCGGGTACCTGACCCTCGTGCTGCTGGTGCTCTCGCCGGGGATCGCGGCGGTCTTCCTCGCCGTGCAGCTCGGCCTGTTCGGCTTCTACATGGGGATGTCGTTCGCCCCCAACCACAAGGGGATGCCGCTGGTGCCGCACGGCATGAAGCTCGACTTCCTGCGCAGGCAGGTGCTGATGAGCCGCAACATCCGGGGGAGCAGGACGCTCGACTTCCTGATGGGCGGCCTGAACTACCAGATCGAGCACCACCTGTTCCCGTCGATGCCGCGCCCGCACCTGCGTCGAGCGGCCCCCACGATCCGCGCGTTCTGCGCGGAGCACGAGGTCACGTACACCGAGACCGGGCTGCTGCAGTCGTACGCGATCGTCACGCGCCACATCAACCGGGTGGGGCTGGGGGACAAGGACCCGTTCAGCTGCCCGCTGCTCGAGCTGCGGCAGACGCCGGCGTCAGGCGTCCAGCTCCCGCCTCATCAGCCAGCGCACCCGGCCTCCTGAGTGCGCGTGCGTCGCCACGACCCGTGAGAAGCCGTGCTTCTCGAATCCGGATCGCGTACGACCCGGAGATTGCGGAGCTGGTCGACGACGCCCACCAGTCGGGGGAGCCGTTCGAGCTGCGCTGGTCGGACGTGGGCCCATCCGGCGCTCAGGCGAACTGGGACAGCTACCGGCACGATTCAGCGCTCTCGGTCACCTGGCAGATGACCGAGGCCCCGCGCGGCATCGTGCAGGCAAACATCCTTACCCGGTTCCTGGCCCCGCACCGGGATATTGCGCGCAAGCGCGTGACCTGGCTGTACCGGCCGATCGACGTCGCCCGTGCGGCGGCGATCGTGCAAGCCGATCTGCGCGCTGCGAACTTCAACATGACCTCGAGCGAGCGTCCCACCGCACGAGATGTGGTGGGAACGCGGGCCGCGATGGCGACCGCGGAAGAGGAGGCCAACGGTGCAGGCCTGGTGAACTTCGGCATGGTGGTCACCGCCACGGTGACCGACCCTTCTCGCGTCGCTGACGCGAAAGCGGCGATCGAGAACCTCTCCTCCACGGCGCGGCTTCGGCTCCGCTGGAGCACAGGCCCGGCTCGACGCGGCCGGGTCCCGACAGGACCGGCCGTGAGCTACGAGGACGACATGCGCGACGACGAGTTCGACGAACAAGGAACCGCGCTCGACAGCACCGGCGAGACACCCGAGCCAGATCTCTTCTACGGGTCAGTCGACGAGTTCGTGCGCGAATACCTGATCAAGGTCTACCGGCGCCCCGTGGGCGCTCAGGGCGGAATGAAATGGGCCGCTCGCTGGTGGGAGTACCCCGAAGCGCTCAGCCGCCTTGACGCGCTCTGGCGCGCGTGGGAACATCTACGCCTTGACCCCGCGACCGGGATGAGCCTCTGGTGGCGCGACCACGCGGACCACCACATGCCTGTGTTGCTCAGCCCCAGCGGACCGTTCGCGGCCTCCAACGATCAGAACAAGCGCGGCGAGCCGTTGCCCTATGAAGCTCCCGTCGACGGCTTGTTCCCCGACCTGCGTCGGAAGAACCGGTAAGTTCGCAAACGGCAGCCAGATCCGAATAGCGACGGCCAGCTCACGAGTGCTGAGCCACTGCGCAGAGGATGCGTGATCGCGCGGAACACTCGCCACAGGCCACAAAATGATTCGCTAGTCCATGGACCGCCAACTAGTGCTGGCTAGAGTGAAGGCATGACGGGTTCCAGAACGCGGCAGCAGATCCTGTTGCACGCCGCGCGCCTGTTCGGCCGGCACGGATACTACGGAACCACCACCCGCGACATCGCGGACGCGGTAGGAATCCGCCAGCCATCGCTCTTCTACCACTTCTCGGCGAAACATCAGATCCTCGCCGAACTGGTAGATGCGGATCTACGGCAGACCATGGGCCGACTGGCGCAGGCGGAGTCGTTCGACACATCCTGGGCTGAGCGGTTCCACTTCTTCCTTGCGGCGAGTTCGCGCGACTATCTGACGCTTCCGTACGACGCCCGCGGCTACTACAGCGATGCAATCTTCACCGAGCCGGAATTCCAGGACCAGCGGCTGGAAATCGAGCGCTTCCACAAGCGGACGCAGCAGCTCGTGAGCGCCGGCGTCGATGCGGGGGAGTTCCTCGGGGTCGACCCGGTGTTCATCCAACGGGCCATCACCGGCCTGCAGTTCGAGGGGATGCGCGAGCGCGAGACGAACGCGACCGCCCCAGTGTCCGAGCGGCCGCTCCAGCTGTCTGACTTTATCCTGCGCGCCGTCCTCTCGGACCCGGCCCGGCTGGGCGCCGTTCGTGCGGCCACGGAGTCGCGGCTGGACGCCGTAGACCGCGGCTAACGAAGTACGCTTTTTCATTCTTCTCCGAGCCGAGACCTCCTCGAAACAGGCTGGCAACAATCGTGATCTATCAATTGATAGACGAAGAACCTATCGATTGATAGTCTGCTCACGGCTCATCCGAGCCGTGAGCATCGAGCATCGACGGAGATCCCATGCACACCACCACACGCTTCATAGCCGCTGCGGTCGCGACCGCAGCCGCCCTCGCGCTTGTCGGCTGTTCGGCCGCTTCCGGCCAATCCGGAGGCGGGAGCACCGCCGTCGCAACGGTTGCGCCGCCGGCCATCCGGAGTTCAGGCACGTTGTCGATCTGCACGACCAACCTCGGCTCGCCGCCGAACGTCTCGACCGATGCCAGCGGCGCACTGATCGGAAGCGAGATCGACCTGGCGAAGGCCCTAGCGGGTCGCCTGGGACTCAAGCCCGACTTCGTCACGGTCGACTTCTCCGCCCTCATCCCGAGCCTGCAAGCGAAGCAGTGCGACGTGATCATGTCGTCCCTGTACATCAAGCCGGCGCGTGAGAAGATCGTCGACTTCGTCCCGTACCTGACCTCGGCGTCCGGCGTCGCGGTGAAGAAGGGTTCCAAGAATGGGGTGACCGGACTGGACGACAGCCTATGCGGCAAGAAGGTCATGGTCACCGTCGGTACGACCGCGCAGTCGCTCGCCGAAGCGCAGTCCACCAAGTGCACCAGCGCAGGAAAGAGCGCGCTCGACATCAGCACCAACAACCAGGCGACCGTCGGCTTCCAGCAGCTGGTGAACGGTCAGATCGACGCTTACATGGACACGGCCGAGCTGATCGGCTACTACCAGAAGCAGGGCACCGCAGGCATCCAGCTGGCGGGGAAGCCGACCGACTCGGTCGACATCGGAGCAGCCACGCTTAAGGGCGACTCGAATCTGCACACCGCCATCCAGAAAGCCTTCGACGATCTGGTGAGCTCGGGAGAGTACAAGAAGATCCTCACACAGTGGGGCCAGTACCAGCTCGCCTACGCACAGAAGGGCTGACGCGTGAGCTTCGACTGGGCGTTCTTCTGGAAGAACCTGCTGACACCTGGTGCACCCTTCCTGCAGGGGCTCGTCCTCACAATCGTGATCTCGGTGCTGGCGATGGTCGGCGCCCTGGTGGTCGGTCTGGTGATCGCACTGATGAGGCGATCGCGCTTCGCTCCGCTCAAGGTCGTCGCCAGCTTCTACATCTGGCTGATCCGGGGAACGCCGCTGCTCGTGCAGCTCGTCCTGATCTACACCGGGTTCGCGGCGGCGAACGTCTTCCGGTTCGAGGATGTGGAGCTGGGCGGTCTCCTGGTGAAGGCGGCAGTACAGGCCGCCATCGTCGGACTCGTCGTCAACGAGAGCGCCTACATCTCCGAGATCATCCGCGCCGGCCTCGACTCGGTCCCGATCGGGCAAAGCGAAGCGGCTGAGGCGCTCGGGATGTCGGGAGGCTCGGCGATGCGGTGGATCATCCTGCCGCAGGCCCTCCGGCTGATGGTCCCGCCGCTGGGCAACTCGTTCAACGGGCTGATGAAGAGCACGTCGATCCTCAGCGTCATCGGGGTCTCCGAGATGTTCCTGGTCTCCCAGAGCATCAGCGCGGCCACGTTCCGCACCTTCGAGATCTTCGCGGTCGTCGCCATCTACTACCTCGCACTGACCACCGTCTGGACGGTGGTTCAGGCCTCCATCGAGAAGCGGTTGAACGCGCGCGTCGGGATCGAAGCGACGGTCTCGCCGTGGCAGCGGCTCTTCGGCGGCCGCCGCGGAGTGCCGCTCACCCCCATCGCCGTCCCCCAGCAGGAGCTCTGACGTGAACGACACGAACACCATGGGCGCGGATGCGGCCCCCCTCGTCAGCGCGCACAACGTCTGTCGCAGCCTCGGCGGTCGAGAGATCCTCCGTGAGGTCTCCCTCGAGGTCCGGCCGGGTGAGGTCGTCGTGCTCGTCGGGCCGTCCGGCGCAGGGAAGACCACCTTCCTCCGCACCATGAACGGCCTGGAGACCATCGACCGGGGCGACCTCCTCGTCGCCGGGCAGCCGGTCGGCTACCGGGTGACTGGCGACGGCAAGCGCACGGCCGCATCCCGCACGGCCCTCATGCGGCAGCGGCAGGAGATCGGCTTCGTCTTCCAGCACTTCAACCTGTTCCCCCACATGACGGCGCTGGAGAACATCTGGCACGCCCCCGTGCGGGTTCGTGGCGTGGCGAAGAAGGAGGCGCTCGCGCAAGCCGAGGCGCTCCTCGCCAGGGTGGGGCTGTCCGACAAGGCCGATGCCCGTCCGAACAAGCTGTCGGGCGGCCAGCAACAGCGTGTCGCCATCGCCCGAGCGCTGGCCATGCGCCCGCGGCTGATGCTCTTCGACGAGCCGACCAGTGCTCTCGACCCGGAGATGATCGGCGAGGTGCTCGACGTGATGCGGGAGCTCGCCGCCGTCGACATGACTATGGTCGTCGTCACCCACGAGATGGGGTTCGCCCGCGAGGTCGCGGACCGCGTCGTCGTCATGGATGCGGGCAGCATCATCGAGGTCGCCACACCGGCCGACCTCTTCGCTTCCCCGCAGCATCCACGGACTCAGGCCTTCCTGTCGAAGATCCTCTGAGCGAACCGGCTGCTCCACCGCTGCCTCCGAAACAAGGAAGAACCATGCCTGCCACCACCCTCACCGGCGCTGTCGCCACTCCGCACTCCGCGGCCACCCGCTCAGCGGAGCGGGCCTTCGAGCGCGGTGGGAACGCCCTTGATGCCGCGCTTGCCGCCGCCGCCACCCTCAGCGTCGTCTACCCGCACAACGTCAGCATCGGCGGCGACCTCATCGCGCTGGTACGCAATCCCTCCGGTCGCACCCTGTGCGTGAACGCCTCCGGCCCGACGGGGTACGCGGTCGACCCGGCCAGGCTCCGTGATGCGCACGGCGAGACCCTGCCGTATCGCGGCATCGACACCGTTACGGTGCCTGGTGCGGTGCGCGGCTGGGACGCGATCCACCGGATGGGCGGGCAGCGACCGTGGGACGAACTCTTCGCCGACGCGGTCTCCGCCGCGCGCGACGGCATGACCGTCTCGCGCTCGCTGGCTGCGGCGTTCGCCGAGGAGCGGGACGCCATCCGATTCGACCCGGGGTTCGGGGAGGTGTTCCTGCCCGGCGGGCGCCTGCCGGCTCTGGGGGACGTCCTGCGTCAGAGCGCGCTGGCCGACACCCTTGACACGCTGCGCAGTGAGGGCGCATCGGCACTCTACGACGGGTCGTTGACCGCCTCCTTCGTCGGCGGGCTGACCGCCTTGGGCTCGCCGATCGGGTACGCGGACCTCATGCTCTTCCACCCGGAGATCGCCGAGCCGCTGTCCGGCCGTTTCCGCGGCCTCGACCTGCTCACCAGCCCGCCGAACACCCACGGGTTCGTGCTCCTGCGCGTACTGGAAGAACTGGAGAGAAATGGTGTCCTCGACCCGTTGGGGGCGTCGTTCGGGACGATGATGGAACGATTCTTCGAAGCCAACGCCGTTCGTGACGAGTACCTAGGCGACCCGCGTCTCAGCCACGGCAGCACGGCCTCCCTCTTCGAGGAGACCGCCGAGGCGTCGACGGAGGCGGTCGCGCCGGGCTTCCGGCCGCCCCGGGGTGACACCGTCGGCATTGCGGCGTCGGACTCCTCGGGCTGGTCGGTGTCGCTCATCCAGAGCGTGTACCACGCCTTCGGCGCCGCCGTCGTCGAGCCGGCCACCGGCATCCTCCTGCACAACCGCGGCACCAGCTTCTCGCTCGACCCGGACTCGCCGAACGCACTGGCGCCGGGAAAGCGACCTCTGCACACCCTGATGCCGGTGATCGTCACCGAAGGCGGGGCTGTCCGCTACGTCTCGGCTGTGATGGGCGGGCAGGGGCAGCCGCAGATCCATGCCCAGACCCTGCTCCAGGCGATGGCCGGGATGACGGCAGTCGAAGCGGTCTCCGCCCCGCGGGCCGTGGTCGGCGCGCAGCGAGACGGGGACCGGGCGTCAGCGGTCTACGCGGAGGACGATCTCGCCGCTGGTGCCCGGCTTTCGCTCGACCGCACCGGCCTCAGCATCACCCCGACGCCCCGCCTCAGCGAGCTGGTGGGCCACGCCAACCTCATCGTGGTCGGGCACGCCGGGTCAATGGATGCGGGGAGTGACCCGCGCTCCGATGGTGCGGCCAGCGTGCGTTCGTATCCCGCGGAAGCTGCATGATGGCGGACGGGAATGCGCGACAGCGAGACCTGACCGTGATGCTGATGCTCGCGCTCACCCTTCTCCACCGGGATCGTGGATGCTGTCGGCTACCTCGGGCTGGACAAGGTCTTCGCCGGCAACATGACCGGCAACGTCGTGGTGCTCGGCATGGCGCTGGCCGGTGCGGACGGCCTGCCCTGGGTGGGCCCCCTCATCGCCCTCTTCGCCTTCATGGCCGGCGCGGTGATCGGCGGGCGGACGCTGCGTCGGGAGTCGACGGGGTGGAACACCCGCACCAGCTGGTCGTTCACCGCTGTCGCCGTCGCCCTCCTGCTGCTCACGGCGGTGACGATCGTGACGGGAGGAGTCCCGCCCAAGCCGTGGGAGTTCGCCATTACGACGCTGCTGGCGGCGACCATGGGTTTCCAGGCCGCAGTCGCCCGACACCTCGCCGTGAAGGATGTCACCACGGTGGTGGTGACCTCGACGCTGACCGGCCTCGCGGCGGACTCGCGGCTCGCGGGCGGCTCCGGCCAGCCCTGGCGCCGTCGAGTCGCGGCCGTTGCGCTGATCGCTCTGGGAGCTCTCGTCGGCGCCCTTCTTCTCCGTCTGAACATCGCGGCGCCGCTCGGGCTCGCCGCTGTCATTAGCGCGGTGGCAGCCGTGGTCGGGCACAGCGCGGCTCACGCGGAGAAGTAGGTGATCCAGAACCGGGCCGGTGTGGTGTCGCCGTACGGGATGGCCATCTCCGCGACTGGAGCCCGGTTCAGAGAAGCGGTTCTCCTGGAAGTCGCGGAGGGTAACCTTGTTGAGCACCAGACCTCGTGCGCGTTGAAACCGACCCGGAACTTCCAGTTCTCCCACTAAATCGCCTGGACGTCGACCCCGAAGCTCAGCCCGTCGGGCTGCGTGATCTCGATAGGCTTGGGGCGAGGAATCCCTCCGGGATGCGATACGCGCGGCCTGGAATGAGCTCTTGGCTCTCGCTGGGCAATCTAGCCGCCTGATCTGTCCTCCGCTCGCGCCCGCTTGTATTTTGAAGCGGCAGCAAAGTCACCGAAGTATTCCGGGGGATACGGGCGCTCTCTGAGATGTGCTCGCCATGCGCCAAAAAAGCGTTCAAACAGAATGGCCGACCGGTTCATCCACATCCGAAGCGTGACGCCAAGATGACTGGCCGCGCTCAGCGCGAAACAGGGTCAACCTGCTCCATTAGCTCTAGCTCGCCGGGCCGCACATAGCTTTCCCAGTCTCCGAGCCCCAGGCACGCAAACGCGCCTGCGCGGGTGGCGGTCTCCAGGCGCGCCAGGAGATCGCCACCGAGAAGTAGCTCGGCCAGATAGCCGGCGACAAACGCGTCACCCGCCCCGACGGTGTCGACCGGGCGAATCTGTGCGGCGGGAAACGCCACGTGCCGCCCCTCCGAGAGCGTGACGCTGCCGGCAGCTCCGCGCTTGATTACCGCCGTCGATGGTCCGAGCGCGCAGATTCGCTCGGCGAGAGCGTCAGGGTTGCCGGGGCCGACCAGTAGTTCGGCCTCGGCCTCGCCGGCGAAGACGATCTGGGATCGCTCAGCTATTCGCTGGTAGACGATCCTCGGGTTCCGCCCGCGCCACAGCGCGCTGCGGTGATTGACATCGAACGACACCGCGACGCCCGCATCGGAAGCTAAATCGATGGCGCGGAACACGGCTCTCTCTGCCGAGTCGGACAACGCGGGTGTGATCCCGGTGACGTGAAGCACGCCTGCACCGGAGAGCAGGCTCGCCTCGATGTCGTCGACATCCAGGCGGCTACCCGCACTGTGCGCTCGCGCATACGTCACGGCACTGTGCCCGGGGATGCGTGTCTCTTTCACCATCAGGCCGGTGTGGGCAAGTGGATCGATGATCCCGTGGGTGCGGACGCCCTCGGCGCGCAATTCTCTCAGTATCTTTCGGCCGGCCGCGTCGTCGCCGACGCGTCCGATCCATGCTGCTCCGACGCCGAGCCGCGCGACGCCGATCGCGACGTTGCTCTCTGCACCGCCCATCGCGAAGTGGTACTGGTCGACCAGTTCGCCGGGGCCGCTGTGCGAGGCGCGGAACAGTCCCATCGTCTCGCCGAGGGTCACGAGGGTCGGCGTCCCTTCAGAATCCATCATCACAGGACTGTCTGCCGGTCGAGACCGGGTCCCATGGCGGTCGCCGCCAACTCAGTCGCTTCGCGCGCCCGCTGCGCGATCGTATCGAATCGTCCGGCGCGAATCAGCTCCGCGGGCACCATCCAGCTACCGCACACTGCGGGAACCTGGGGATGGCGAAGATACTCCGCAAGGTTTTGCGGAGACACACCGCCGCTCGGAATGAAATGCATACCGAGGAACGGTGCTGACAGCGCACGGATCGTCTCGATACCGCCCAACCGGTCCGCCGGAAAGAATTTGACAGCGTCAATTCCTGCCCGCATGGCGCGTTGCACCTCGGTCGCGGTTGCGGTGCCGGGCAGTGGTTCCAGCCCGCTGCTTTGCATCCGTTCGACGAGCTCGTCGTCGAAGCCCGGACTGACCGCGAAGCGCGCTCCGGCCGCGGCGACTTCCTTCAGTTGGCCCGGATGCACGACGGTCCCGGCACCGACCATGAACACGTCGCCCAGCGTAGAGGCGATAGCGGCTATGGAGGCCACGCCGGCGGGTGTACGCAGGGTGATCTCTGCGCAGAGGATTCCTCCGCTCATGAGCGCGTGCGCGAGTTCGACTGCCGCAGCAGCGTCTTCGATCACGACGACGGGAATCACCGGAGGCCACTCGAATACGTCACTCATCTGCCGAGCCACCCTCCGTCGACCGGGAGCACGATGCCCGAGACGTAGTCCGATGCGCGGGATGCCAAGAAGACCGTCGCGCCTGCGAGATCGCCCGGTTCGCCCCAGCGACCTGCGGGGATCCGCTCCAGGATGCTGCGCGAGCGGTCCGCGTCGGAGCGCAATGCCGCGGTGTTGTCGGTCGTGATGTACCCGGGCGCGATCGCGTTGACGTTCACGCCGCTGGCAGCCCACTCGTTGGCGAGCGCCTTGGTCAGACCCGCGATGCCCGACTTCGCGGCCGTGTACCCGGGCACGTTGATGCCCCCTTGGAAGCTCAGCAGAGAGGCCGTGAAGATGATCTTGCCACGTCCGCGTTCGAGCATTCCCCGGCCGACCTGCTGGGTGAGCTGGAACTGGCTCGTCAAGTTCACCTGCAGCACGCGGTCCCATGACGACATGGGGTGGTCCGCGGCGGGAGCGCGCTCGATGGTTCCCGCGTTGTTGACGAGGATGTCCACGCGCCGGGGGGAGAGGTCTTCCGCGAGCGAGCGAATGGCATCAGCGTCCGCGAAGTCGCACGAGACCGACTCGAACGATCCGCCCGCCGAGGTGATCGCACGCTCGACATCGCTACCCGGGGTGAGCGTCGCGCTCACCCCGATGATGTGGGCTCCCGCTGACGCGAGCGCCTCCGCCATCGCGCGCCCGATGCCCCGGCTGGCGCCGGTGACGACGGCAGTGGTCCCCGTTAGGTCGAACAGCGCCGTCATCGGGCGACGCCCGTGCCGGAAACATCAACCAGCACTTTCATCGCTTCCCCCGACTCGAGCGCACCGAAAGCCTCGTTGGTCTGCGCCAGGTCGACGATGCGGCTGATCAGCGCGCCGGTGGGGATGACCCCGCCGGCGACCAGTTCAACTGCCCTCTCGAAGTCGGCGCGCGTGTATACGCGCGCCCCCAGGATGCGCAGTTCGCGCCAGAACACCCGCTGCAGGTCGACGGCGCGCGGTTGCGGGTGGATGGCGACGACCACCAGCGTGCCGCGCACCTTCGGCAGCGACGTGGCACTGGCGACCGCGGCGGCAGCGCCGGAGACTTCGAACACCACATCAGCGCCGGCATCGCCGGTCCACTCGTTGACAGCCTGTGTGAGGTCCTGTGCTGCGGGGTCGAGCGTGCGAAAGCCCAGATCGGCGATCTGCGCCCGGCGGCGCTCGTCGAGTTCGACGACGACGACCTCGGCACCCTCGTTGCGAGCCACAGTGGCGATGAGCACTCCGATCGGCCCGCCACCGAGCACCACCACCCGGTCGCCCGCGACGAGCTCGGACCGCCGGACGTCGTGCACTGCGACGGCCACCGGCTCGACGAGCGCCGCCTCATCGAGGGCCAGCGAGGCCGGGAGGCGCACCAGAGTCTCCTGAGGGACGTTCCAGCGTTCCTGGAGCGCTCCGGGAGAGTCGATCCCAATGAAGTCGAGGTTCTGGCAGATGTGCTCGTTGCCTGCGAGACAGGCCGGGCAGGTGCCATCCCAGGAGAGCGGCATGACCGTGACACGGTCACCCTCGGTCCAGTTCTCGACGCCCTCGCCCACCGCAGTGATCACGCCGCTCATCTCGTGGCCGAATGTCAGAGGGGTCTCCACTCGCGCATCCATATGGCCGTGATAGATGTGCAAATCAGTACCGCACAGACCGGCGAAAGCCACCGAGATCTGCACCTCGCCCCGGCGGGGCGGATATTCAGGTACATCCGCAACAGCGAGCTGCTGAGCGGAGAGGTATTGCAGAGCGCGCATAAGTTCTCCATTGGTATGACGTCATATGAGACTAGCACCGTGTTCGGCAGGGCGGGAGACGCTCGTTGTGCATAGGTCACATGTATGATCTAATGACGTGGTGGGCCGCGGAGCGCGGCTCGTCGTCAAAGTCGTCGACCAGACAAGGACCCGAAATGGCTTCACAGCAACGTCGCTTCCCCCGATTCGCCCGAACAATCGCCGTTGCGGTGGCTGCCGCTGCGCTCGTCGCCCTCTCCGGGTGCACGCCGTCCGGCGGCGGAAACAGCTCCGAGTTCGGATTCACCCCCGCCAAGCAGGTCAAGGACAGCCCAATAACCGTGTGGGTGGATGCATCCCGCGAACCGGCGATCAAAGCCTTCGAGGCGAAGTATCCTGACATCAAGCTCAATGTCCAGACGTACGACGGGAACGCCAGCGGCTCGAACAGCTTCCAGACCAAGATCTCGCTCTTCGACCAGGCCGGCTCAGGGTGGCCTGACGTCGTCTTCTCCACGCAGAACAACGACGCGTCGTGGGCCTCCAAGGAGAACAACGGCGTTCAGGCCTTCGCGGCCCCCCTGAACAAGGGGTGGTTCGATAAGGACTTCCTGGACGGCTTCGCGCCGGGAGCGCTCGACCCGCTCACCGT
Organism: Leifsonia shinshuensis; assembly: GCF_031456835.1. Classification (NCBI taxonomy): domain Bacteria; kingdom Bacillati; phylum Actinomycetota; class Actinomycetes; order Micrococcales; family Microbacteriaceae; genus Leifsonia; species Leifsonia shinshuensis. Next base: position 3,241,088 of record NZ_JAVDVK010000001.1, read on the forward strand.
CAACGGAACCGTTTACGGTCTGCGCAACGATCTGGCCCAGTCGGTGTTCTGGTACAACAAGGCGCTGTTCGATCAGTTCGGTTACAAGATCCCGACGACGTGGGAGGAATATGAGCAGCTGAGCGACAAGCTCGCTGCCGAGCACCCGGGTTACATCCTCGGCTCGGTGGGTGACGCGTTCGTCGGAATGGACGTCTACTACTGGGGTGCACAGGCTCCCGTCTTCCAAGTCAAGGGCAACACTTTCAACAGCGACGTCTCGGCTAAGAACTCGACGAAGATGACTGAAATGCTCGACCACATGATTGCGAACGGCACTCTGACCAAGGACAGCGTGTTCAGCTCGGACTTCGTGCAGAAGTACAAGGGTAAGGCGCTCGGCATGCCGGGACCGGTCTGGTTCACCGGCGCCCTCTTCCAGAACCCCGACAGCCTCAACGTTCCCGCCGGTCAGATCGGCGCTGGCACGCCCCTGCACTGGCAGGGCGAGAAGATCGGAACCGGCAACGTGGGCGGCGGCACGTGGTTCGCATCCAGCCACACGAAGAACCTCAAAGCGGTCAAGACCCTGATGGAGTTCGTCACGAGTTCGGACGACTACCAGGTGAAGCTGGCAGGCGGCTACCCCGCCTACGCCGCCGCGGCTAAGAAGTGGATCGCGAAACAGGCCACTGGCGGATACTTCGTCGGAGACTTCCAGAACACGGTGGTGCAAGCCGCAGGCCAGGTCTGGAGCGGCTGGGGCTACCCGAGCTTCAGCGCCGAGACCGGGTACTCGAAGGTCGTCCTGCCCGCGATCGCTGCCGGTCACACGATCAAGTCGGTCGCGCCCCAGTGGGAGCAGGAGATGAAGAACGAGGCGCAGGTCCAGGGTTACACCGTCTCCAAGTAACGATCGTCCATCACTGAAAGAAGAAGCTCATCGCTACCTCTACTGTGAAGGCTCCCGCCGTCGACCAGCTGAATGGTCGGCGGCGGGAGCCGCGCACCAGACGCAAGAACCCGAACCGCGCACAGGCGCGAATGGGTTACACGTTCAGCGCAGGATACGGCATCCTGCTGCTCCTGTTCGGCCTGCTCCCTACGCTGTACGCCATCTTCCTGGCGTTCACCCGCCAAAACGGCTTCGTCGGCCTCGACAACTTCGTGAGGGTGTTCAACGACTACCGATTCTGGCCCGCCGTGCAGCACGTCGCGGTGTACCTGGTGATCTGGTTGATCTTCCAGACGATCTTCGTCGTCCTCCTCGCACTGATCGTCCACGCGTTCGGCGCTCGGTGGCTGTCGATGTCGACCCGGTTCGTGTACTACATCCCTGGCGCGCTGGCCGGCGCGTCCAGCGTGATTCTGTGGCTGTTCCTCCTCGACCCCACCGTCAGCCCGGCCGCCGGAATCCTGCACGCTCTCGGCCTGAACAGCTTCGTCCAGACCGTCTCGCTCGAGAATCTTCCGGTCATCTTCACGATCATCTCCTTCTGGACCGGCGCCGGGGGGTGGATCGTCATCATGTACGGAGCGCTCAACAACATCAGTCAGGAAGTGATGGAGGCGGCGCGCGTCGATGGCGCCGGTCCGGTGAAGACCGCCTGGTATATCCAACTGCCACTGCTGCGTAAATGGATCTCGTACATGGGCATCATGACGCTCGCGGCGGGAACGCAGCTTTTCGTCGAGCCCGCCATCCTCTCTCAAGCCAGCAAGGGCGTTGTGCCCGGCGACTATTCACTGAACCAGCTCGCCTACGTGTACGCGTTCCGGCAGAACGACTTCAACGGCTCTGCGGCGATCTCCCTCATCCTTCTCGTGGTCGCTGTCGGACTGGCCGCATACTTCGTCTTCCGTGGAGGCCTCTTTGAGCGCGAATAATGCCGTATTGACCCGCGATCGCCGAACGGCGAGGTCGCCGCGCGGCTGGCTCGGACGCGCTCTTGCGATCGTCGTTGCGCTAGTTTTCGTGGTGTTCTTTGTGTTGCCGTTGATCTGGCTTCTGCTGGCGCCCACGAAAACACCTTTGCAGCTGCTGACCCAGAACCCGTTCATGTTCGGGAGTATCGGCACGGTCGTCAAGAACTGGCAGAGCCTGTCCGCGTTCCAGGACGGCATCGTCTGGACTTGGTTGGGAAACGCCGCCTTCTACTCTGGAGCGGCGCTCGTCCTCACGCTCGTCGTCAGCATCCCGGTGGGCTACGCCCTTGCGCTGACGGACTTTCGCCTCCGTCGTACGCTCCTGGTCACGACGTTGGTTGTGATGCTCATTCCCAACACCGCCCTGGTGCTGCCGATCTTCCTCGAGCTGAGCGCCGTGCGGCTGATCGGCAACCCGCTGTCGGTCATCCTGCCGTTCTCATTCTTCCCGTTCGGGGTCTACCTCACCTACATCTACTTCTCCACCAGCATCTCCCGAGACCTTCTGGATGCCGCCCGCATCGACGGGGCCAGTGAGTTCCGGGTGTTCTGGCGAGTCGCAATGCCCCTGGCCACCCCGGTCATCGCCCTGGTCGGGTTCTTCAACTTCGTCGGCAACTGGAACAACTACTTCCTGCCCTTCGTGATGGTGCCCGGCACGAATGCGCCGATTCAGGTGGGACTCGCCGAGCTGATCTCCAACGTTCCACTGTTCAATCCCACCTCCGCCGGAACGGTGAACATCGAGGTGCCGACACTCGCCCTGGCGACGATCATCTCGGTGGCACCGGTGTTGATCATCTTCCTGTTCTCGCAGCGATTCCTTGTCTCCGGAATGACTGCCGGCGGAACGAAGGGCTGACGCGGATGCAACGCTATGCGATGGTGTGCCGCATGCGACCGGACAAGCGCGAGGAGTATCTCGCTCTGCATCGCGATGTCTGGCCGGGCGTGGAGGCCATGACCAGGCAGGGCAACATCAGGAACTTCTCGATCTACGCGATCGAAGATGTGCTCTTCGGCTACTACGAGTACATCGGCGAGGACTTTGACGCGGATCAGCGTCGGATGGCGGCCGATCCCGTGCTACAGGAGTGGTGGGCGCGCACTGCACCGTGCCAACTGCCGTTCACGGCGGACACGGACGTGCCGAACTGGCAGCCGCTCGAGGAAGCATGGCACCTCGACTGATCGCCCGGCGATCCGCTGGCTTCAGTCGAGGGAGCCTCGCTCGGCGCCCCGGCGTCCATAGACCCGATCGGCCGTGCCGCCCATCACATCGCGTCTCTCGCTTTCGCTCAGGGACGCGACTGTCGAGGCCAGCGCATCCCATGTGCGCTCATACCCTCCCGCCAGTTCCGAGATCGGCCAGTCGCTCCCCATCAGAAGGCGGGACGGGCCGAGGATCTCGATCGCCGTGTCGACGAACGGACGGATGTCCTTCACCTGCCAGCTGTCCAGTGGGCCATCGGCGGGGTAGAGACCCGAGAGCTTGGCGTGCACACGTGGGGAGCGCGCCGCGGCGAGCAACAAGCGTCGCCAGTCAGCGAACGACTCCCGGTCCCCGCCGATGGGCGGCTTGCCCAAGTGGTCGACGACGACGACGAGATCGGGATGCCGTGCCGTCAGTTCCGGCAGGTGGGCGAGCGCGTTGTGGTCGGCGGTCACGTAATCCAGCGGCACTCCCGCGTCGGCGATCGCTCGGACCCCTTTTTCGACAGCCGGACTCAGAATCCATCGGGTGTCCTGGCGTTCGTGGAGCAGACTCCGGATGCCGACCACAGGAGCATCCTGGTGCGCCCACTCGCTCAGGCGTCTGCGCGTGCCTTCGCCATCGTCGAGAGGCGTCCACGCGACGACCCCCGCAACATCGGGCTTCGCGCGGGCCGCCGAGAGCAGATGCGCCGTGTCCTCGTCATTGTCCGCCGCCTGCACGAGAATGACGGCGTCGATTCCGTGGCTCTGCCTCGCCCCAGCGGTCTCGTCGAGCTCGAAAGAGCGATAGAGGGGCCCCGCTTCCGGGCCGAGCCACGGATAGTGGGCTGCCGTGAGGTCCCAGATGTGGTGGTGGGCGTCGACGATGCGGTTCATGCGCGCAGAACCCCCTGGTCACGCAGCTCCTGCCACAACGCCGCCGGTATTTGCGCACGGTAGCGCTCGAGCGTGGAGGAGACCTGAGCGGCGCTGCGCATGCCGACGACGATCGACGCGACCTGCGGCTGCAGCAGAGGAAAGGCAATCGCGGCAGCGGGCAGCGTGACGCCGTGCAGATCGCACAGATCGGCGATCCGCCGTGCACGGGCGAGGGTCTGCTCGTCAGCCTCTCGATAATCGAAACGCCCACCATCGGCAGGTCGGTCCGTGCTGAGCAGACCGGAGTTGTAGACCGCCGCGGCGACGAGCGCGACGTCGCGCTCCTCCGCGAGTGGCAGCAGCTTGTCCGCCGCCGACTGGTCGAGAAGTGTGTATCTGCCGGCGACCATCATGACGTCGACGTCGCAGCGTCGGATGAATTCCGCCAGCATCGCCGCTTGGTTCATACCCGCTCCGATCGCGCCGATGACGCCCTGGTCGCGAAGCTCGATGAGCGCTGAGATCCCCGTCGTCGACGCGGCCTGCCAGTGATCGTCCGGGTCATGCAGGTACGCGATGTCGATGCGGTCGAGCCCCAGACGATCGAGGCTGTCCTCGATGGAGCGCAGGACACCGTCGCGCGAGAAGTCCCACACGCGCTTCGTCAGCGCTGGGACGAGGAAGCCGTCGTCGTCCAGGCTGTTCGCTCCCGCCGGATTGGGCTCGAGCAGGCGTCCGACCTTAGTGGAGAGCACATAAGTGTCACGGTCACGCGAACGAAGCGCGGCGCCGAGACGCCTCTCGGACAGACCCAGACCGTAGTGCGGCGCGGTGTCGAAATACCGGATACCGGCATCCCACGCGGCGTCTACAGCCGCGCGAGCGTCCTCGTCCGAGACAGCCCGACTAAAGTTGCCGAGCTGCGCGGCACCAAAGCCGACCTCTGTCAGGGAAAGGCCGCGGTCGATTCGTCGAGACTTCATGGATGCTCCTCTGGGGCTCGCCCGCTGCGTGATTCATTCCGCACTGGGCAGATTGAACATGTGATGTATGCTCTTTTTAGTTTAGGGCAAGGGAAGTCAAGGGCGATAATGAAGATCACTGGTTACCGATGCATCCGCACATACCGCGACTGGGGACGTCCTATCGGTGACGTGAACGGATACATCGACAGCGGGCTCACCGAAGTGCCTATCGTGATTCTGGAGACGGACGCAGGCATCACCGGAATCGGTACCGGCTCGAATCAGGACATCGACCGGCTGTTCCCGGCACTCGAAGGGGAAGATCCGCGCGCGGTCACGGCTCTGTACGATCGAATGCTGGCACGCGTTTTCAAGGCGGGGCACGCGGGCGCGACCTTCGGGGGGATCGGCGCGCTGGACATGGCGCTGTGGGATCTGAAGGCCAAGATCGCCGGGGAACCGCTCTGGCGGGTACTGGGCGGCAGGGACAGGTTTGTCAGCGGGTACGCCTCGGGGCTCGACATCGCCTTGGACGACGAGAAGCTCGCCGCCTTCTACAAGACCATGGCCGAGTTGGGGTTCACCAGCGCCAAACTCAAAGGCGGCCGCGATCTCGACGCCGACCGGCGCCGGCTGCAGATCATCGGAGATGAACTCCGATCGAACACGCGTCACCCCGCTCTCATGCTCGACGCAAACGAGTCCTGGAACCTCAAGCAGGCGGTGCGATATGTGACGGCGCTCGAAAACGGCACGGATCTGACCTGGGTCGAGGAGCCGCTGCGACGGTGGGATGCTCCGGGTCACGCACGGTTGTCCAATGCGGTCAGAGCTGCGGTCGCCACGGGCGAGAACTTGACAGGACTTGAGCAGTTCCGCCCCTTGCTGGATGCCGGCGGTGTCGACATCGTGCAGGTTGGCTGCGTCTGGGGGGTCACGCACTTCCTTCGGGTTGCGCACCTCGCTCATGCTCATGACCTTCCGATCAGCCCCGTGGGGCTGACCTCCAATCAGGCGGTCGCGCATGCCGCAACCGCGGTCCCGAACCACCTGGTGACCGAGGTGCAGGATCTGGGCTCGCCGTTTGGGATGACGATCGATCAGGAGATCGTGGACGGGGGAATCGTGCTGGGCGATGCGCCGGGTCACGGGGTGAGTATCGACGAGGAGGGGATCGTGGCGAGCCAACGGGATGCGAGCTGGCTCGTTCCAGCGGGGCCTCACGTGCGTCCGAATCGGGCGGGGCTGCGCCTCGTCGCGGAGGACGATCGCGCGGAACGCGCATGATGCGGTCCGAAGCGCCGGTAGGTTGAGCGCGTGATGACCGGGGACACCCCGCAAGCGGAGCCCGCGTCGTCCCGGACACCCACTGCCCACCTCGGCGTGGCAGTCGTCAACGACCTGTTGACCGCGATCGTGAGCGGCGAGGTTCCGCCTGGAGACACGCTGCCTTCTCAGGAGCGTCTCGCGAAGCAGTTCGGTGTGAGCCGAACGGTAATCCGCGAGTCGGTCAAGCGGATCGAGGACAAGGGCCTAATCACCCTGGAGTCCGGTCGAGGCACGACGGTCCAGCCACCCGCCTCGTGGAACATCCTCCACCCGGCCGTGCTTTCTCTCATGCTGGAGAACGACGATTCGCTCCGCGTGCTCGATGACATTGCGGTGATCCGAGGCGCGCTCGAGGGGGCCAAGTCGACTTCCACTTCCTCGTCATGACTCTCTCGGGCAACCACCTGGCGACCAATATCACGAGGATCCTTTTCGAGCATGCACGGCAGACGGTACGGTTCTCTGCCAATCAGGCGGCAGAGGCCCACGAGCTGACGCTCTCGGAGCACCGGCGGGTGTACGACGCGATCGAGGCCGGAGACGCCGCGGCCGCGCAGTCGGCCATGAAGGCTCACATCATCGACTCCTGGCGGCGCCGTCGGCTGCCGACCAGGCGCGGCGCCCATCCCGCGGCCCCCTGAGCCGGATCCTTCCGCGACACGTGCCGGTTAACTTCGGTGACCCCTCGTTGCACTGGGAGCCGCCGACAACCGGTTCCGTCGCACGCCAGAGCCGCTGCTTCGCAGGGCGCAGCGCGAACGCCGACGCGTCGGCGGCTCGAGGGCGACGGGTGCGCTGCTCGGACTGCTGCTTAACTGTCACGTCAGCCGAAGACTCTTGCGCATACGTCACACGTATGATTTCCTAGGGTCCTGGGGCAAAGCAGCCCTCCTCAACATCACGGAAGCGAATAGCCATGACATTGATGTCACAAACGCGGAAAGTCTCTGCTCGAAGGAACGGCTGGTGGCGAGCGGCTGCCGGATTTGCCGGCGCTGCAGCCCTGGTCGTGAGCGGCCTGGGCGCAACGGTCGCCCAAGCGGCACCACCGGAAAAAGACAGCGTGTTCTACGCGTCGCCCGACGGTCGCGACGTAGGGGAGTGCCAGGTGCAGCTCCCGTGCTCGATCGAGCACGTCCAGGACGTCGTGCGACACACCGCCGCGAAGGGGAAGGGCGATGTCACCGTCGTGCTCGCCGACGGCACCTACCGCATCGACCACCCGCTCGCGTTCCGTGCGGAGGACAGCGGCCAGAACGGGTACACCGTACGCTGGACGGCTGCTGCGGGTGCGCACCCCACGATCTCGGGAGCGACCCAACTCTCAGGCTGGCAGCAGTACGACAAGGCCGCGAACATCTACGTCACGAACACGCCGGTCGGTCTCGACACCCGGCAGCTCTACGTCAACGGCGTCGACGCTCCGCGGGCATCGACCAGCGTGGCGCTGAGTGACCTGACGCTCACCCCGACGGGGATCACGATCAACAACCCGGCACTCGCCTACCTGGCGAACCTGCCGCAGCAGAACCGGATCGAGTTCGAGTCGCTCGGCGACTTCACCGACCGCTACTCTCCGGTGCAGAGCATCGCGGGCAACACGATCACGATGGCCCAGCCCGCCTGGGACAACAACACGTGGGGCTGGGACACGGCGCAGTACTCGCTGCTCGCCAAGCCGCATTGGTACCTGGACAACTCGCTCAGCTTCCTGGACCAGGCGGGGGAGTGGTACATCGACCCCGACGCGGGGAAGCTCTACTACAAGCCCGCAGACGGCGTTAACCCGCAGGACCTCGACATCGAGCTCCCCCGGGTGCAGGCCCTTGTCAGCGTCGGCGGCACCTATGACGCTCCCGTCTCCCACCTCGAGTTCAGCGGTCTGACGTTCACTGGGACCTCCTGGCTCGGCCCGTCCTCGGCCGACGGTTACGCCAGCCAGCAGAACGGGGGCTACCTCAAGGGCACGTACGATTACCGCCCAGCCGACGCCTTCACCAGCTGCAGCCGCGGCTGCGAGCAGTACGAACGGACGCGCAACACCTGGTTCCAGGAGCCTTCCGCCGTACAGGTGTCCGCCGCCGACCACATCACGTTCGAGGGGAACACCTTCCGGAACCTCGGGTCGTCGGGTCTCGGCATCGGCAACGATGACAACGCGACGCTCACCGGAATCGGGCTGGGCGCCAGCAACATCGACGTGACCGGCAACGTGTTCACTCAGGTCGGTGGCCACGCCCTGTTCGTGGGCGGGATCCGTGCGAACGCGCACCATCCCAGCGACCCCCGGATGACGAACCAGGACATCCTCATCGACAACAACACCATCAGCCACGTCGCCGTGGAGTACAAGGACAACTCGGGCATTCTCAGCACCTACGTGACTCGGGCGCAGATCGTCCACAACGAGGTCGAGAACCTCGCCTATGCGATCGACACCGGCTACGGCTGGGGGATCAACGACGCGGGTGGCTCGCAGACGTACCTCAACCGCGGGTACTACAAGTACAACCCGCTCTACCAGACGCCCACGACGCTGAAGGACAACCTGGTCGCGGGTAACCTCGTGCACGACATCAAGGCCTCCTTCGCCGACTCGGGCAACATCTACAACCTGTCGGCGAGCCCGGGGACGGTGATCGAGAACAACTACATGTACAACGTCTCCGGCGTCGGCATCTATCTGGATGAGGGTAGCCGCTACATCCTCTCCCAGCACAACGTCCTGAGCGGCCTGAACACGTGGGTGTTCACCAACGCGTACGACGCGGGTAACGGCACGAACGACAACACGCTGAAGGAGAACTGGTACAACTCCGGCGGTGCCCAGATGCCGAACGCCGCTCAGCGCAATAACCAGTTGATCAACAACGTGAAGGTCAGCGGGAGCAACTGGCCCGACGCTGCGTTGCAGGTCATCTGCGCGGCGGGCGTCGACCCCAAGTACCGCACGGATCTCAACGTCAACTTCGGCGGCGACCCGCGGTGCCCGGCGGATGTGACAAAGTGACCCTCGCGGCCGGCGACACCAAGACGCTCGCGTTCACCGCGAGCTGACGCTCCACCACGACCGAGGTGCCCCCGCGACGTCCAGGCGCGGGGGCACCTCAGCGTCGCCCGCTTCACCCACCCCTCCGAATTAGGACCTCATTGCCTTGACAGACATCGACAACCGCGTGCTCTTCGGTGCCGCGTACTACCACGAGTACCAGCCCTCCCCTCGGCTCGGCCAGGACCTGGATCTCATGCAGGAAGCCGGGTTCACCGTGATCCGGGTGGGGGAGTCCACCTGGTCCACCTGGGAGCCAGAGGATGGAGTGTTCGACCTCGACTGGCTGCAGCCAGTACTGGACGGTGCCCGTTCCCGAGGGATCTCCGTCGTGCTGGGTACACCCACCTACGCCGTACCCCCGTGGTTGACGCGCAAATACCCCGAGATCGCCGGAGAGCGACGCACGGGAGAGCGCATCGGGTGGGGGGCCCGTCAAGAAGTGGATCTGACGCACGCCGCCTACCGCTTCCACGCCGAGCGCGTGATCCGTGCCGTCGTCGGGCGTTACCACGATCATCCTGCAGTGATCGGGTTCCAGGTTGACAACGAACCCGGTCTCGAGTTGCTGTACAACGAGGGTGTGTTCCAGGCCTTCGTCGACGACCTGCGCCGCACCTACGGCGACGTGGAGACCCTGAACCGGGAGTGGGGGCTGGTCTACTGGTCGCATCGGCTCACTACCTGGGCGGATCTCTGGCGACCGGACAACAACGCCCAGCCCCAGTACGATCTCGCCTGGCGGAAGTTCCAGGCCCGGTTGGTCACCGAGTTCATCGGCTGGCAGGCGGAGATCGTCCGGGAGATCGCCGGCGGCGAGAAGTTCGTGACCACCTGCATCGCATACGACAGGCCAGGAGTGCAGGACCCCGAGCTGACGGCAGCGCTGGATGTCACCGCGGGCAATCCGTACTACTCGATGCAGGAGGGTCTCGCTCTCTCCTCCACCGAACATCCCACGCCCGGCTGGACTACGAGCGGGACCTGGGCGATCTTCCACAGCGCGGACCGGATGTACTCCTCGAAGCAGGCGCGGTTCCTGGTCACTGAGACGAATGCCGGGGCGATCGGTGGACCGGCCATGAACGCGCCCGCGTTCGATGGCCAGTGGCGGCAGGCGGCCTGGGCGATGATCGCGCGGGGCGCTCGAATGATCGAGTATTGGCACTGGCACACATTGCACTTCGGTCACGAGACGTTCTGGGTCGGAATCCTCCCGCACGACCAGCGGCCCGGGCGCGTATACGAGCAGTTGGCCGCGCTGGGTGCAGAGATCAAGTCTGCCGAGGGTCACCTGAGCGGACTGGTGCCAGATGCCACCGTGGGTTTGTTGTGGTCCAACGAGTCGATGTGGGGCCTCGAAGGTCAGCCAGCACTCGCCCGGGACGACGGCTCCGAGGACCCCGGCAGCTACCAGCGAATAGTGAACGCCTTCTATCGGGGAGCGTTCGAGGCCGGTGCGCCGGTGCGAATCGTCCACGACGTCCAGCTGGTCGAACGGGGCGATGGCACGCGGCTCCGCGAACCGGCCGATGTCGCGGCCGAGCTGCCCGTCCTGCTGGCGCCGGCGCTCTACGTGGCCAGCGACGCGCTGCTCGACTGGTTGCGCGACTACGCTGAGGCTGGCGGACACCTGGTGCTCGGACCGCGCACCGGATATGCAGACACCGAAGCCCGAGCGCGCACGGACGTCAAGCCGGCGCGACTCGCCGGGATCGCCGGTGTCGGATACCAGGAGTTCAGCAACCTGGCGACCCCGGTGCGCGTGACGGGCTCGGACGGCGCACTGGACCTGTCCGACGCCTCCGCCGGCACAGCGTGGGTCGACTACTTGCACGTCTCGGACGACTCGGTCCAGATCCTGGCCCGGTATCAGCATCCGGCGTTCGGCCCGTACCCGGCGATCACTACCGCTGAGGCAGGGCTGGGGCGCGTCACCGTCGTCGGTACCGTGCCCAATGCCGAACTGGCGCGTGCGCTGATGTCGTGGGCAGTGCCGGCCGACAGGGATGCTTGGAACTCTCTGACGACCGGTTCGCTCACGGCGACCTCAGCGACAACGGCCGCGGGGCGTCGGCTGCGAGTGCTGCACAACTGGTCGTGGGAGGCCCGCTCGATACAGTTGCCGACCGGTGTCACGGATCTCCTCTCCTCCGAGCCGCTGGAGGCCGATGCGCGGATCGAACTGGGGCCATGGGACGTCCGCGTCCTTCTAGAGTAGAAGCGAGAGGCGCGCGACACAGGGAGTCCGGTAACCGGCCGCGCGAACAGCTCGCCTTTCGACGGCGTCGGCACCCGGCGGGCGTATCGGCGCGCGAGCGCCGCAGGCCGAAACCGGGCCACCACCCGAATGTGGTGACGACGTGTCCCGTGCTCGCTTCGGGCCTGCCTCGAGCGCGGCGGATCTCGGCGGCGCAACCGCCGAGAATCTACTCGGTCGGTTGAACTGCCGCCGCCCCGGCTCGCGTACGAGGCGCGTGGTCGGGAAGGCGGCGCCGCTCCCACGAGGTGTGGATGTGGTCGTGCATGGCCTTCTCAGCGCCGGTCACGTCGCCGCGCGCGATCGCGTCGACGATGTCGGCGTGCTCCTGCAGCGTGCGCGAGACCGCATCCGGGGGATTGATGCCCTGGTACCGGCTCGATTCGACGGCGCGCTTGTAGAGGTGCTTGGCGATGTTCTCGGCGAGCCGGTTCATCGAGATCTCCATGAGGGCGAAGTGGAAGACGACGTCGGCCTGCCGGAAGGAATCGGTCTCGGACTCGCTCTCGCGCATCGCGGTGAGTGCATTCTCCAAACGTCGCAGCTCCTCGGGGGAGTGCCGAGCGGCCACGGAGCCGGCCATCGCGGCTTCCAGGCTGGCCCGCACCACGGTCAGCTGGTCGAGCACACCGAGGCTCTGGTCGTTATCGATGAGAGCCGACAGCACCACGGGGTCGAGCATGTTCCAGTATCCGGGAGCGCGCACCTGGGTGCCTCGTCCTTGCGATACGGTCACGAGGCCCTTCTCCTCCAGGCGCTTCACCGATTCCCGCAGCACGGTGCGGCTCACCCCGAATCGTTCGCTGAGCGGGCCCTCCGGCGGAAGGAGAGCCCCTTCTTCGAGCTGCCCGGTGACGATGAGTTCCACCAACTCGGCGACGACCGCGACACCGAGGCGCTCAGCCGGGAGTCGCGAAGGAATGAGCTGCGACGCGGGCGACGGTTCAAGCACCATACATATGACCTTACCGTCGGGTCTATCTCTCGTACAGTCGGATCGATGGGGTGGTCGATGCCAAGCCGGCACGCGGCGGCGACGCTAGCACTAGTGGCCGTCCGACTCCTGCGGGGTGTGGGCGGCAATCGGCAGTACCAAGATTCCCGCTTCGCACGGAAGCCGGGGGTGGTCGGCCGCCCTAATGATTGGGCGTCATGCCTCACGGTCGACCTTTCCTAGCGCGCTGCTCGAGGAACTGCACGGTCACATCTCTAGACTGAGAGGCCGCGGAGCGGGCGCCGCCGTTTCGCTCGGCGCCCTCGGAGTGGTGACGCAGGTCACCCTCGACATCCGCCCGACCTTCGACGTCCGGCAGCGGCTCTTCGGCGGCGTTCCATGGGACGTCGTGCTCGACGACTTCGATGCCGTCACCTCCGCCGCCTACAGCGTCTCGCTCTTCACGACCTGGGACGAGGACGCGGTCGCCCTCGCCTGGCTGAAGGAGCCCGACGGCGCAGACACGCCTATCGGCGGCGACTTCTTCGGCGCCCCGGCACTCACCGAGCCCCGGCACATGATTCCAGCGATGGATGCCCGCGACACTACGCAACAGCTGGGCGTCGTCGGTCCATGGAGCGAGCGGCTTGCCCATTTTCGGTTCGAATTCGCACCCTCCGACGGCGAAGAGATCCAGTCCGAGTATCTCGTGCCGCGGGCGCACGCGGTGGATGCCATCCGTGCAGTGCGCGAGCTCGCCCCAGTAATCGCCCCCGTGCTTCAGATCAGCGAGATCCGCACGGTCGCGGCAGACGACCTCTGGCTGTCGAGCGCATACGGAGCCGACGTGGTCGGCCTCCACTTCACATGGCTGCGCGACCAAGCCGGGGTGGAGGCGGTGCTGCCGGCCCTAGAGGCTGCGCTGCTGCCGCTCGGCGCCCGACCGCACTGGGGCAAGCTGTACCTCGACCGAGACACGGTCGTCCCAGACCTCTACCCACGACTCGACGACTTTCGTACCCTCACCGAGCGCCTCGACCCCGAGGGCGTCTTCCGCAATCCCTTCCTCACCCGGCTCCTCGGCGCCCTCTGACCGAACGTCCCGCTGTCCGCGCGAGCGCGTCAGTCGTCCAGGCGCGTCACGGAGGCGCCCGGAATGAGGTGCGCGTCGAGGTATTCGATCGTCGGGGCGGGGCGCTCGTCCGGCGACTCGATGTGGTCGGCGATCAGGCGCGCCGCGTGCTTGGCGATCTTGCGAGTCGGCTGCACGATGACCGTCAGCTTCGGCACGAGCGCCTGGGCGAGCTCCCGACTGTCGAACCCGACGACCGAGATGTCCCGTCCGATGCGCAGCCCGGAATCGTTGACGGCCGTGACTGCGCCCAGGGTGAGCTCGTAGTTCGTGGCGAAGAGCGCGGTGGGCCGCGGCCACAGGGCCAGGAGCTCCTGGGCGGCGCGGTAGCCCGCTTCGATCGTCAGCGGCACCAGACGCTCCAGCGACGGGTCCACCTGAACCCCCTCGGAAGCCAGTGCCCGCTCGAACCCCTCGGTGCGCAGGCGCATCGAGGAGATCACCGGTTCGCCGCCGACGAGCCCGATACGGCGATGGCCGTGGTCGACGAGGTGCCGGCCGCCGAGCGCTCCGGCCGCCGCATTGTCGATGAAGACACCGTCCGCGGCGACGTCATCGATGTACCAGTCGACCATCACGACCGGAACGCGCGCGGCCGCTGCACGCAGTGCGGGCACATCGTGCGGCGGGGTGACCGCGACGATGCCATCCACCATCCGGTCCATCAGAAGGTTGACGGGATCTTCGCTCGGGTCGGGGCTGGCGGCCACGATGACGCTGATCCCACGCGGGCGGAGAGCTTCCTCGACGCCGGCGATGATCGTCAGGTGGAAGTCGTTGTCGAGCGCGGGCAGCAGCACCCCGACCGTCCGGGATCGGCGGGAGCGCAGCGTCCGGGCGAACTGGTTGGGCCGGAAGTCGAGCTCGCGTGCCGCCGCCTCGATGGCTTCTCGATTGGCCTCGAGAACGTTTCGCCCGTTGTAGTACTTGGAGATCGTTGCGAGCGAGAGTCCCGTTGCCCGCTGGATGTCCTTGTATGTCGTCACATCCCCGTCTTTCCTAGTGTTGCCGCCCACAAGCTCCACGGTCGCCGATGCCTGAGCGTAGCGTTCGCTCAGCATAATCCAGCGTCAGCGCGGCGTGAATCGTTTCGGCCGAGAGAGACGATGTCGACCCGGCGGCGTCTCAGCCGAATCGGACGGGCGGGATGCCGTCGCCCAGACGGCCGGCTTGGCGGAGCCACTCCACCGACTCCGCCAGGGCAGCGAGCGAGGAGTACGCCGGTGCATAGCCCAGCAGTCGCCTCCCCTTCTCGATGCTCATCGCGTGGCTGCGGGCGACATGCTGGAAGGCGGAATCGCGGTGCTCCTCGGGAAGGGAGGCGCTGAACTCGTTGAACGGTACGAAGCGCAGCCTCGCTTCCGCCCCGAACCACCGAGCCGCCTCCTCTGCGAAGCCGCGCAGCGTCAGTGCGCGCTCGGAGACGGCGTGGAACGCCTCCCCGTTCGCCTCGTCCGGTTGTTCGAGGCAGAGTCGGATCAGCTGTGCGACGTCGTCGGCGTGCACGTGGTGCACGGTCTCGAGCCCGAATCCCGGCAGCAGGAGCTCACGCCCGTTCGCCAGGGTCCGCCACACCTCGAGGTCGGTGGTGCCCTGCGGGGTGATGATGGGCCAGCCGGGACCGGAGATGTGGCCGGGGTGCACGATCGCCACCGGAAGGCCGTCCTGGCGTCGGGACTCGGCCAGCAGCAGACGTTCGATCGCCTCCTTCTGGGTGCCGTACTCACCCCAGGGCTGTTTGACGGCGTCCTCGGGAGCCGGAACCTCGGTGAGGGTTCCGTGCGTCCAGATCGTGCCGACGTGCACCAGCTGACGCGCCCGTCCGCGGAGGGAATCGGCGAGCTGCCGGGCGGACTCCGGGGTGAAGCAGATCATGTCCACCACCACGTCCGGTTCGAGCTCGGCGACGCGCGAGCCGAAGATGCCGACGGCATCCTCCGCCTCGCGGTCGGCGATCACGCGTTCGACCCTCTCCCAGGCCGGGTCCTCGCGATATGGCGCCGAGTTTCCGCGCGTGATCGCGACCACGTCGTGCCCATCCTGGATGAGGCGCGGCACGAGATAGCCGCCGATGTGGCCTGTTGCTCCGATGACGACGATGCGCATGTGTGCTCTCTTTCCGGTAGGCGCCGCGGAGGCGCGGAGGTCGCTTCGCTCAGTGGAAGGCGGCAGCGCCGTTGACCGCGACCACTGTTCCCGACGCGAAGCCGCCTGCCTCCGACGCGAGGTACATCGTCGCCGCGGCGACATCGGCGGGTGTGCCGGCTCGGCGAAGTGGCGTGGCGGCTATGGTGGCACGCTGGTCGGCTTTCGGGGTGAAGCGCTCATGGAACGGCGTCTCGAGGATGAGGCCAGGGGCTACAGCGGAGACGGCGATCCCCCGTGGCCCCAGTTCCTTCGCTAGAGCGCGGGTGAGGCCCTCGACGCCGGCCTTGGCCGCAGCGTAGGCCGAAGCTCCCTGGCCGCCTCCGTTGTGCGCCGCCAGAGACGAGATGTTCACGATGCGGCCGCCCTCGGCCATCGCGGGCAGGGCCGCGCGGATGACGTAGAAGACGCTGGAGAGATTGAGTTCGATCACGTGGTGCCAGTGCTCGTCGTCCGCGTCCTCCAGGGGACGACGTGCGACGAGGCCGCCGGCGTTGTTGACGAGCACGTCGATCCTGCCCCCGAGCGCCTCGCCTATCCGCGCCACGGCCGCTTTCACCTGAGCGCTGTCGGTGACATCCATCCGCTCGGCGACGACCCGCCCGGCCACGTGCTCGGGCACGGGCGAGGCGTTGGTCGTGATCGCCACGCGGTCGCGCGCGTCCAGGAACGCCTCGGCGATGCCCAGGCCGATTCCGGTCGCGCCTCCGGTGATCAGGACGTTTCGTGCGGTGGAGGGTGCGGTCATGGAGATATCCGTCTCGGTCGGTCGGTACAGGGGAGGTCGACGCCGATCAGCGCGCGGAAGGCCGCACGACGATGTCGCTGACGGTCGCCCGGGCGGGCAATCGGATGACGGCGAGGCACAGATCGGCGAGGTCCTCCGGGCGGAGCGCCCCCGCCAGTTCGTCGGGCGTCGGCGCGGTGGGGCGGTGGCGGACGAAGTCGGTGTCGATGAGCCCGGGTGAGATCGTCGTGACCCGGACGCCGTCGGCACCGGCTTCCAGCGCGGTGGCGCGCGCAAGCGCCGCGAGACCGGCCTTACTGGCCTGGTAGGCGGCTCCCGACATGTCGGGGACGAGAGCGGCGACGGAGGAGATGTGGATGAGCAGGCCGCCGCCGTCCGCGCGGAACCCGGGAAGTACCGCCTGCGTGAGGAGGAAGGCGGAGTCGAGGTTGCTCTCCAGCACCGACCGCCAGCCGGCGATCTCGAGCTGGTCCAGGCGGCGGCCCTTGAGGTTGACGCCGACGGCGTTGACGACGACGTCGATGCCGCCCGCGTCGTGCCGCAGAGATGACACGGCGTCGTTGAGCTGGGGCGCCGAGGTCGTGTCGGCGACCGCGACGTGCGCGGTCTCGCCGACAGCGGCAACGTCTGCTCGCACCTCCTCGAGACGGCTCCGGTCGCGCCCGAGCAGCAGGACGGTCGCGCCGTCCGCCGCCGCAGCACGGGCGACGGCGCGGCCGACACCGCCGGCTGCTCCCGCGACGAGCACTCGGGCTCCGGATGCGGTCATGCGATTCTCCGTTCGCTGGAGGCCCGCACCACGAGGGTCGGCGGGAAGACGAGTGACGGACCTGTCTCGCGGTCGCCGCTTCCGCCGGCCGTCAGCCGGACGACGGCCTCGGCCATCTCGCGCAGCGGCTGATGGATCGTCGTCAGGGCGGGCGATACGAGCTTGCCGATCGGGATGTCGTCGAAGCCCACCACGGCGAATTCGGCGATATCGCGGCCGGCATCCCGGATGGCGGCGGATGCACTGAGGGCGAACATATCGTTGACGGCGACCAGGGCCGTCGGCGGCTGGTCGAGCGCCAGCAGGGCGTGCACCGCGTCCCGTGCGAGCGGGCTGCTGTCCGCGTCCCCGAAGTCGGGCGAGCGGGGGACGAGGGCGTCGTCGAAGGGGATGCCGCTCTCGTCGAGCGCCCGGCGGTAGCCGGCGAAGCGCCGCTGGCGGCTGATCGTGCGCATCGCACCGGAGACGAAGGAGATGCGGGTGTGACCTCGCCCGAGGAGGTGCTGCGTCGCCATCCATGCGCCGGCTTCGTTGTCGATGCTGACGTTCAGAAGCTCGGGCGGGTCCGTCTGCTGATGTTCGCGGTCGAACGCGATGATCTGCACGCCCGCGTCCATGGCGGGGCGCAGGTGTTCGAGCGACGGGAGCGAGGTGGAGAGCACGATGTGCTCGATGCCGTCGGCCCAGAGCTGCTCGACGTAGGCGCGCTCGCGCTCGGGATCGCGCTCGCTGTTGCAGAGGTATATCTGCCGTCCGTGCGCGTGGAACGCCGCTTCGAGATGGGCGGCCCACGATCCCCAGAACGGGTTGGCCACGGAGGGGACGATGAGACCCAGGGTGGGGTTGGGGGCGCCGCGGAGCTGCTGTGCCACACGGCTCGGCCGGTAGGAGAGCGACTCCATCGCCTCGAGCACGCGTCGGCGCGTCTCCGGCTGCATGAGGTGCTCGCGCGCATTGAGCAGGTTCGAGACCGTGGAGGGTGAGACTCCGGCGGCCTGGGCGACATCCCTGATCGTTGCGATCGCTCTCACCTGACTTCCTGTTGACGTGATTTGGAATCACTGTATCGTTGCACAAACCACTGTATCGTTGCACAAAATTCCCCCCGACGTCCCGACAAAGGAGTTCGCCATGCCCCATGATGATCCGAAGACGACGTGGAGTGTCTTCACCAAACCGTGGCGCGAGCCGCAGGTCGGAGCTCTCGGTGAGCTGGTCGCGGGGATGGGATTCGACGCCGTCGAGCTTCCGGTGCGCCCCGGCTACCAGGTCACCCCGGACGAGGTGTCGACAGCTCTGCCCGCCGCGGCGCGCGAGCTTGCGCGTTCAGGTGTGAGGGTCGCGAGCATCGCCTCCGGAACGGATGACGCGACCTTCGCCGCCTGCGCGGATGCGCGCGTGCCGTTCATCCGGATCATGGTGCCGATCGGGGTGAACGGCTACGCCGCGACCGGTACGGAGATCCGCCGTGTGCTCGCCGGTCTCTCCGAGCGCGCCGAACGCTACGGGGTCCGCGTTGCCGTCCAGCCGCACTACGACGACTACATCGCCGACTCCTCGGAGCTCTTCGCTCTGCTCCAGGATGTCGACCCCCGCCACGTCGCGGCGATCTGGGACTCGGCTCACGACGCCCTCGCGAGGAAGCGGCCCGAGCACGGGTTGGAACTGCTCTGGCCCTGGCTCGGCATCGTCAATCTCAAGAGCGCCTACTACGAGCGGATCGACGAACCGGCGTCCGCGTTCGGGGACCCGGTCTGGGAGCCGGTGTTCACCGACGCCCGCAGCGGCATGGCGGAGTGGGGTCGCGCGCTCGCCTACCTCGCGGAGCGCGGGTTCGCCGGGCCGATCTGCCTCACCGCCGAGTACACCGACGAGAGCGACCTCGTGGCGAAGGTGACGCGCGATCTCGAATACGCGCAGAGTCTGCGGGCCGCGGCCGGCGCCGGAGTGGCCCGATGACCGCCGGCGGCACCCGGCCGGTGCGCGTTGCCGTCATCGGCGCCGGCCAGATGGCGAACCTCGTCCACTACCCGTCGTTGTCGTCGCTGCCCGACGTGGAGATCGTGGGTATCTGCGACCTCTCACCGGAGCGCCTCCGGGCGACCGGCGAGCGCTGGGGCATCTCCGCTCTGTTCGACGACTGGTCGGCGATGCTCGACGAGACGCGCCCGGATGCCGTCTATGTCATCGGTCCCCCCGAACTCATGTTCGGCATCTGGTGTGACTGCCTGACTCGCGGGCTCGACCTCTTCGTCGAGAAGCCGCTGGGCCTGACCGTCCACCAGGCGAGAACGCTCGCCCGTCTCGCCGACGAGAACAACTGCATCACCCAGGTCGGCTTCCAGCGGCGTTCGTCCGCGCTCCTGGAGCGCATGGTCGGGCGGGTCCGCGAGCGGGGCGAGGTCGTCCATGCCGTGTGCCGGTTCTACAAGAACGATCCGACCCCGATGGTGTCGGCACGCGACAGGATGATGGACGACGGCGTCCATGTGATCGACACCCTCCGGCACCTCTGCGGCGGCGAGGTCGTCGCCGTCTCGGATGTGACGCGCAGGGTCATCGTCGACGAGATCAACTTCGTCGCGGCGACGCTCGAGTTCGACACGGGCGCCGTCGGGGTGATGATCACGAACTGGACGAGCGGCCGCAGGACGTTCGGCGTGGAGGTGCACGGGCCGGGGATCATGGCGGAAGGCGACCTCGAGGTCGGGGCCACCATCTGGGACGCGGAGGGGCGGGAGGAGCTCGATGCCGGCGAGGTGGCGGGCTCGCCGGACCTCCATGTCCGCGGAGGCTTCCTCGCCAAGAGCGCCGAATTCATCGAGGCGGTGCGTTCGCGCCGTCTTCCCTCGTCGCACTTCGGCGATGCGCTGAAGACGATGACCGTCGCCGAGACCATCCTGGCGCACGATCTGCTGAAACCGAGCGAACGAAACGTTTAGTGACCGGTGTTATCTATTGACTTCGCATTCCTGGTGCTCTTACCATCACTGAAGTCGTAACGTTTCGCTCTCATACTCAAGGAGGAGTTCATGAAGTCACGGTTGAAAAGCCCGAGGCGACGGGGACGCGTCGGCGTCGCCGTCGCGGTCGCGAGCGTTCTGGCCCTCGCTCTCGCCGCCTGTTCCGGCGGCGGCGGTGGAACGTCGGGCCTCGACGGCAAGACGCTGAAGATGTACACGTGGATCGGCGGCAAGGCCGACAAGCAGCAGTGGAGCGACTACATCGCCGGAGGCAAGCACGCCGACCCAGACATGGCAGTGAGCTTCTCCGGCCCGCCGATCGGTGACTACTACACCAAGCTGCCCACCGTGATGCGGAGCAGCAGCGCGCCGTGCCTGGTCACGTTCCAGAACGGCCGGGTGGGCCAGTACGT
Source organism: Leifsonia shinshuensis (assembly GCF_031456835.1). Classification (NCBI taxonomy): domain Bacteria; kingdom Bacillati; phylum Actinomycetota; class Actinomycetes; order Micrococcales; family Microbacteriaceae; genus Leifsonia; species Leifsonia shinshuensis. Next base: position 3,261,773 of record NZ_JAVDVK010000001.1, read on the forward strand.
GCAGGGGCTGGAGCCGTTGGACGACCTGGCGAAGAAGAACAAGGTCGACTTGTCGGCGTACAGCTCGGCGATGCTCGAGCAGCTCAGCGTCGACGGCAAGCTCTACTCCATCCCGTTCAATGCCGGTCCGACCGTTGTCCTCTACAACAAGAAGATGTTCAAGGACGCCGGGGTGGCTGAGCCCACCAACAACTGGACGACCGACGACTTCATCGCTGCAGCGAAGGCGACCACGCGGAACGGCGTGTACGGCTTCGCGATCCCGCAGGGCTCGAACCCCATCAGCACCCTCATGGCGGCTGATGGCCACCCCTGGGCAGACGAGAAGGGCCCGAAGCTCGACGACCCGAACTTCCGCGACGCGCTGCAACTGCTCGTCGACCTGTCGAACAAGTACAAGGTGGCGAAGCCGCTCGAGGCGGCCGCGGGCGGCACTTTCCCGGACATCGACGCGTTCAACACCGGTCAGTCGGCCATGGAGATGCAGGGACTGTGGGATCTGCAGCACGCCCAGCAGAGTCTCGGCAAGGACAACGTCGGCATCGCGGTCATTCCGAGCAAGAGCGGCACTTCGAAGGGGTTCATCGGCGGTTCGGGCTTCGGCATCACGAAGACGTGCGGTGACAAGCAGAAGGCGTTCAAGGCCATCGAGGCGATGACGAGCAAGAGCGGGCTGGACTTCGTAACGAAGTCGCAGGCTTCCGTCCCGGCACGGCTCGACTCGCTCGATGCCTGGTCCAAGAACGTCGGGTCGCCGGAATTCACCGCGGTCATCAAGCAGATGACCGGTGACGCGACTCCGTCGCCTGTTCCTTCGAACCAGGCTCAGATCGACACCCTTCTGACGCAGTACGAGGTGAATGCGTTCTCGGGCAAGAACACGGTCGCCGAAGTGCTGCAGCAGGTGAAGGCCGGCCTCGGGCAATGACGTTCGTGCGTCTGGACCGTGCGGAGGAAGAGGTCTCCGAGGGGTCCGTCGCCCAACCGGAGCGTCCGAGGGGCCGGCTTCGTCGCCGGCTCCTCGGGGGCCCCCGCTGGGTGGGGTGGGTCTTCGTGCTCCCCGGGCTCATCGGCCTGGCAGTATTCATCGTCATTCCGCAGGTCGCCTCGCTGATCTTGGGTTTCTCGGATTCGACCCTGCTGGGAGGCACCCAGTTCACCGGCACGGAGAACTACGTCCGGCTGCTGAGCGACCCGCAGTTCCTCAACAGCGTCCTGGTGACCGCGATCTTCGTGCTCATCTACGTCCCGGCCAACATCGCGATCTCGATGGCGATGGCGCTGTGGCTGAAGACGCGCATCGCGGGCCGCAACTGGCTCCGCGTGATCTTCCTGATCCCGGCGCTGTCACCGATGGTGGCGAACGCCGCGGTCTTCCGGTTGCTGTTCCAGAAGGACGGCGCCGTGAACCAGGCGCTGGCGGGGATCGGACTGGCCCCGATCCCGTGGCTTAGCGACGGGAATTGGGCGCTGGCCGTCGTGATCGGCGTCTCGCTCTGGCAGTCCTTCGGGTACAACATGATCGTGCTCGGCGCTGGTATCGATTCGATCAGCCCCGACGTCATCGCTGCATCGCGGATCGACGGGGCGGGCCGGTTCCGTCGCTTCTTCTCGATCACGCTGCCGCTGGTCAGCCCTGCCCTGTTCTTCACCACCGTGCTCACCGTGATCGGCGCCTGGCAGACCTTCGCCCAGGCTTACGTGATCACCGGCGGGGGCCCGGGCAACAGCACGATGACGATCATGCTGTACCTCTACCAGACCGCCTTCACGAACAACCAGCTGGGCTATGCGTCGGCCATCGCGACCGTCCTGTTCGTGATCATCGCGGTCTTCACGCTGTTCCAACTCTGGGGACAGAGGAAGTGGGTCCACTATGACTGAGAACCGGCTCCCGGCCCCCGGCTCGCGCTGGCGCCGTCGCGGGAGGACCATCGGGTTCGCGGCGAACACCACGGCGGCGTGGCTGTTCGCGCTGGTGTTCTCGTTCCCGTTGATCTGGACGTTCTTCACCGCGCTGAAGCCGGCGAACGAGGTGTTCGCGGCGCAGATCACCTTCATCGGCTCGAAGGTGCTCTGGTCCAACTTCGTGGACGCCTGGACCGAGGTCGACTTCGGGCGGCTGATGATCAACAGCCTGGTCGTCGCGGCCATCTCGACGGTGCTCACCCTGATCGTGGCGACACTCACGGCGTTCGCGTTCGCGCGGCTGCGCTTCCCCGGACGCAGCGCGATCTTCCTCCTGTTCGTCATCACGCTGACGCTGCCGAGCGAGGTCGCCGTCGTCCCCCTGTTCCTCGGTTTCGACCAGGCCGGACTGGCCGACACCTGGGTGGCTCTCATCCTGCCGGGTCTGTTCGGGGCCTTCGGCGCGTTCCTGCTCCGGCAGTTCATGCTGCAGATCCCCGCGGAGCTGGAGGAGGCCGCCCGTCTCGACGGCGCATCCACCTGGCGCATCCTGATCAGCGTCATCGTGCCGCTCGTGCGGCCGGCGCTCTCGGTTCTGGCGATCTTCGCCTTCCTGGGCAGCTGGAACAGCTTCCTCTGGCCGTTGATCATCCTCAACAGCGCGGAGAAGTGGACCATCCCGATCGGGATCGCCGGATTCACGACCCAGACCGGCACGCAATGGCAGCTGCTCATGGCCGCGTGCGTGATGACGATCGCCCCCGTGGTGCTCGTCGTCGCGTTCGCACAGAGACAACTGGTGGCCGCGATCGGCGCGGGCGCCTTCGGCGGCCGTTGAGCCGCGACGGACGGAGACACGTGAACCTGGAACCACTCGACCCCTCGACCCTGCCCGCGCCCGTCGACGTGTCGGACAACCGCGCCGCGCTCGCGCAGGTCGACGCCGTCATCGACGCCGGCCCGTTCGACGCCACCTGGGAGTCGCTCTCGGGGTATCGCGTGCCGCAGTGGTACCGCGACGCGAAGTTCGGCATCTTCCTCCACTGGGGGGCCTTCTCCGTGCCGGCGTTCGGCAACGAGTGGTACCCGCGCACCATGTACCGGCGGGGGACACCCGCGTTCGAGCACCACGTGGCGACCTACGGGCCGCAGGATCGTTTCGGCTACAAGGACTTCCTGCCGCACTTCCGGATGGAGCGCTACGACCCCGAGCAGTGGGTCGCCCTGTTCAAGCGGGCGGGCGCGCAGTTCGTGGTGCCGGTCGCGGAGCATCACGACGGCTACACGATGTACGACACCGCCCGTTCGCGCTGGAAGGTCACGGAGATCGGGCCGAAGCGCGACGTGATGGGCGACCTGCTGTCGGCCGTCGACCGGTCCTGGCTCGTCACCGGTGCCTCGACGCACCGGGCCGAGCACTGGTTCTTCATGAATGGGGGAGCGGAGTTCGACTCCGATGTCCGCGACCCTGCGTACGCCGACCTGTACGGGCCGGCCCTGCGCAAGGAGATGAACCCGACCGAGCGGTTCCTCGAGGACTGGCTGCTGCGCACGGTCGAGATCATCGACTCGTATCGTCCGCAGATCCTGTACTTCGACACGGGCATCGAGGAGCCGTCGTTCGAGCCCTACATCCGCCGCCTCGCCGCGTACTACTACAACCGGGCCGCCGAATGGGGCCGCGAGGTGGTCATCAACTACAAGTGGGATGCGTTCGCCCCCGGATCCGCGGTGCTCGACATCGAGCGCGGCACGATGGGCGGCATCCGCGACGACGTCTGGCAGAACGACACCTCCGTGTCGCGGACGTCGTGGAGCTGGGTCGAAGGGCACGAGTACAAGGACGCGTCCGAACTCATCCAGGAACTCGTCGACGTCGTCGCCAAGAACGGGAACCTGCTGCTGAACGTCGGCCCGCGGCCCGACGGGACCATCGCCGAGGAGGAGGTCGCGCTGCTGGAGGCGGTCGGCGACTGGCTGGCCGTTCACGGCGAGGCGATCTACGGTTCCAGCCCCTGGACCGTCTTCGGCGAGGGGCCGACCGCTCCCGCCGGCGGATCGTTCACCGACGCCGCCGCACCGGTGTACACGGCGGAGGACCTCCGTTTCACCCGGATGACGGAGGTCGGCCACGACTACGTCTACGCGATCGGGATGGTGCGGCCGGAGGACGGCCGCATGCGCATCCGCAGCTTCGGGTCGGGGAGCCGGTTCGTCGACCGGCCGATCGTGGACGTGCGCGTGCTGGGCTCGTCCGAGCGACCGGAGTGGACGCGCACGGCCGATCACCTGGAGGTCGTGCTCCCGTCCGCGGAGACCTCGGGACCCGGCGGCGCGGTGGTGCGCATCGAGCTGGAGCCGGCCGCTGCCGAGACGCGCATCGACTTCTTCCACGGCCTCAACATCTGACGGCGATGAACGGAGAACCACACATGACAGCGATCGACAGGGTGCCGACCCGCACCGACGGAGACATATGAATCTCGAACCGCTCGACCCCTCGACCCTTCCTGCGCCCGTCGACGTCTCGGACAACCGTCCGGCGCTCGCGATGGTCGACGCCGTCATCGACGCCGGGCCATACGACGCCACCTGGGAGTCGCTGTCCCGCTACCGGCCTCCACAGTGGTACCGGGACGCCAAGTTCGGGATTTCGCTGCACTGGGGAGCGTTCTCGGTGCCGGCGTTCGCGAACGAGTGGTACCCGCGCACCATGTACCGGCGCGGCACGCCCGCGTTCGACCACCACCTGGCGACCTACGGGCCGCAGGATCGCTTCGGCTACAAGGACTTCCTCCCGCATTTCCGGATGGAGCACTACGACCCGCAGGAATGGGTCGCACTGTTCAAGCGCGCGGGCGCGCAGTTCGTCGTGCCGGTCGCCGAGCATCACGACGGCTACGCGATGTACGACACGGCGCGTTCTCGCTGGAAGGTAACCCAGGTCGGCCCGCAGCGCGACGTGATGGGCGACCTTCTCTCGGCGGTCGACCAGGCCTGGTTGATCCCCGGTGCGTCGACGCACCGGGCGGAGCACTGGTTCTTCATGAACGGGGGAGCGGAGTTCGACTCCGACGTCCGCGACCCTGCGTACGCCGACCTGTACGGTCCGGCCCTGCGCAAGGAGATGAACCCGACCGAGCGGTTCCTCGAGGACTGGCTGCTGCGCACCGTCGAGATCATCGACTCCTACCGGCCGCAGATCCTCTCCTTCGACACCGGAATCGAAGAGCCGTCGTTCGAGCCCTACATCCGCAGACTCGCCGCGTACTACTACAACCGTGCGGCGGAGTGGGGCCGCGACGTCGTCATCAACTATAAGTGGGAGTCGTTCGCGCCGGGCTCGGCGATGCTGGATATCGAGCGCGGCACGATGGGCGGCATCCGGCCCGATGGCTGGCGGAACGGTACGTCGGTGTCGCGGACGTCGTGGGGCTGGGTGGAGGATCACGATTACAAGAGCCCCTCGGAGCTGATCCAGGAGCTCGTCGACGTCGTGTCGAAGAACGGAAACCTGCTGCTCAACGTCGGCCCCCGTCCCGACGGGACGATCCCCGAGTCGGAGGTCGTACTGCTGGAGGCGGTAGGAGACTGGCTGTCCGTGCACGGGGAGGCGATCTACGGATCTAGCCCGTGGGTCGTGTTCGGCGAGGGACCGACGGCTCCCGCCGCCGGTTCGTTCACCGACGAAGCGGCACCCGTCTACACCCCGGAGGACCTCCGTTTCACCCGCATGACGGAGGTCGGCCACGACTACGTGTACGCGATCGGGATGGTGCGGCCCGAGGACGGGCGTATGCGCATCCGCAGCTTCGGGTCGGGCAGCCGGTTCCTCGACCGTCCGATCGTCGACGTGCGGGTCCTGGGCTCGCGCGAGCAGCCAGAGTGGACCCGCACGGGAGAGCACCTGGAGGTCGTGCTGCCCGCCTTCGAGACCAGCGGAGACGGCGGCGCCGTGGTGCGGATCGAGCTGGCGCCGGAGACAGCCGAGACGCGCATCGACTTCTTCCACGGCCTGAACCTCTGACATCGAAAACGGAGAACACACATGACCACGAACGACACCGTGCCCACCCGCCGCCTCGCGAGCGGGGCCGTGATGCCCGCGATCGGCGTCGGGACGTTCGGATCCGACCGCTACGGGCCGGACGAGGTGGCCGCTGCCGTGGCCGGCGCGATCCGAGCCGGGTACCGTTTGATCGACTGCGCGTCCGTGTACGGCAACGAGGCACAGGTCGGCGTGGTCCTGCAGGACGCGATCGCCAGCGGCGTGCCCCGTGACGAGCTGTTCGTGATGTCGAAGGTGTGGAACGACGCGCACGAGCCCGACGCGGCTGTGGCGTCGGTCCGCCGCTCGCTGCGAGACCTGCGCCTGGACGTGCTCGACGCGGTGTTCGTGCACTGGCCGTTCCCGAACCATCACGCACCGTTCGCCGACGCGGCCGACCGCGACCCGGACGCGCGCCCGTACATCCACGAGGAGTACATGGCGCTCTGGCACGCGCTGGAGGGCCTCGTCGACGAGGGGATCGTGCGGCACCTCGGGACCTCGAACGTCACCATCCCGAAGCTGACGGCGATCCTCGCCGATGCGCGGATCGCACCGGCGTTGAACGAGATGGAACTGCACCCCTGCTTCCAGCAGCCCGAGCTCTTCCGGTTCTGCCTCGATCACGGCATCCAGCCGGTTGGCTACTCGCCCCTGGGCTCGCCGTCGCGACCCGAACGCGACCGCGTCCTCTCGGATGTATCGGACATGGAGCATCCCGTCGTGGTGTCGATCGCCCGTGCGCACGGCGTGCATCCGGCGTCGATCTGCCTGAAGTGGGCGGTGCAGCGCGGCCAGATCCCGATCCCCTTCTCGGTGAAGGAGTCGCAGCTGATCGCCAACCTGCGGTCAGTCATCGAGGACCCGCTGACCCCTGCCGAGCTCGAGGAGCTGCGATCGGCGGAACAGAACAACCGCCTCATCAAGGGTCAGGTGTTCCTGTGGCCCGGGGCCGGCAGCTGGCTGGACCTGTGGGACGTCGACGGCACGATCCCGAGCTGGGATGGTTACGCCGCGGATCGCGCGGCCGGCCGCGCGGCAGCGGAGGTGTCCGCATGATCACCGGCCCGCTCGTCCATCCTCCGCTCCTGGAGGCGCTCGCCTCGTCGGGCCACGGCTCCGGGGTGCTGATCGCCGACGGGAACTACCCGTACCTGACCGCCACCGGACCGGGCGTGCGCCTCATCCATCTCAATCTGCGTCCCGGCCTGCTCGACGTCGCATCGGTGCTCGACGCCGTGCTCACCGTCGTCAACATCGAATCGGCGACCGTGATGCAGACCCCGCCCGGGGTCGCCGCCCCGGCGCAGGAGGACTATGAACGCAGGCTCGGCCCGGACGTGCCCATGGAGAGAGTCGACCGGTTCGCGTTCTACGACCGCGTGCGCTCTCCCGACGTCGGCGTCGTCATCGCCACCGGGGACGAACGCCTGTACGGCAACCTGCTGCTCACGATCGGTCTGCGCTGACGCGGTAGGGCTTCCCGTCCGACGCTGCAAAGCCACTCGACTGAGCGAAAGCGGCCTAAGCAGCCGCGCCTGAACATATGACCGGATTCGAGGAGACAATGACTGCGACGCCCGAGTGGAACGACCCCACGGTTTTCGAATGGGGGAGTGAACCCGCTCATGCCACTCTCGTGACGTACGACACGCTGACGCGGGCGGTGCAGGCAGACCGCTCGGCATCGCCCTTCCTGCTCAGCCTCGACGGAGACTGGAAGTTCCGGTGGTCCCCGAACCCGGAATCGCGACTGCCCGCCTTCGCTGACGAGAGCACCGACGATACGGGCTGGGACCTCATCCCCGTTCCCTCGAGCTGGCAACTGCACGGGTACGACTACCCGATCGGGGTCAACACGGTCCTGCCCTGGACCGGCGCCAACGGCAAAAACGAGCAGCCCGCTCCCACCGGCGATTACCCGCACGCCCCCACGCGCTACAACCCGGTCGGCCAGTACCGGACGACGTTCGAACTCCCTGAGGGCTGGGCCGGCCGACGCACGTTCATCCAGTTCGAGGGCGTGGAGTCCGCGTACTACGTGTGGATCAACGGCCAGCGGATCGGATACCGCGAAGACAGCTATACCCGTGGCGAGTTCGACCTGACCCCGTACGTGCACACCGGGCGCAATGTGGTGGCCGTCGAGGTCTACCGGTGGTCGACGGGGTCCTACCTGGAGAACCAGGACAATGTGCGGCTCTCGGGCATCTTCCGCAGTGTGCTTCTGGTCTCGCGCCCGCCGGTCCTCATCCGGGACTTCACCGTCAGGACTCCGCTCGCTGACGACTTCTCCGAGGCGGCACTCGAGCTGGCCGTCGAGGTGCGGGACTACTCCGGTGCGCACACGGGGGAGGACTTCCAGGTCAGGGCGACGCTCTTCGACGGAACGGATGCGGGGGCTGTCGAGGTCTGGTCGCGATCCGCCCGGGTTGAGCCGGTGGCTCTCGGTCGCGATGTGTCCGCGGCGCTCACGGAGCCGGTGGTGTCGCCTCGGCTCTGGTCCGCTGAGCGCCCGGAGTTGTACACACTGGTCGTCGAACTCTGCGACGCGGAAGGTGCGGTCGTGGATCGCGTCTCCACCCGCGTCGGCTTCCGTCGCGTCGAGATCGTCGACGGCGTGTACCGGATCAATGGGAGGCCGATCTCGCTTCGAGGCGTCAATCGACACGAGTGGAATCCGCGAACCGGTCGCACCCTCAGCGCGGCCGACATGGTCGCCGACATCCGTCTGATGAAGCAGAACAACATCAACGCCGTCCGCACCTCCCACTACCCGAACGACCCGCGGTGGTACGAATTCGCCGACGCGTACGGACTGTACGTGTTCGATGAGGCGAACAACGAGACCCACATCAACCGCGTCGACACGGAAGGGCGACCGAATATCCCGGGCGATCGCCCGGAACTTCGGGCGCCCCTGCTGTGGCGGATGCGGAATCTGGTCGACCGCGACAAGAACCACGCGTGCGTGATCGCCTGGTCGATCGGGAACGAGTCAGGAGTCGGCTCGAACCTGAAGGCCATGTACGACTGGGCCAAGGGGTACGATCCGACCCGCCCGGTGAGCTATCAGGATCCGAACGGCTCCGGCTCGCCGATCGTTCCCTCGGACATCTCCGACTTCGACGGTGACTTCTACCCGCCGGTGCCCGAGCTGATCGACCGGGCCGGCCGCGATCCGAGGCCCTACCTGCTCGTCGAGTACGCGTTCAGCCAGGGGAACACGTCTGGCTATTTGGATGAGACGTGGGCGGCCATCCGCGAGAATCCGGGCCAGGTGCTGGGTGGCTTCCTGTGGGACTGGGCCGACAAGGGGCTGTGGTGGAAGGTCCCTGGACGGCCGGACGAGGAATTCCTCGCCTACGGCGGGGACTGGGGCGACGATCCCAACGAAGAAGGCGCACACATGAGCGGCCTGCTGCTGTCCGACCGAACACCGACACCGAAGGTAGAGGAGGCCAAGCTGGCCTACCAGCCGGTGAGCTTCGCCCTCTCGGACCTGGACACCTGGACCGTCAGGATCACGAACGAGTACCTGTTCACGAGCCTGGATGGTCACAGACTGGAATGGGCGGTCACGGAGGATGGAAATGCGATCGGAAGCGGAACGATCCCCGGCCATGAGCTCCCGATAGGACCGTTGCAAACGGCGGACATCACACTTCCGTGCTCGCTGCCGGAGCAGCTGCGGGCGGGTTCCGAATACCGGCTGGAGCTCTCGATCGTTCTCGACGCTCCTACGTCGTGGGCGGAGACGGGCCACGTCGTGGCGCGCGCACAGTATGCCCTTCCCGTCGTCGCGACCGCTCCTCCGCTCATTCCGTCGGCGGAGCTCCCCTCGCCGCACGTCCGCGAGTCACAGGAATCGATCGAGGTGGCCGGCGAAGGCTACGCGGTCAGGATCGACCGCTCCACCGGCCGGCTGACGTCTTTGCGATACGACGGCCGCGAAATGCTGGCGAGCGACCTGATGCCGAACTACTGGCGTGCCCCGAACGATCCGGAGCTGTCGATACCCGAATTCAGAGCGACCCTGCCGGAGCCGTCCGGACCGTGGCGCGGCGTCGGGGAAGACTGGGCCGTTAGCGAGATCGAAACGTCGTCCTTTGCTGGTGGTGTCCGCGTAACCGTGCGCGGAAGCGTCACCACCACGAAGCCGTTCCGTCCCAGCCAGCGCATCACCACCTCGCCGCAGTCGATCGTGTACACCATCTACGGCAACGGGCAGGTGGATGTGCTGTCGACGTTCGAGCCGGTACCCGGCACGCCCAATCCGCAGGTCGTCGGTACGACATTCGGGCTTCGGGCAGAATTCGCAACCGTCGAATGGTACGGCCGCGGCCCGTGGGAGTCGACCGCTGACCGGCGGAGTTCCGCCTTCTTCGGACGATACTCGGGATCGGTCGCCGATCAGGTCACGCGATACAGCCGGCCGCAGGACACGGGCAACAAGGCCGATACCCGCTGGGCTGCCGTCACCGACGATGCCGGCAGGGGATTGCTGCTGGTGGCTGAGGGAAGCATGTACCTCAACGTCCAACCGAGCAGTCCGGCTGAACTCGCCGGACACCGTCACTGGCACGAGGTTCCGGAATCGTGGCGGACCGTCGTTCGCGTAGACGCTGCGCAGGAAGGCGTCCTCGGCGGCAACTGGGACCTGCTGACGCGCCCGGACAAGTACAGCAACACGCCGGACAAAGGACCGTATGCCCTCCTCTACCGCGTCCTTCCCCTTCGCGAAGGGCAGGATCCGGCGGCTTTGGCGACGCAGTACGTGCACGAAGTCGACGTGTGATCGTCGCTCCACACCCACAGTTTCCCCACACCACCATCTGGAGATCATTCCCATGGCACCCGCCTCGCTTCCCGTCATCACTGTCGACGACCGCGTCACCGAGTCGACCGTTCTCCCGCCCGTCTGGAGCCTCTGCGCGGGGGCGGGCCGGGCCAATGAAGCGCTTCGGGCCGACTGGCAGCAGCAGTTCCGTGAGGCCGTGGATCGCCTCGGGTTCCGCTACCTCCGCTTCCACGGCGTCTTCCACGACGACATGTTCGTATACCGCGGCTCCTATGGCGGAGGCTTCGGGCCGGATGTGCCTCTCGAGACCCCGGTGCACACTTTCTCCTATGTGGATAAGGTGTTCGACTTCCTGATCGATCTGGGGGTGCGGCCGTTCGTCGAGCTCGGCTTCATGCCGCGCGAGCTCGCCACCCAGACCGAGACGGTGTTCTGGTGGGGTGCGCACTGCAGCCCGCCGAAGGACATGGATCGCTGGGTGGAACTGGTGGTGCGTTCGGTGGAGCACTGGATCGAGCGCTACGGTCTCGCCGAAGTGCGGGAGTGGCGGTTCGAGGTCTGGAACGAACCCAACCTCGTTCCGCATTTCTGGACCGGAACGAAGACCGAGTACTTCGAGCTGTATGCCCGGACGGTGCAGGCCATCAAGGCCATCGATCCCGAACTCAAGGTCGGCGGCCCGTCGACCAGCGTCTTCGTGCCGGACGAGCGGTACGCGGGAGAGACCGAGGACCGCTCGGCTGAGCACGCCACCGCCGCAGCATCCGACCCGGACGCACTGGACTGGCGGCCGGTGTGGATCGAGGACTTCCTTGCCTGGTGCGCTGAGCGGGAGCTCCCGGTCGACTTCATCTCGACGCACCTGTACCCCACCGACTTCGCCTTCGGAGCCAACGGCGAGGCCGTCAGTCTCACCCGCTACGCGGATGCAACCTCGGACGACTTGACGTTGCTTCGGCAGCTGATCGGCCAGAGCGCCTACCCGGGCGCGGAGGTGCACATCACCGAGTGGTCGAGCTCACCGTCGAGCCGTGACCACATCCACGACACGGTGTTCGCCGCCACTTACATCACGCGGGCCTATCTCCGCTGCGCAGACCTGGCCGACTCCATCTCCTACTGGACCTTCACCGACATCTTCGAGGAGGGCGGCGCCGGGATCGGTCCGTTCCACGGCGGATTCGGCCTGGTGAACGAGCAGGGCATCCACAAGCCGACCTTCCACGCCTTCGAGATGCTGAACCGGCTGGGCGATCGGCTGATCGCCTCCACAGAACGCGGCGTCGTCTCGCAGCACAGTGCGACGGGAAAGCTGGCCGCGGTCTTCTACAACTATCCCGACGACATGAACGGCCGCTCGGTCGGCTCGCGCACCTCCTATGCGGCGACGCGCGATCTGATCGGAATTGGTGCCGACGAGCGCGTGCGGCACACCATCGGCGGCCTGGAGCCGGGCGCCGTCTTCGCGGTCGAGATCCTCGCCCCCGGGCACGGCGACGCGGCCGAAGCGTGGAGTGCCATTGGCCGCCCCCTCAACCTCTCCCGTGCCCAGGCCACCTACCTGCGCGAGCAGGGCGACGCTCTTCAGCGGCAGACCCTGATCGCCTCGGAGAACGGGACCCTCGAGATCGACCTCGCTCTGGCCCCGTGGGCCGTGGCGTCGGTCTTCGCACTGTAGGCCCCACCGTGACCACGATCACCGGCGCCCGCGTCTACGACGTGCGCTTTCCCACGTCGCTCAGTCTCGACGGCTCGGACGCGATGAACAAGGACGGCGACTACTCGGCCGCCTACGTCGTGCTCGACACGGATGACGCCGAGCTCAGCGGGTTCGGGTTCACGTTCACGATCGGCCGTGGAAACGACCTGTGCGTCGAGGCCGCTCGCCAGCGGGCGCTTCCGCTGATCGGCCGCTCGGTGGAGGAGGTCGTCGGCGATCTCGGCGCAACATATCGTCTGCTCGCGTCCGACACCCAGTTGCGCTGGCTCGGCCCGGAGAAGGGCGTCGTGCACCTGGCGATGGCCGCCGTCATGAACGCCGTCTGGGATCTCGCCGCCCGTCACGCAGGCAAGCCGCTGTGGCGTCTCCTGGCGGAGATGACACCGGAGGAGCTCGTCGGCGCCGCAGACCTCCGGTACCTGTCCGACGCGCTCACTCGCGACGAGGCGATCGACATCCTCGCCGAGATGGCGCCGACCCGCGCTCGGCGCATCTCCGAGCTCGAAGCACGCGGAGGCTATCCCTGCTACACCACCAGTGCCGGCTGGCTCGGCTACAGCGACGACAAGCTCCGTCGTCTGCTCAGGGAGGCGGTCGATGCGGGCTACCGGCACGTGAAGCTCAAGGTCGGCGCAAACCTGGATGACGACATCCGTCGGCTTCGGATCGCACGCGAGGTCATCGGCTGGGATGCCGCGCTCATGATCGACGCCAATCAGGTGTGGGATGTGCCGGAGGCCATCGAATGGGTGCAGCGGCTCGCCGAGTTCACGCCGCTGTGGATCGAGGAACCGACGAGTCCGGACGATGTCCTCGGCCATGCCGCCGTCCGGAAGGCCGTCGCGCCCATCGGGGTCGCCACGGGTGAGCACGGCATGAACCGGGTCTTGTTCAAGCAGATGTTCCAGGCGGAAGCCATCGACTTCTGCCAACTCGATGCCGCGCGGCTGGCGAGCGTCAACGAGATCCTGGCCGTGTATCTGATGGCGAAGAAGTTCGGCGTGCCGGTCTGCCCGCACGCCGGCGGTGTCGGACTGTGCGAACTGGTCCAGCACCTCTCCATCTTCGACTACGTCGCGGTCTCGGGGACTCTGGAGAACCGGGTGACCGAGTTCGTGGATCACCTCCACGAACACTTCACCGACCCGTGCATCGTCGTCGACGGCAACTACACGCTCCCGTCGAAGCCCGGGTACAGCGCCGAGATGTTCGACGAGTCCGTCGCGCAGTATTCGTACCCGGACGGAAGCTCCTGGCTTCAACCCGCCCCTTCCCTATAGCGATCGAGATTGTCGAAAATTCTGGCAACTCTGGCGGTTGGGGCCCTGGTGGGCTTGCTGGCCTCCTGGCAGAGAGCCCCAGATCCGGCAGCCGCGCTACCGACGATCTCATGGCCGACGACCAGACCAGGCAGAAGTGTTGAGCCGGCGGGTAGTTGAATCCTCTCGCGTGCCATCCAATCGTGTGCGAAATCCGCGCTGCTGACGCGCGCGATGCGACCGTGGCTGATCCCGATTGCGGTGGCTCCACGGTAAGTCTGTGCCAACGAATGCAGATGGGGCGCTACAAGGACAGTGTCCAATAGGTGGTTCACGAGCTTCCTTCTTGTCGGAGGCGAAGCGCTCAGTCGGTGGTCCGGTGAGGGACCAGGCTCATGATCGAGACGAGGTCGTAGGCGAGGTGGGAGGCCGCGATCCCGGTGATTTCGGCGTGGTCGTAGGCGGGTGCCACCTCCACTACATCGGCACCGATGACGTTCAGGCCAGCGAATCCCCGGATGATTTCGAGAAGCTCGCGGCTCGAGATGCCTCCCGCCTCTGGTGTACCGGTTCCTGGCGCGTAGGCGGGATCCATGACGTCCACATCGATCGAAATGTAGAGCGGCCGATCAGCGATGCGGCCGCGAAGCTTGGCTACGATCTCGTCGACGCCCTGGCGATACACATCCGCACTGGTGACGATGCCGAAGCCGAAGCGGCGGTCGTCGTCGAGGTCCTTCTTACCGTAGAGGGGTCCGCGGGTGCCGACGTGGCTGAGGGCCTCAGTGTCGAGGATGCCCTCTTCGACCGCCCGTCGGAACGGCGTCCCGTGAGTGTACTCTGCGCCGAAATAGGTGTCCCAGGTGTCGAGATGAGCGTCGAAGTGCAGGAGCGCGATGGGTCCGTGGCGCGCGGCCGCCGCGCGCAGAAGCGGCAGGGAGATGGTGTGATCGCCTCCGAGCGTGACGAGGCGCCCGCCGCTGGACGTGAGGTCGTAAGCTCCGGCTTGGATCGTCTCGATGGCTTCGCGGATGTCAAACGGATTCACCGCGATGTCCCCGGCGTCCGCGACCTGCTTGCGTTCGAAGGGGGCCACGGCCAACGCGGGGTTGTACGGCCGCAGAAGCCGTGACGCCTCACGGATATGGTTTGGGCCGAAACGTGATCCCGGTCGGTAGGAGACACCACCGTCGAACGGTATGCCCGCCACAACAATGTCTGCGTAACCCACCTGGTCTAGCCGCGGAAGCCGTGCGAACCCGTCACGCCCGGTGAAGCGCGGAGTTGTCGAGGAGTCGATAGGTCCGATCATGCTGGGCCTTGATCCAGGGGCCCAACGTGGAGCTCGTCGGTGAGCAGCTGGGGAGCGCGGGTGCGGAGGTAATCGGCGATGATCTCGAGCATCCGCGCCCGGTCGAAAGGATCGCCGTGTCCGGGATAGACCGTCTGCACGGGCAGGTCCTGAAGGCGCAGCATGGTGGCTACGTACTGGTCGACGTCGGACTCGTGGAGGTCATCGAGCAGAATGTCGTCATAGATGACGTCCCCGCTGAAGAGAGCTCCGGCTTCTTCATCGAACAAGCAGAGGCTGCCGCGGGTATGACCGGGCAGGTGCAGCGCGCGAAGCCGGCGGTCGCCGAGATCGACTGTGTCGCCGTCCTCGAGCGTCGCGGTGGGAGTCGCTGCGGTGATGGTGTAGGAACCGATGTCGAAGCCTGGCGGCGTAGCGTCGACGAGCAGCGGCGGCATGCCTGGCCAGTCCGCCCCGAGTAGGTGAGCGAGTTCGGGGCCGCGAAGCGTCGCTGCCATGTTGTGGTCGACCACACTGTCACGGTGCATTCGACGGTCGACGAACTCGTGTGCGGAGCCGACATGGTCGAGGTGCGCATGAGTGACCACCAACACGGGGTCGTGTGTGAAGAGGTGAGGAAGATGTTCACGAAGACTCGCTACCCCAAGCCCAGCATCGACGACGAGGTCACGGTCGCGACCGACGACGTGCCAGATGTTCGCCCGAAGGAACTCGTGAACATGCGGCTCATCGATGCGCTCGATGCCGACGCCGCTCCACTCTCGTCGATACCAGGTCGGGGAGACTGGAAGGAGGTGCATTTCTCTCATGCGGTTGCGCTTTCCCCCTGCGCAACGTTCAGAGGTGAGCTGGTTGACTGAGGGGTATCTGCGGCCAGCTTCACGCGTCGCCGCTGCGTCGCCCAGTACACGCCCCCGCCGACGATCGCACCGACAAATACGGAGATGTCAGCTCCGCCGAGGGCCTGAGTAACGGGTCCCACGTAGAAGGTGGTGTTCAAGCAGAAGGTGGCGGCGATCGCTCCGAGGACGAGCGCGCCGAAGCCACCGATGTTGAATCCGCCGGCGAACCAGTAGAGGCTGCTGGAGTTCGTGACTTGCAGGGCCGGCCCGTCGTATCGGTTACGTCGCAGGAAGATATCGACCACATAGATTGCCATGGACGGGGCCAACACAGCGATGCTCACCTCGAGCAGCCCCGAGAGCGTGTCCAGGAAGTTCGAGATGAAAAGTGCGTAGAGCGTGACCGCGATCGCCACGACCGCGTCGAAGATGATGGTGATCGATCGTCGCCACGGCAGCCCGGTTGCCAGAAGCGCCAGTCCGGTGCTGTAGGCAGTAAGGGCGTTGTTCGAGATCGAGCCGACGATGATTACCAGCAGGAACACGACGTAGAACCACGGCGGCACCAGCTTTGCCATTGCGATCTCGGGGTTGCTCATGTCGACGGCGGTGGCAGCGAGCACGCCGAGGATTGCGATTCCGGTGGAGGGGATGAAGCCGCCGAAACCGGTCCAGAAGGCTGTCGCTCTCGCGCTGGTCCGGGTTGGAAGGTAGCGGGAGTAGTCGGCGCCGACGGCCCAGGAGAGGGGCGCGGAGGCGATCAGAGCGAAACAGGTTGCGGCAACGCCCCACAAGGCCGGCCCGGATAGCGCGCCGCCCTTGGGCTCGTAGCCGAAGTTCGCCTGCCCGGCGACGAATACGGCAAGCACCACGAGCGCCGCCAGCAGGATCCACGTGAACCAGGGGGCGAGCTTCACGATAGTGGCGTGACCAAAGACGCTGATTGTGAACGTGACGAGGGCAAGGCCAATAACGATCGCCGCTTGAAGGAGCACGGGTGCCGAGCCGAAAAAATGAGTGACAAGCGCGACGCCTGCCAAGGCTCCGACCGAGAGGTTGATGGCCTCATACAGCACGCCAACCAACCAGCCGATCAGGATCTGCATGACACGGTTGCCGTTGACCCCATAGAATGCCCGGCTGATGACCTCACTGGGGCTTCCCGAACTTGGGCCGCTGATTGCGAGATAGCCGACCGCTATCCAAACTAGGTTGCCGGCAACCACCACAAGAATTGACTGCCAGATGTTGAGACCGAGAATCACCATGAGGCTGCCGAGGACGAAATAGAGGTAAATGATGTTCGATCCGGCCCAGACAGAAAACAGTGAGCGCGGTGATCCGTGCCGCTCGCTCTCGGGTACGTAATCTGCGCCGTGCGTTTCAACCCTGCCCACGCGATCGGCCGCGACGCCCAAATCCGACATGTCCGCTCCTTCACCCCACACCGGGCACTAATTGCTCTTGTGTGCAATTAGCGATTGGGTGGACTATAGCCGCAGTTGCACGGTTGTGCAATAAGGCGCCGGTGGATTGTTCGGCGCTGGCAGCTCGACAGATGCCGTGTCGTAACAACCCGCCTGGGGGCGCGGTGATCAGTCGGTTGCGAGCGCACCCACGGGAAGACCGAGCTCTCTCTCTGCCGTTGCAGCGAGGAGGTCCTCGACCGCGGGATAGTCCAACGTCGACTCGACCAAGGCCCCACGGACGGCCGAGGCCGCTACCTGACCATCGAGAAGCGCGAGGATGCGCATCGCGACGACAGAGGAGGGGTCAGCAAGCTCGAACTCGCCGGAGGCGACACCCGCGTCGATTGTCGCCTTCATGTCGACCAGGTCCAGTTCCATCTGCTGCACGACAGCCGCCCGAATGAGGGGCCGGTCGGCAGCTTGCCGCCATGCATCGAGCCACAGGAGCCCGATCGGATCGCGGGTGGCCACGGTGTAGGCGGCGAAAGTGGCGCGGAGCTGCTCTGTGACAGTCTCGCGATCGCGCACGTAGTCCGCGATGCTGGTGCGCTCATCCGCAACCACCTTCGAGAAGGCCGCGCTGACGAGTTCGTCAATCGATGAGAAGTAGTGCGTGACCAGGCTGAACCCGACGCCTACCTGGCTAGCAACCCGTCGCGCAGTGATGGCACCGAGGCCTTCGGAGAGCGCGAGATTGCACGCCGCATTGATGATCTCGTGTCGGCGATCCTCGCGAGGCTTTCGCCGTGTCACATTGGGAGTGACCTGCGTTGCGCTCATGCTGCAAGCTTAGGACGACTGAGCGCACAACACTCAGAACAGTCGTCCCCACAGTGCACACAGATCTTGAATTGCGCGTTCCATCAGGCTGGCCCAATGTGACATAACGACGGGTATCGGCGAGATCGTCCCCGCTCACGGGGTGCGCAGGGTGGCTACAGGCCGTTCAGCTCTGGCGGGAATCTCGTCCCGGGTCCGAGTCGCTGTGTAGCCAACATTTCGATGGTCACGAATCAGCGCTCGCGAGCGTTGGTATCCAGCGCGATGAGTACGGGCGCATCGGTGGCGGCGAGCACCTGTTCAGTCGTGACGTCAGGGCCGAGCTCGCGGAGGACGAGGCCCTCAGGTGTGACATCGATGACCGCGAGGTCGGTGATGATCCGGTCGACGCACCCGCGCCCCGTGAGCGGGAGCGTGCACTGCTCGACGAGCTTGGGCGAACCGTCCTTGGCGACGTGCTCCATCACCACGATGACGCGCTCGGCGCCGTTGACGAGGTCCATGGCCCCGCCCATCCCCTTGACCATCTTTCCGGGCACAGCCCAGTTCGCGATGTCGCCGCCCGCCGACACCTGCATGGCGCCGAGCACGGCGGTGGCGATGCGGCCACCGCGGATCATCCCGAACGAGGTGGCCGAGTCGAAGTAGCTCGCGCCCGGAAGGACCGTGACCGTCTCCTTGCCCGCGTTGATCAGCTTCGGATCCTCCTCGCCCTCCCACGGATAGGGGCCGACACCGAGTATGCCGTTCTCGGAATGCAACACGACATGCACGTCTTCCGGCAGGTGGTTCGGGATGAGCGTGGGCAGGCCGATGCCCAGGTTGACGTACGTGCCGTCCTCCAGCTCCCGGGCTGCGCGGGCGGCCATCTCGTCGCGGCTGCGTGCCATGTCAGGCTCCCTCGGATCGGGGACGGACAGTGACCTTCTCGATCGGAAGGTCCGCGGACTGCTCCGGGGTGAGGGCGATGACGCGGTCCACGTAGATGCCCGGAAGGTGGATGTCGTCCGGGCCGAGCACTCCCGGCTCGACCAGTTGGTCCACCTCGGCGATGGTCACCCGACCGGCCATCCCGGCCAGCGGGTTGAAATTGCGGGTCGACTTCTCGAAGCGGAGGTTGCCATGGCGGTCGCCGACCGCGGCGCGCACGAGCCCGAAATCGGTGCGGATGGCGGTCTCCAGCACGTATTCGCGCACCGATCCGAAGACGTCGAACGGTCGCAGCTCCTTAGGCGCGCTCTCCTCCGCGACGGAGCCGTCCGGAGCGTACCGGTTAGGCATCCCGCCGTCCGACACGGCCGTGCCCGCGCCGGTGGCCGTGAAGAACGCGGGGATGCCGACGCCGCCCGCCCTCAGGCGCTCGGCGAGTGTCCCCTGCGGCGTGAGCTCCACCTCCACCTCGCCACCGAGGTACTGGCGGGCGAACTCCTTGTTCTCGCCGATGTAGCTGGCGATCACTCGGCGGATACGCCCGGCCGCGAGCAGCTCACCCAGGCCCCAGCCGTCCACGCCGCAGTTGTTGCTGACCACCTCGAGACCGCTCACGCCGCGTTCGAGCAACGCGCGGATCGTCGTGACCGGCACTCCTGATAGACCGAAACCGCCGACCGCGAGGGTGGCGCCGTCGGGAATGTCCGCGACCGCGTCGGCCGCAGATCCATATGTCTTGTCCATGCCAGTCCACGTCATCGAGCGGGGCGTAGCGCGCGAAGCGGGTCGGGTGTTTCGACGGCTTCGTACGCCTCCGCCAAGCGATCCCGTGCGGCCTGCAGGTGCGCGATGATCAGCGCGGCCAGGGTTGCCTGGTCGCCTGTGCGGATGGCCTCGATCATGCCGCGGTGCTCCGAATCGGCGGCGTGTCGGCCGCCGAGCTGCCCGATGTTCTCCTGCGAGTACGGCTGCACCGCGCTCAGCAGACCGGACAGGATGCCCTCCGTTCGGCTCAGGCCGGTGATCTGGTACATCCGCTGATGGAACTCGAAGTTCGCGCGCATCCACTGGTCGAGCCGTTCGGTGTCGGCCATCGTCTCCACCAGCGATGCGAGCTGGGCGATGTCACGACCCCGGGCCTCGGAGATGACGGCCGAGGCGATGAGCGGCTCCAGCGCGAGCCGGAGATCGTAGATCTCCTCGAGGTCGGCCCGCGACAGCCGCCTCACCGTCGCGCCCTCGCCGGGTTGGATGACCACCAGACCCTCGGTCCCGAGGATGCGGAGCGCCTCGCGGACGGGACTGCGGCTGACGCCGAATCGCTGGGCGAGGTCCTCCTGCACCAGCGGGATCCCAGGGGCGAAGACCTTCTCGCGAATAGCTCGGCGAATCAGCTCGGCTATCGCTTCTGGTGACATCTGCGGAACTCCTTTGCTCGCGCGCCCGGCGACCCTGAGGCCGACCGATGTTGACACGATCCTAGTGGCTGGATGTACTGTATCCAATGGCTACGACGTATTCAATGCGTCGAAGAGGCGACGATGCCTACAGACAGGAGAAGCAATGAAGACTCACCTGACGCGATACCGACGCAGCCGGCGGATCATTCCTCTCGCGGCAGTCGGTGCCGCCGCCGCCATGCTTGTAACCGGCTGCACCAGCCCCACCTCGACCCCCGCGCCCTCCGACTTCGGGGCCGCGTCGGCAAAACCGGTTTCCGGCGGTACGCTGACGGTGGCCGTCTCCGCCCTCCCGGCGGTGATCGATCCCTACGCCACATCGCTCCAGGCCAACTGGATCGTGGCCCGAAACGTGTGCGAACCGCTGTTCGACGTCGACACCTCGTTCGGCGTCAAGCCGGTGCTGGCGGAAAGCTCCGACTACGACGGCAAGCAGACGTACGTGATCAAGCTCCGGAGCGGGGTGAAGTTCCAGGACGGCCAGCCGCTGACCGCCCAGGATGTCATCGCCAGCCTGACTCGCTATGAGCAGACACCGGGCAACGGGTCGATCCTCAAGTCGCTGCTCGCTTCGGTTGAGGCCACGTCGACGGATACGGTGACGCTGAAGCTCACGGCGCCAAGCCTGCTCGTGCCAACGCTGCTGACGACCGCGTACATCATGCCCGCGTCGGTTGTCGGGGGACGGGCGGCCACCGAGGCACTGCCGACGCTGGACTGCACCGGTCCGTACCAGGTTTCGTCCAACGTCGCAGGTCAGCAGATCACGCTCAAGAAGTGGTCGGGTTACACCTCGCGCACAGACGCATCCAGCGGCGCGACCGGTGCGAAGCACGCTTACCTGGACTCCATCGTGTTCAAGCCCATCCCGACCGACTCCACCCGCATGCAGGCGGTCCAGACCGGCCTGGTCGACTGGGCGGCCGGCACCCTCGACGACTACAACACCGCCAAGGCCAACCCTGCTGTGACCGCCTCTCTGATGGCGAAGCAGTCGAGCCCGACGGTCGTCTTCAACAAGGTCAGCGGTGTGATGGCGAACGAGAAGATGCGCCAGGCCTTCCAGGCCGCGCTGAACATGACCGACATCATGGCGGCGGGCTTCGGAGATCCGGCCAACTTCGACGTGGATGGAAGCATCTTCACCAAGGACAACAAGACCTGGCACACGGAGGCCGGCACCAAAGGGATGTACAACGCCCACGACGCAGCAACAGTGAAGAAGTTGCTCAAGGAGGCCGGATACCAGGGCCAGCCGATCACCTGGTACACGACGCAGGACGACCCGACCTGGTACGGCCCCGCCGTGCCCGCGCAGCAGCAGCTCAAGAAGCTGGGCTTCAACATCGACCTCCAGGTGGTCGACCAGGCGACGATCATCGCCCGCCGCACAGACCCGACGAAGTACGACATCTTCTCCTCGGCGATCCCTACATACGCCGACCCGCTCCTGCTGCCCTACCTTCAGAGCACCTTCCCCGGGGGCTGGAAGAGCACCGAGCGCGATGCGCTACTCGCGACCCTGTCCAATTCGCCGAAGGCGGCGGACCGAGAGGTGGCCTGGGGCAAACTCCAGACCCTGATCTACACCGATGTGCCCTTCCTCAAGTTCGGGACCGTGTCGGGAGGGACGATCGCGGTCGCCAAGAACGTCCACACGCTGGACGGTCTGGCGAACGCGAGCAACCAGCTCTACTTCAACTACTGGAAGTCCTCCAAGTAGGCGGGCCGGAGCGGATCCGATGAGTACGAGCACAGTGACGACGTCCGGAACCGCGCCGGACGTCGCCCGGCCCCGGTCGCGGTCCCTATGGCGACGGTTGGCCGGGCGTCCGCCCGCCGTGGTGGCCGTGTGTTTCCTCTTGCTGGTCGTGACCGGTGCCCTCTTCGGCCCCCTGCTGGTCGGCGACCCGAATGCGTTCGTCGGCTCCGCCCGGCTGCAGCCGCCATCGTCGCAGCACTGGTTCGGAACGGACAACTACGGCCGGGACGTTCTGGCCCAGGTCGTCTACGGAGCGCGCTCGTCACTCCTGGTCGGCGTTGTCAGCGGGCTGGGCGCGACGATCCTCGGGACCGCCGTCGCGCTCCTGGCGAGCATGTCGCGATGGTTCGATCTGATCGTCATGCGGATCGTCGACGGCGTCATGTCGTTCCCGATCCTGGTGCTCGCCCTCGCCATGGTAGCGATCCTCGGCCCCGGCCTGTTCACGGTGAATCTGTGTCTGATGATCGTGCTGTTCCCCGGCGTGACGCGGGTGGTTCGGAGCACGGCGCTGGTGGTCGCCGAGCTGCCCATGCTCGATGCCGCTCGTGCGGCGGGCGCCGGGCGGACCCGTATCCTCCTCCGCTACGTGCTGCCTGCCTGCATGACTCCCATCCTGGTGCAGGGCGCCATCGTCTTCACGGTCGCCATTCTCGTGGAGTCGGCGCTCAGCTTCATCGGCGCCGGGCTGCCGCCCGACGTGCCGAGCTGGGGCGCCAGCCTCGCCGCCTCGCGCAGCTACCTGGCCACAGCCTGGTGGATGTGGGCATTCCCTGGAGCCGCCCTGGTCGGCACTGTGCTGGCGACCAACGTCCTCATCGACGACGTGCGCGACCTCCTCGACCCGCGGATGACGGAGCACTGACCCATGCTGTGGTACCTGTTCCAACGCCTGCTCGCCCTGCTCCCGACCGTGCTCGTTCCGCTCATCCTGGTCTTCCTGCTTATCCGGCTGGCGCCGGGCGACCCTGCGTCAATCATCCTCGGAGACCAGGCAACAGCCGCCCAAGTGGCTTCGCTGCGCCAGCAGATGGGACTCGATGAGCCATTGATCGTCCAGTTCGGGCACTTCCTCGGCGACATCGTGACACTGAACCTCGGGACGAGCTCCTTCCTGCAGCGCCCGGTGCTCTCCGTCCTGCCCGGCTACGCCGCCGTCACGCTGGAGCTATCCGCGCTCGCGCTGGTGTGGGCGCTGGTGTTCGGCATCGTGCTGGGGGCGATTGCCGCTTTCCGGCGGCGCCGATTCGCCGGCCGCGCGGCGACGAACCTCGGGATCCTCGGGATCTCGCTCCCCAATTACTTCATCGCGCTCGTACTGATCATCGTGTTCGCTGTCTCGCTGCGCTGGTTCCCGGTCGGCGGTTACGTACCCGCATCGGGGGGCTTCGGCCCCCATCTGCAGTCGCTCATCCTCCCTTCATTGGCACTCGGGCTCGCCGAGGTGGGGTTCGTCAGCCGGATCACGCGCGGGTCCCTCCTCGACGTCATCGGCGAGCCGTTCGTCGTAACGGCACGTTCGCTCGGCGTGCGGCAGGCGCGCATCACCGGGATCCACGTTTCCCGCCTCGCAGCCCTCCCCGTTCTCACGGTCGTCGGCCTCCTCGCCGCGAGCCTCATCTCCGGCAGCGTCGTCGTGGAGAACATCTTCGGGATACCCGGGATCGGGCAGCTCATGTTCAACGCGGTGTCGAACCGCGACTACAACCTCATCCAAGGCATCGTCCTGTTCAGCGGCATCACGATCATCCTCGTCAACCTGGTGATCGACATCCTCTACGCCGTCGTCGATCCTCGAGTCCAGTACGGAGCGAAATCACAGTGACAGAGAACGAACCGACTCTGGCGGTCGAAGGACTCACGGTGACCGCCCGCCGCTCGGACGGCGCCTACCCCGCCGTCCGGGACGTCGGGTTCCGGCTGGGGCGCGCCTCCACTCTCGCCCTGGTGGGCGAGTCGGGCAGCGGCAAGACCCTGACAGCCCTCGCTATCGCCGGACTGCTCGCTGACAATCTGACACCATCCGGTTCCGCGCGATTCCGGGGGGAGCAGCTGATCGGGATGCCACCGGCACGCCGCCGCGCCCTCGCCGGCTCCTCGATCGGATTCATCTTCCAGGAACCGATGTCCGCGCTGCACCCTGTCCTCCCGATCGGGGTTCAGCTGACCGAGGGACTGCGCGCCCACACCGACCTCTCCCGCGTCCAGCGCCGGGAACGGGCTCGCGAACTCCTCGAGCTGGTCGGGCTCACCCAGTCGCGCGACATCCTGGGGAACCGGATCGGCCAGCTCTCCGGCGGGATGCGGCAGCGGGTGATGATCGCGATGGCCATCTCCTGCGAGCCCGAACTGCTGATCGCCGATGAGCCCACCACGGCGCTCGACGTGACCCTGCAGAAGCAGGTCCTGGACCTGCTCCGCGGCCTGCAGCAGCGGCTGGGCCTGAGCCTGATGATGATCACCCACGACCTCGGAGTGGTCGCCGAGACCTGCGAGAGCCTCGCCGTCATGTACGCGGGAGAGATCGTCGAGAGCGGACGGACCGCCGAGGTGATGGCAGATCCCGCACATCCATACACCACGGCACTGCTCGAAGCGTCGCCGCGACTCGGCGACACCCGCCGTCGGCTCCCGTCGATCACCAGCACTGCGCCGTGGCTGCGCGACCTGCGCGAGGTCGACCCTGGGAAGTGGCCACGGACCACGATGCGGCAGATCGGCCCCGACCGGTGGATCCGTGAGACCGTCGAGGAGGTGGCCGCGTGAGCGCACTGCTCGAGATCGATCAGGTCACGAAGGATTTCGTGGTCGGACCACCCTTCCGCCGGCAGACCTTCCAGGCCGTCAAGGGCGTTTCGCTCTCGATTGAAGCGGGGGCCTCCTACGGTCTCGTGGGCGAGTCCGGGTCGGGCAAGACCACCGTCGCGCGCATGGTCGCTCATCTCACCACGCCCACCAGCGGGACCATCCGTTTCGACGGCCGTGACACGACAGGACTCCGCGGCCGAGAGCTTCTGGCGTTCCGGCGCGACGTCCAGATGATCTTCCAGGACCCGTACGGTGCCCTCAACCCGCGGATGAGCGTCCTTCAACTCATCTCCGAACCGTGGGCGGTGCACCGGCTCCACACGGTCGCCGACCGGCGACGACGCGCTGCCGCTCTGCTCGACCGCGTGGGACTGCCGTCATCTGCGCTCGAGCGCAAGCCGGTCGAGTTCTCCGGAGGACAGCGGCAGCGCATCATGATAGCCCGTGCGCTGGCCCTCGAGCCGCGCCTCATCGTGGCCGACGAGCCCGTCTCGGCTCTCGACGTCTCCGTGCAGGCACAGGTGCTCAACCTGCTCAAGGACCTCCAGGACGAGCTCGGACTCACATACCTCTTCATCTCGCACAACCTCTCGGTCGTCGAATTCATCAGCGACCACATCGGTGTGATGCTTCTCGGCGACCTCGTCGAGGAGGGCGACCGGGACGCTATCTATCGTTCCCCGCGGACGGAGTACACGCGTCGGCTGCTGGACGCCATCCCGAGTCTTCCCGACGTGCGGGAGCGGCAAGCGGAAGGGAGTCTTGCCCGTGAGCGCTGAGAGTCTCGTCGATTCCTCCGCCGGGAAGATCATCGGCGTCGACGCCGGTCGCGGTGTGACCGCGTTCCTCGGCGTACCCTTCGCCCGGCCGCCGGTCGGGCATCTCCGATTCCGTGCCCCGCAGCCGCATTCCGGCTGGGACCGGCCTCTTCTCGCCGATCGGTTCGGCGATTCTCCGATGCAGGAGCGCTCTCCGTACACGCAGGGACTGCCGCTCTCCGAGGACTGCCTGACGCTCAACGTCTGGACACCCGAGGGGGCGAGCGAACGGCCCGTTCTGTTCTGGATCTACGGAGGCGGCTTCGCCGGCGGTTCCTCGGCAGTGCCCACCTTCGACGGCGCCCGACTTGCCGCGGAAGAGGGACTCGTCGTCGTTTCGGCGAATCACCGCACAGGGGCGCTGGGGTTCGCGTCACTCACACACCGGGGCCTGCCTGAGGCGTCGAACCTCGGACTCCGGGACGTCGTGGCCGCGCTCGCCTGGGTACAGGAGAACATCGCCGCGTTCGGCGGCAACGCCGCGCAACTCACTGTGGCCGGCCAAAGCTCCGGCGCCTTCCTCGCCGCTGCGCTGCTGGCGGTACCGGAGGCGCGGCGATCGTTCGCGCGGCTGGTGCTGATCTCCGGCGGCGCCTCCCGAATCGTCCCCCGGCGCCGGGCGGAGCAGCTCGGCGATCAGCTGCTGCGCGCAGCCGGAGCCGGCTCGGGAACCGACCTGCTCGCGCTCAGTGCGCAGGACATCATCGCTGCGCAGCGTTCCGTCGGATCCAACGAAATCGGCGCGCGGAACGCCCCCGTCCCCGATGCGCTCGGTGTCGTACTGGACATCGGAGCGCCCGAGCCTGTGCTCTCCGCACATCCCCAAGACATCATCGCTCGCGGAGAGGCCGTCGATATCCCGCTGCTCCTCATCGTCGCCGGTGCCGAGGTGGCGAGCCTACGTGGACCGGACCCTGAGTTCGTTCCCGCGGACGAAGGCGCCATCGTCCGCGAGATCGCCGGTTGGCATGCGCCGGACCCGGCTTCCATCGTGGACGGCTATGACGGCGACCCCGGCGAGAAACGTGAGAGTATCCTCACCGACTTCATCTACCGGCTCCCGGCAGCCCGCACGGCGCTCGCTCAGAACGCGGCAGGGGGACGCGCCTGGCTCGCGCAGATCGACGGGCCCGACGGCTCGAACGCGTCACACGACATCCCGCCGCGTGTGTTCTTCGGCAACCTGTCCGACGATGATCCGCTCACGCCGGGGAGCGCTGTGGTGCGTGGCACCGCGGGCCGTTTCACTCGTGGGGAGGAGCCCGACTGGGCGCCGTTCCGTTCGCCGGAGGGCGAGATCATGCGCCTCAGCGCGACGCGACACGCGGCGAAAGGCGAGTTCGCGTCGATGCTGCAGCGCTGGGAAGGGGTCGATCGACCGTGATCGAGAAAAGCACGAGCACCTTCCGGATGGGGGTTGGAGCCGGGTTCGCGGGCGACCGCCTGCAGCCGGCCGAGGAACTTGCGCGCGATGGCGCACTGGACGCGATGGCGTTCGAGTGCCTCGCGGAGCGCACCATCGGGGTCGCCCAACAGGCGCGCCGTGAGGGCACGGGAACAGGGTTCGACTCGCGCATCCTCCGACGTCTGGCCGGGACTCTGCCCTTCCTGCTACCGTCGCGTGCTGTCGTGACGACGAACGCCGGCGCTGCGGACCCAGTCGCCGCAGCTGCCGCGACGCGAGACCTGCTCGACGAACTCGGGCTAGATGGCGTCGTCGCGGCGGTGGTCGGCGACGACGTGCTCGACACCCTCGATCTGAAGTCGGCACGCATCCTTGGTACAGACGACACTCTGTGGGACATCCGCGATCGCGTCATCTCCGCCAACGCATACATCGGCGCCGAGCCGCTGATGAGTGCACTCGCTCATGGCGCCGACGTCGTCGTTGCAGGCCGCTGCTCGGATGCTGCGCTCTTCGTCGCTCCGATCGCCCACCACTTCGGGTGGTCGCTAGACGATCTCGATGCTGTCGCGAACGCGAGCCTCGTCGGCCATCTACTCGAGTGCGCCGGCCAGCTCACCGGCGGCTATTTCTCCGATACGCGTCGGAAGCAAGTGATGGACGCGTGGAACATCGGGTTCCCGGTCGCGGAGGTGTCCTCCGACGGCTCAGCTGTGTACTCCAAGCTCCCGGGCACCGGGGGGATGATCGACCGACGGACAGTGCTGGAGCAGCTCTTCTACGAGATTGACGAGCCCTCCGCCTACAAGACCCCGGATGTGACGATGGACTTCAGTGCCGTAACCATCGACGAGCTGGCTGACGACCTCGTCCACGTGGCCGGCGTCCGCCCGGCGGGACGCCCGGAGACCCTCAAAGTCAGCGTGGGCGTCCGGGACGGCTTCCTCGCCGTAGCGGAGATCGCCTACTCCGGAGCCGACTGCGTCGAGCGCGGAGAATTAGCTGCGTCCATTGTGTGCGAGCGGTGGGAGCGTGTGTACGGTCTGGACCCCGTCGATCTCAGCGTCAGCTTCGTCGGTCTCGACGCGACCCGCCCCTGGTGGACGGGTGCCAGAGCTCATCCGTCGGAAGTGCGCCTCCGGATGTCGGTCCGAACTTTCGATCGCGTCCGGGCCGTCCTCCTGTGCGACGAAGTCGAGTCCCTCTATACCAACGGGCCGTTCGGAGGCGGTGGCGTGACCACGTCCATCAAGGAGACCATCGGGATCGTATCCACCCTCATCGATCGCCAAGCCGTCGCCACCAGGGTGTTGCTCTCGTGACGGCGATCCACCGCCTGGGCGATATCGCTCATGCCCGTGCAGGCGACAAGGGCGACTCGTCGATCATCGTTCTCGCGCCCTATGACCCTGCCGACTACGACGCCGTCAACGCGGCCGTGTCACCGGATCGCCTGGCCGAACACTTCCACGTCGACGCCTCGACCATCCTGGTGCGGTCAGTACCGGCGCTCTCCGCGTTCTCGCTCGTGATTCCGCACCGGCTCGACGGGGGAGTTACCCGCTCGGCTTCGGCTGACCCGCACGGTAAGACCCTCTCCGCGCATCTGCTCGAGCTGCCATTGGCTCGACTGGATCAGCCCTGCTCGAAACCGCCCTTCGCCCCCGAGTCAGAAAGGAGCCAGCTCCGGTAGGGGTTCCCGGATCGCCGAATGGATCTGACTGTCTGTAAACGTGGCGGCTCGACCGCCGAGGGCCCTTTCCTGCCGCTCGCCGGTCGGCGGCATCGTCAGCGGCAGCCCTACCTTGCTCGCCACCAGTGGCGGCATTTACCTGTTCGTCCGAGCCAGCGACTACACGCTGTGGCAAACCACATGGCACACCTCCAGCTCCAGCTCCAGCTCCAGCTCCAGCTGGGGAGGGATGGACGAAGCGAACCGAGTTCGGAAGCGATAACTTGGCCGGTGCTGTCGGCGCAACGAACGGAAGTTCCGGCACCGCATGGATTGTCGTCAAGGGGAGAGACGCGCACGTTCATCAACTCGTGCTATAGGCTGCCCGCGCGGATGTGTTGGCCAGGTCACTATAGGTCAACACAGCAGGAGGAGAGCGACCCCCTGCATCCGCGCGAATGCGCCAGCCTTACTTGCAGGTTGGCTCGACGCCGGATTTGCGCGACTTGCGCGCTCAGCGTGAAGGGCCAGCTGTCGTTCCTCGGACGATAAGTTGCGAGCCGAGCGTTGTGGCTTCCGCGTGCGTGGCACCGGCCAAGACCTGAAGCAGGAGCTCGACGGCAAGCGCGCCACATCGCTCGATCGGCATCTTGACCGTGCTCAGCCCAGGCTTCACGGCGCTCGCCATGTCGATGTCGTCGATTCCTATGATGCTGATGTCGGCCGGGCAGGACTTGCCCATGTCCGACATGCCGGCTTCGAGGCCGAGCGCGACGAGGTCGTTGTAGGCGATGACGGCGGTCGCCCCGCTTGCGATCACGGGCGCGGCTGCGGCCCGCCCGCCTTCGATCGACGCAGCCTGGTGGCTCAGGTGCGTGAGGCGGATGCCGAACCGCTCGCAGGCCTTCGTGATCGTCGCGGCGCGCTGGCCGTCGGCCCAGGATCCTGTCGGTCCGGCCGCGTAGGCGATGTGCGTGTGGCCGAGTGCGGCGAGGTGCTCGACCGCCTGCTGCGGCCCGTTCTCCATGTCCATGAGCACGCAGGGGGCGCCCTCGATGAGGCG
The DNA here is from genome assembly GCF_031456835.1 of Leifsonia shinshuensis. Classification (NCBI taxonomy): domain Bacteria; kingdom Bacillati; phylum Actinomycetota; class Actinomycetes; order Micrococcales; family Microbacteriaceae; genus Leifsonia; species Leifsonia shinshuensis. Next base: position 3,291,830 of record NZ_JAVDVK010000001.1, read on the forward strand.
GTTGACGATGACGAAGGGGGTGTCTCCGGCGAGCGTAAGCACCTCGTCGTCCGGCAGCCGGGGTGAGCACAGCAGCATGCCGTCGAGCTTGCGCGCCTGTTCGATCTGCTCGCGCTCCCGCCAACGATCCTCGTCGGTGTCGAAAAGCACGGTGCGGTGACGGCCGTGCCACGCCTGGGAGTGGATGGCTTTGAGGAGCGTCGCATAGACGGGGTTGGCGACGTCCGGCACGACGACGCCGAACGAGCGGGTGGCGGTCGCCACCTGCGGGCTGTCGTAACCGAGGTCGTTGGCGGCCTGGAGCACCCGGTCTCGCGTCGCGGTCGCGAGGCGATCGGGTTCTCCGAAAGCGCGGGATGCCGTGGCGATCGAGACGCCCGCGCGTCGCGCCACGTCAGTCAGCGTCGCACCCATTGCCGCCTCTCCGGTGTCGCGGGAACAGTTGTTCCATCATGGCTCATCCTGCAACATGGAATGCGTCTTGACAATTTTGTACAAGTCATTCACACTCTTTTCCATGCCGATCATCGAAGATCCCAGGACCCGCCGACGGGCACCTCGAACCGGGGTGCACTCGTGAGCGGCACTCCGCAGCGCCTGTCGCGGTCGCACCACGGCGCTGTCCATGTCCCCAGGACCCCCGCCCGTGCGGGGATCCTCCACCTGGGCCTCGGCAGTTTCCACCGCGCGCACCAGGCGGTCTACACGGCCGCGGCCGTCGCGGCCGACGGCGGTGACTGGGGCATCGTGGGCGTCGCCTCGCGATCGCGGACCGTCGTCGATGCGATGCGCGCACAGGATCTCCTCTCCTCGGTCGCGACGATCTCGCCCGAGGGAATGTCGCTGAGCATCCCGGGCGTGCATACCGACGCCTTCGTCGCGGCGGATGAGCCCCAGCGCGTCGTCGAGAGCATCGCCGACCCCGGTATCCGCATTGTCACGCTCACGGTCACCGAGAACGGCTACAGCTCCTCGCCCGCGACGGGTCACCTCGACACTGCCGACCCGACCATCGTCTCCGACCTGCGCGGGGGCCAATCTCGTTCGACCATCGGACAGCTCGCGCGCGGCATCCAGCGGCGGGCCGCGGCATCCGGAGCGCCTCTGACGGTGCTCAGCTGCGACAACCTCGCGGCCAACGGCGCCCGCACGAAGGCTCTCGTCCGCGAGTTCCTGGAGGCGCTGCCCGCCACCGAGGCCGCCGAAGCACTCGCCTTCCTCGAGTCCTCGGTCTCGTTCCCCTCGAGCATGGTCGACCGCATCGTCCCCTCCACGACGCCTGCCCTCCGCAGCGAGGTGTCGTCGCTCCTCGGTGTGTGGGATGAGATCCCCGTCCCCGCCGAACCCTTCACGATGTGGGCGATCGAGGACGACTTCGCCGCAGGACGGCCCGCGTGGGAAGCCGGGGGAGCGGTCTTCAGCACGGAGGTCGGCCGCTACGAGGACATGAAGGTGCGGCTCCTCAACGGAACGCACTCGCTGATCGCCTACCTGGGTGCGCTGCAGAACGCCGAGACGATTCCGGACGCCGTCGGCCGGCCGGCGACCGAGCGTGCAGCGCGCGCGGTGCTCGCCCACGAGTACACGCCGTCGATCCAGGTCCCGTCGGGTGTCGACATCGCGGAGTACGAGCGCCAGCTGTTCCTCCGATGGGGCAACACCGCACTCGGGCACAAGACGAGCCAGGTCGGCACGGACGGCTCCGTCAAACTGCGTCAGCGCATCCCCGAGCCGGCGCTCCGGCTGCTCGACCGCGGCGAGATGCCGCACATGATCGCCCTCACCGTGGCCGCCTACCTCTCCTGCATCGCGCCCCGGCCCGGATTCGATCCCGGTCCCTTCGCGGCCGCGATGAAGGATGCCGCCCGCGAGCGGCTGATCCCGCTCGCCAGGGCGGCACGCACCGGGGCCGACCTGGCCGAGGCCTCGATCACGGACCTCCGGCTCTTCGGTGCCGACCTCGCGAACCGCCCGGCGTTCATCGAGCGCGTCGGCGAGCTTGTCGACACGATCGGCCGTGACGGCGTCTCGGCGGCGATTACCGAGAGCGTCACGGCGGCGGAGACCGACATGCGGTCACGAGCATCGGAGGTCCCGGCATGAGCACGGTGAACCCGACCCACGATCACGAGGAAGGCGCGACGATGAAGGCGCTCGCCATCCACGGCAGGGAAGACATCCGCTGGGAGGACCGCGAGGTGCCTCAGCCCGCGTCCGGCGAGGTGCGACTCCGCGTCCGGTACGTCGGCATCTGCGGTTCCGATCTGCACTACTACTTCCACGGCGCGAACGGCGAGTACACCATCCGGGAGCCGCTGACCCCCGGCCATGAGTTCTCGGCCGTCGTCGACCTCGACCCGTCGGGGCGCCTCGCCGCCGGGACACCCGTGACGGTTCACCCGGCCCGCTACGGCGCCGACGTGCCCGGTCTCGAGGACAGGCCGCACCTGCGGCCCGGTGGCGACTACTTCGGCAGCGCCGCCACCATGCCGCATCGCCAGGGCGGCGCCGCGGAGTACCTCATCGTCGAAGAGCACATGATCCGAGTTCTCCCCGAGGGCCTTCCGCTAGAGCGCGCGGCGCTCGCAGAGCCGCTCGCCGTCGCCCTGCACGCCGTGAACCTGGCGGGCGACGTCAGCGGCAAGCGCGTGCTCGTCATCGGCGCCGGCCCCATCGGGCTGCTCGTCGTCTCGGCGGCCGTGCACGCGGGCGCTGCCACCGTCGGCGCGAGCGACGTGCGCACCGAGCCCCTCGATCGCGCCACGGCGCTGGGCGCGAGCGAGCTCGTGCTCGTCGGCCGCGACTCCATCGCGGACGAGTCGTACGACGTCGTCTTCGAGTGCTCCGGCGTCCCCGTGTCGGTCACCCAGGCCGTCCGCGCGGCCCGCAGGGCCGGAACCGTCGTGCAGGTCGGGATGCTCGCCGACGCCGAGATCGGCGTCAACCTCGCGCCGATGCTCGCCAAGGAGCTGACGCTCCGCGGCGCATTCCGCTTCTCGACCGAGATCGACGACGCCGTCGCGATGCTCGCCGAGTCGGACACCCTCGATTCCGTCATCTCTCACACCATCGACGCCGCTGACGCCGTCGACGCCTTCCGAGTCGCGCGCGATTCGTCCGCGTCGGCCAAGGTCCTCCTGCGTCTCTGACCCTCCACCTCCACCTCCCCCCACTCATTTACGAAGGAGTAACGATGAGCACTTCCAACGTCCCCGGTGTGGACGCCTCCGCGGCGCCGCAGACGGTCGAGAGATCGACCGGCGACCTCGTCCGGGCCGCGGTCTCAGGCTGGCTGGGCACCGCGCTGGAGTTCATGGACTTCCAGCTCTACTCCCTGGCCGCCGCGCTCGTCTTCAGCCAGCTCTTCTTCGCCGGAGAGGAGCCCGGCATGGCCGTCGTCCTCGCCATGGCGACCTACGGCGTCGGCTACATCGCGCGTCCGCTCGGCGCCTGGTACTTCGGCCGGATGGGCGACAAGGTCGGCCGCCGCAGGGTCCTGTTCTACACGATCCTGCTCATGGGGCTCGCGACGACGCTCATCGGCTTCCTGCCCACCTACGCGCAGGCCGGCATCCTGGCGCCGATCATGCTCGTCGTGCTGCGTCTCGCGCAGGGCTTCGGCGCCGGCGCGGAGATCTCGGGTGCCGGCGTCATGCTCGCCGAGTACGCTCCCGCGCGTCGCCGCGGCATCATCGCCTCCCTCGTCGCGCTCGGCACGAACTGCGGCACGCTCTTCGCCTCGGCGATCTGGGCGCTCCTCCTCGCCGTCATGATGGAGGACGACGTCATCGCCTGGGGCTGGCGGATCCCCTTCATCGCGAGCTCCATCGTGATGGTGTTCGCCGTCTGGGTGCGCTTCCGCCTCAAGGAGAGCCCCGTCTTCGAGGAGCGCACCGACGTCGTCGACGGCAAGGCGCTCTCACGCGACGAGATGGTCGACCTCGCGACCAAGAGCAACGACCTCCGCGCGCTCGAGGCGCTGCGGAAGAAGCCCGTCAAGGCGACGCTCGTGTCGTTCTTCCTCCGCTTCGGCCAGGCCGGCAACTCGGGTCTGATCCAGACCTACATGATCTCCTTCATCACGATCACGCTCGCCGTCCAGAAGGGCGTCGGCCCCGAGATCGTGATCGTCTCCTCGCTCATCGGCTTCGGCACGATCCCGCTCGTCGGCTGGCTCGGCGACCTGTTCGGCCGACGGCGGATGTACATCATCATGACGTCGCTCTCGCTCGTGCTGATCATCCCGACGATGCTCGCGATCAACACGAAGGAGGTCGGCTGGATCTTCGTCGGCTACGCCGTGATCCACAACGTCTCGGTCCTGGGCCTCGCATCCATGGAGAACATCTCGATCCCCGAGATCTTCGGAGCGCGGAACCGCTACACGCTGACGGCCATCGTGCGCGAGATCGCCGCCATCATCGCCACCGGCATCGGCCCGATCATCGCTGCGGCCTGGGTCGCCGCGACGACCGGCAGCATCATCCCGGTGATGGTACTGCTCGGCATCTACACCGTGTGTGCACTGGTCGCCGCGGTCGTGGCGCCCGAGTGGACGGGGCGCGACCTCACCGACCCGCGCGCCGCGATGTGACAAGGAAGGACGATCAGTGACCATCGACCAGGTCGACATCAACATCACCAGCCCCGGACGGAACTTCGTCACCCTCAAGATCACGACCTCGGACGGCATCGTCGGCTGGGGCGACGCCACCCTCAACGGACGCGAGCTCTCGGTCGCGTCCTACCTGAGGGACCACGTCGCCTCGACCCTCATCGGCCGTGACGAGGACCGCATCGAGGACACCTGGCAGTACCTCTACCGCGGCCCCTACTGGCGGCGCGGACCGGTCACCATGGCGGCCATCGCCGCGGTCGACATGGCCTTGTGGGACATCAAGGCCAAGAAGGCCGGGATGCCCCTCTACCAGCTCCTCGGCGGTGCGAGCCGCTCGGGAGTCCGCGTCTACGCCCACGCCTCCGGCACCGATTACGACGCGCTCGCGAACGCCATCACGGGCTATCGGGAGCTCGGCTTCACCGCCGTGCGCGTGCAGACCGGCGTGCCGGGGCTCGGTCAGATCTACGGCGTCTCGGCGGCCGGACCGGGCGTCCGCTACGACTACGAGCCGGCCAAGCGCGCCGAGAACGGCCGTCCGAGCGAAGAGACCTGGGACACGCGCAACTACCTCAACCACATGCCGGGGATCTTCGCCAAGATCCGCGAGGACTTCGGCACCGACCTGAGGATCCTCCACGACGGCCACCATCGAATGACGCCGATCGAGGCCGCGCGCTTCGCGAAGGACATCGAGCCGTACGACCTGTTCTGGCTCGAGGACTGCACCCCGGGCGAGGACCAGACGGCGCTCCGCCTCGTGCGCCAGCACTCGACGACGCCGCTCGCGATCGGCGAGGTCTTCAACACCGTCTTCGACTACCAGACGCTCATCACCGAGCGCCTCATCGACTACGTCCGCTCCGCCGTCACCCACACCGGCGGCATCACCGCGATGAAGAAGCTGCTCGACTTCGCCGCGATCTACGGGATCAAGTCCGGCATCCACGGTCCGACCGACATCTCGCCCGTCGGGATGGCGGCGGCGCTCCACCTCGACCTCGCGATCCACAACTTCGGCATCCAGGAGTACATGCCGCACAACGAGCAGACGCTGGAAGTGTTCCAGACGTCGTTCACGTTCGACCGCGGCTTCCTTCACCCGGGGGAGCAGCCCGGGCTCGGTGTCGAGCTCGACGAGGACGCAGCGGCCGCCTTCGAGTACACCAAGGCCTACCTCCCCGTGAACCGGCTCACGGACGGGACCGTCCATGACTGGTGACATCGCGCGGCTTTCGCTCCCGCAGAAGACCGCGCAGTCGCGACTCATCGTCGTCGCGCGAGCCCGCAGCGCCGAGGACTACGACCCCGTGCTGAAGGTGCTCATCGACGCCGGCATCCGCAGCGTCGAGCTGACCCTCACGACACCGGGGACGATCGAGCACCTCCCGAGGCTGGTCGAGCGCTTCGGCGACGACGCCGACATCGGGATCGGGACCGTGACCGACACCGACCAGCTCCGGCGTGCGGTGGACGCGGGCGCCCGCTACCTCGTCACCCCGATCACGGTTCCCGCGCTCCTCGCCGCGGCGGTGGAGGCCGGTGTGCCGCTCGTGCCCGGCGGGTTCACGCCGACCGAGCTGTTCGCCTCATGGTCGGCCGGCGCCTCCGCCGTCAAGGTGTTCCCTGCCGGACGGCTCGGTGCGGGATACGTCAAGGACCTGCGCGGACCGTTCCCCGACATCGAGGTGGTGCCGTCCGGAGGCGTCGACCTCGAGACTGCCTCGCAGTGGCTCGCGGCCGGTGCCGCGGCCGTGAGCGTCGGCGGCCCGCTGCTGGGCGACGCGTTCCAGGGCGGCGACCTCGGCGCCCTGCGCGAGCGGGCCAGGGCGTTCGTCGCCGTCGCCGCGGGCGGCAGGGCATGACCACCGTGTCCGACCGCCGACGGGTCGCGACGCTCGGCGAGACCATGGCCCTCGTGCGCAGCCGCGACATCGGCAGCCTCCGGCACGCGTCCGACCTCGCTCTCGGCATCGGCGGCGCCGAGAGCAACGTCGCGATCGCCCTGCGCAGGCTCGGCCTCGACGTCACGTGGCTCGGTCGGGTCGGCGACGATTCGCTCGGGGAGCGCGTCGTGCGCGAGATCCGCGCGGAGGGGGTCGACGCGCGCGCCGTCGTGGATGCGGACGCACCAACGGGGCTCATGCTCAAGGAGCGTCCGACCCCGGCGTCGACCCGCGTGCTCTACTACCGAGCCGGTTCGGCCGGATCGCGGCTGTCGGCCTGCGATCTGCCCGACGGCTGGATCGAACAGGCCGATCTGCTGCACCTCACGGGCATCACGGCGCTCATCTCCGAGTCGGCCCGCGAGACCCTCTCGGTCGCGATCGACCGCGCCCGCGCGGCCGGCGTCGTGGTGACCTTCGACATCAACTACCGTTCCTCTCTCGCTTCCCCGGCCGTGGCGGGACCGTGGCTCCGTGATGTGGCCGAACGGGCCGACATCGTGTTCGGGGGTACGGAGGAGCTCGAACTGCTCTACCCGGGCACGGATGCCGCGGCCGCGTGCGAGCGCCTCCTCGCGCATCGACCCGCCGAGGTCGTGCTCAAGCGCGGCGCCGACGGTGCCACGGCCGTGCTCGCGACGCGGACGGTCGAGGCCCCGGGGTTCGTCGTCGACGTCGTCGACACGGTCGGAGCCGGCGACGCCTTCGTCGCCGGGTACCTGAGCGGCCTCCTCGACGGATCGGAGGTCGCGGCACGCCTCCACCGCGCCAACGTCTGCGGAGCGATGCTCTGCATGACCCCCGGCGACTGGGAGTCCAGCCCCACACTTCGGGAGGTCCGGCAGTTCACCGCCGGAATCGGCGACCCCGTGCTCCGTTGACACTCGTTCTCCGCAAGGGCGGACCCGGTCCGGACGCGCAGATTCGGCTCGGGGTGAACCTGCCTGACGGCCGAAGTCACCAGGCGGTACTGTCACGCTGATTATCGGACTTTGACGACTGTATCCTCAGGACGCTGCAGCCTCGCTAACACGGAGCCGGACCGTTGCCGCGCCGAGCAGTGTCGCGTCGAGGGCGTGAGCGAGCGCTCGGGTATAGAGGTCCCCGAGGATCGGCTCCACCTCGGTGCGACGACCGGCGCGGAAATCGCGATACAAGGATGTGGCGAACCGTGAGCCAGGTGTAGTGAGCGCCGCCGCAACCTGCGCACGGGCCTGCGCCCGGACCGGGTGCCCCTCCGCCGCGATCACCGCAGCGACCTGCTCGATTACCTGCTCGATGATCGCCGGGCCATCCTCGACGGCGAGGATTGCTCCGGCTGGCCCGCCGAGGAGGATCGTTGCACTTCCGCCGGCGGCCATGAAGAACCACTTCTCCCACATCTCCTGCACGATCGTCTCGGACACTCGCGACTCGAAGTCTGCAGGCGCGAAAAGCGCCTCGACCGCACGGACCCGATCGCTCGCGGAGCCGTCGAGCTCCCCGAACGCGATGCTCGCCCCCGGCGCGACCTGCCGGATGACCCCATCCGGTTGCAACTCGGTCGCAACCAGGCACACGCCGCCGAGCACACGACCAGCGCCGAATCGGGTTTGAAGCACGTTAAGGTGCCGCATTCCGTTCAGCAGGGGCAGGATGACGGTTTCCGCACCGACGGCGGGAGCGATGTCGTTGACAGCCGCTCCGAGGGCCGTTCCCTTGGTGGCCAAGAGCACCAGATCGTATGGGCCGCTTAGTTCGGCCGCGGTCACCGTCAATACGGGTATCGCGACCTCGCTCCCAACGGCTTCGGCGATGCGGATGCCGCTCTGGGCGAGTTGGTTGTGCCGGCCGGGCCGGACTAGGAAGGTGACGTCAGCGCCGGACTGGGCAAGGCAGCCACCGAAGAATCCGCCGACAGCACCGGCTCCGACAACGAGAGTACGCATATACTGCAACCTCACTTCTCGATTGAGACAACCCGCTCAGGGAAGATTGTTTCAGGTTCACCCCATCCGGGTACGCCGCGCGCACCTCGGCCTTCAAACGCATCTCATCAGTCACGTTGCCCCGACGCGTCGAAATGAGGGCGATTGACGCCCTGTCGTTCCCCGGTGGATGTCATCGTCGACCATTTCCTCTCGCTCGACAGACTGCCCGAAAAGTGGCCTCACGGCGCCGCGAACTAGCTTTTCTGTGGGCGGCAGCGCGCATGTCGTCTCGGCCGTGGAGGACAGCGGCCAACAGCGGCACATTCGGGCGCTGGCTCTGCGGGATTCTAAGACGGGCTGATTCCGAACGCGTGGGCCAGGCCCTGGATCTTCTGGGCGCGGGCCAAGCGTGGCAGGTCGCTTCCGTCGCGAACCACTCCGCCGCTCGCGGCGAAGTCCTCCAGGAAGGTGCGGGCCCAGAGCACGTCCGCGGCTGTCGGACTGATCGCCTCGTTCACGACCGGCAACTGGTCGAGACGGAGGCAGAGCTTCCCGGTGAGACCCAATGCGACCGCATGCTCGGACTGCTGGCGTAAGGCCGGGTATCCGGCGACGACCGTCGGACCATCGATCGGTCCGGGGAGTTCCCCGATGCGACTCGCAACCACAAGGCGGGAGCGCGGGTACGCCATCGCGAGATCGTCCGCGCTTGCGCCGGTGTCGCGACGGTAGTCGCCGCTGCCGAATGCCAGACGGAACACGCCACCACTCTGGGCGATCGTCACGGCGTTCTCGATGCCGAGTGCGGACTCGATGAGCGCGATAACCGGCGTTGTCCCACCCAGTTGCTGCGCGGTGTCCTCAACGTCGATGACAGATTCCGTTTTGGCCAGCATCACACCGGCAAGGCCGGGGACACCGGCCAACTCTGCGACGTCGTCGCGCCAGTACCTGGTGCTGCGCGCGTTGATGCGCACCCAGGCGCTCCCACCGCCGAGGAACCAGTCAACGACGCCGCGCCGCGCACCGGCTTTGAACGCAGGATCGACAGCATCCTCGATGTCGAGAATGATTTGGTCCGCCGCGGAGTCGTGTGCCGCATCGAACGTGTCGGGTCGCAGACCCGAGACAAGCAGCCACGAGCGGGCAATGTCCGCTCGGATGCCGTGCCGGCTCGATGTTCGGTCGAGAATGAATGTCATGGTTATCTCCACGTGAGGGGAGGATGGGCCCGCCAACGGGGGAATGGCGGACCGATCCGGTCTTGAGCCGGTCAGCCATCCGCTGCCCTCGGCTTGATGGCGGTCGGGGTCAAAGCTCCAAGCGCACTCGCTGCGTCGGTTTCAGGTTCGAGGACTTGCATGGTCACCTGATCTGTCTCGACGACGCCATCAGGGCCAACGAATTCGACCCTCACCGGTTCGCCCGAGCGCGCGTCGATGTATTGCCAAGACGGTGCACGTCCATTGGGCACGTTGCGGTCGCCCCAATCCTGCAACCCGCACAGGACCACACTGAGTTGTCGACCAATCGGCGTGAGTTGATAGTCCTCCCGCGTGCGGGCACCGTCCGCCTTGTAGACGCGCCGCTCGAGCACCCCTAATTCGATGAGCTTCGCAAGGCGATCGGACAAGATATCGGGCGCGACTTCTAACCGCGCTCGGATATCGCTGAACCGGGTGATCCCCATCATTACGTCGCGGACGATCAGCAGAGTCCATCTCTCGCCGAGCACGACCAGTGACCGTGCCACGCCGCATCGCTCGTTCACGGGAGATAACGCCTTCATGGCAGCAGACTAGTTGAGTAGGAATTACCAAGCAAGCCTTTTGTACATCTTGCGAACATGCGACAGCCCGGCCGCACGACCTCCGCTCCGAGAAGCCGAAGGCCGCAACATTTGCTTTAGGCTGCATCTCATGTCCACGAGCACGCCTGCGAGACGGACGGGTGGACGCAGTGCGGCGGTCATCCACGGGGTGCACGCCGCCGTTGAAGACCTCATCCAAGAAAAATGCGGAGAGCGGGTCACCGTCCCGATGATCGCCGAACGCGCCGGCGTAAACCCGACCAGCATCTACCGCCGCTGGGGCAACCTTCCCACGTTGCTCAACGACATCGCGGCCTATCACTTGAATCCGGACCGTCCCATGGTCACGCGCGGCGACCTCCGCAAAGACCTCATCAGCTGGGCCGAGGGCATCAGGACGCACTTCCAAAAGCCGCTCAACGCCGCCCTCCTTCGCGGCGGTGTCGCCACCTCCGGCGAGCGCACATCCGACTGCCTGCGCACCAGGCGCGCCGAAGCTGAGCAGCTGCTCGCCCGGCACCCCGTATCGTCTGTCACCGTCAGCGACGTGATGGACGTTGTAATTGCCCCGATCATCACTCGAGTCCTCTTCGAGCCGTGGACACTCGGCGACGCCAGCGTGGACGACATCGTCTCCCGGCTGTTCCGGTCCGATGAGGCCGCGGTCGAAGCAGGCGGAGGGCCAAGACACATGCCTTAGCCACCAAGGGGTCCGTGGTCTCTCTTCGATGTGCGGAGCCGCCCGCTCAGCCCCGAAATTGACATCGCCGAGGTGAACTCAGTATCACCGCGACCGGCCCTGCCGCTTGATCAGGCGATGCGGCTCCGCATGGTGATCAGGACCGGTGCGAGCTCCGAGCCACGACGGAAGCCGTCTGGGATGCAGTGCGCGCCACTCAATGCTCGCGACGAGCACAGTTCGGCGCCGGACCGCAGGTCCCGCCAGATCGTTAGCGATTCGCAGGCCGGATGACCGCCCAGCCTGCGGCGCAAAGAGCGGCGGCGACCGTGGTCGCGTCGCCAAGGTACCCGGCGACCATTGCGCCATCTCGGAGCATGACGAGCTGGTCGGCTTTGCGGGAGGAGTCCGCCACCCCGACCTGGTCGAGGAGTCCGCGGGTCGCATCTCTGAACCATCGCCGGTGCGCATCCACCACCAGCCGGACGCGGTGCGAGGGGTCGGGGTATTCGGCCGCCGCGTTGATGAACGGGCATCCGCGAAAGCCGGGCGAGCAGCTTTCCTCGCCAATGCCGTTGGCGATCATCCGCAACGCTTCGAGCGGATGGTTTGCCTCGGCACAGGCACCCTGGATTGCGCCGCGCTCCCACGCTGCCCGCTTCTCCAGGTAGGCCACGATCAGGTCGTCTTTTGTCGGGAAGTGCCGATAGAAAGTGACTTTCGTTATGCCCACTTTCTCGATGATGCGATCAGCGCTGACGGCGCGCAGGCCGTTCGCGTAGAACAGCTCTGTGGCGGCGTCGATGATCCGCTCGCGCGTGGCGGGGCCGCCTCGGGTTGCGGTTGTGGTGGTCGTCACTCAATTCACCTCGTTGCTCTTCTTTTCCGTTGAGATGCCGAAGTCGATTCTCCAGCTTGCGCTCCAGCTGTCAGTACGGCATTCTCTCGTAGAGTTACTAGTTAGTCTACATGTCTGAAGGAGATAATCGATGTCTACTCCCACTTCCACACCTGTCGTCTTCATCCACGGTCTGTGGATCCACTCGAGCGCATGGCTGCCCTGGCAGAACGTCTTCCGCGAGGCAGGCTACGAGCCGAGCGCCCCGGGATGGCCGGGCGACAAAGCGACCGTTGCAGAGACCCGCGCCAATGCGGCCGAACTCGCAGGGGTCGGTATCGAGCAGATCACTGCTTCATACAGCCGCGCCATCGCGGCTCTCACGGCGAAGCCGATCGTGATCGGCCATTCCTTCGGCGGTTTGATCGCCCAGAAGCTCCTCGCCTCCGGGGAGGCCCGCGCCGCCATCGCGATCGATCCCGCCCAGATCAAGGGCGTCAAGCCTCTGCCGTTCGCGCAAATCCGCTCGGGGTTGCCGGTGCTGAAGAATCCGGCCAACAGGAATCGCGCCGTCTCCCTCACTTCCAAGCAGTTCCGCTACGGCTTCGGGAATGCGATCAGCGAGACCGAGTCGAACTCGCTGTATTCGGAATGGACCATCCCAGGCCCGGGTCGGCCGCTCTCTGAAGCGTCCGCAGCGAACTTCAGCAAAAGTTCTCCCGCAGCGGTGGACACAATCAGGTCCGACCGCGGGCCGCTGCTGATCATCGCGGGAGGCAAAGATCACACCGTGCCGGAGGTGGTCGCTAAGGCCGCCTTTCGGTTGTATGCGGGGTCGAGGGCTGTTACCGACTTCCGGGTGTTCCCAGACCGTGGGCACTCGCTCGTCCTCGACTCCGGGTGGCGCGCCGTCGCTGATGCGTCATTGTCTTGGCTCGCATCCCAGTCGCTTTAGCGACCATCACGCTCGCCAACTTTGTTCTGACGACTCGGGAGGACAGGCGACGCCTGCGGCCAGCCGGCGAAGAACATGCGTTTCTTGTCGGCTGGCCTCCGGTCGCCCCGGCATGTGCAGGTTGCGACCGTTGTTCGTAATTGAAGCGGGGGCGCGGTTTGCGGGCACGCGAATCGAAGATGTTCCACTTGGACGTAATAAGCAATCGGGTTATAGTTGGTACGAATTCATCGGCGCGGATCGGTTCCCCGGCTCAGCGCCCCGACGGAAGGGCTCCCAGGATGACGCCGTCCCCCTACGATCGAGCGGGCCTTCCCGAACTCGAGCGCCACGAACACTGGATTCCCGTTGACGGAGGAGTCAGCCTGCATGCCTGGGTGTTGCATCGCCGGGACCTGCCCGCGGACTCGCCGGCAGTTACGGTGGCGCACGGCTTCGGCGGCCTCGCTGAAGGTGGCCTGATGCACTATGCAGAGCGGTTCGCCGACGCTGGCTTCGTTTCGATCATTCACGACCACCGCACGTTCGGCCGCAGTGGCGGCTGGCCGCGTCAGGACATCGACCCGTGGCAGCAGATTCTCGACTGGCGCCTCGTCATCACTTACCTCCAGCAGCTGCCCGATGTGGATCCTGACCGGATCGGTCTGTTCGGCTCCAGCTATGGCGGAGGTCACGCGCTCGTGCTCGCCGGCAGCGACCGTCGGATCAAAGCGGTAGTTGCTCAAGTGCCGACGATCAGCGGGTATGAGCAAGGGCTACGGCGCAATCCCACTCCTGAGGCTACCCAGGCGCTGCGGGATCGGTTCATCGCCGATGAGCGCGCCCGCTTGCGAGGAGAAGAGCCCGCGCGGCAGCTGCTTGTCACGACCGATCCGGATGTTCCGTCCGTGTACAAGGACCCGGGCATGATCGAGTACGAGGAACAGTTCCCAATGGACGATCTCGGTCGGTTCGACCACAAGATCACGCTGCGCTCGACGCTGAAGGCCCAAATGTACGATCCGGGCGTTTGGGTCGAACGCATCGCCCCCACGCCGCTGCTCATGATTTGCGGTACGCAGGACACCATGACCCCGACAGATCTGCAACGTGCGGCCTTTGAACGCGCCGGCGAGCCCAAGCGACTCATAACGTTCGAGGGCGGCCATTTCGGCGGCTACGTGGACCACTTTGAGACCGCCGGAGGTGGCGCGGCCGCGTGGTTCACCGAGTACCTGCACCCCTTCAGCGAAAGAGGCAACTCATGAGCAAGGACCTTCGCTTCGACGTGCACGTTGCGGCTCCCACACCAGAAACGGGGACCCCTCCCGTGCCGCACGGCTACCCGGCCGTCGCGTCGCCGGTGTCATCAACACTCATCTCCGGCGAAAATGACGCCGTGCTGGTCGACACCCCGTGGACGATCGAGCATGTGCGAGTCATCAGCGACTGGATCGCGGCGTTCAACAAGCGGCTGACGGCGATCTACATCACGCATGGCCACGCCGACCACTGGCGCGGCACGGCGGCTCTAATCGAACGCTTCCCCGAGGCGGCGGTCTACTCAACCGCCGGGACTGCGGCATACATCGCAGACGAGGAGGAGCACATGGAGGAGCGCTGGGGTCGCCGGTTCCCCGGCCAAGTATCACCTGGTGCCATCGAACCCCGAATCATCGGTCCGGAGGGCCTCGAGCTCGAAGGTCGGGAACTGCTACCGATCGAACTCGGGCACACCGACACCGACCAGACGACGGCGCTGTGGGTGCCGTCGATCCGACTTGCCATCGCCGGTGATTCTGTTTACAACCACTGCCATCAGTACCTCAACGAATCGGCTGATGGCGGCCTTGAGTCCTGGTATCGCGCTCTGGACATCATCGAGGCGTTGAATCCCCGCTATGCCGTGGCGGGCCACAAGGACGTGACCAAGCCGGACGACGGCGGGGCGGTCCAGCGGACTCGCATCTACCTCGACACTTTCGCCGAGCTGCTCATGCAGGGCGGCTGTACGCGCGAGGAGTTCTTCGACGAGATGATGCGACGCTTTCCCGGGTACGCGAACCCGAAGGCGCTCTGGCGCAGCGTGGTGACCCGCGTTGCGGACGCCGCGTAGAAACGACCGCCGGCGGGAGGCGGTTCAGGCCGCCGTGCCCCGCTCGCGCTGCTGTGCTCGTTTACGATCTCGGTACGCGCGTGCGTTGTAAGCGTTGCCGCACGTCGCCACATCGTGCCAGAGTTTGCTGCAGTTCTTGGAGCGGTCGAAAAAGGCGATGTCGCAATCCGGTGCTGCACAAATCTTCAGCCGCCGCAGCGTGTCGCGATACGAGGCCTTCACCAGCTGCACGAGCAGGTAGGACCGCAAAAGGTCCAACCCCCCACCCGTGGCGTGTAGCCTCACCTCACCGGATTCGAGACTGATCGAGGTACTCGCGCTCATGATCGGATGTTCGACCATGCCCGGGTCGGAGGATGCGACGATGGCGAGGCGCAGCTCGGATCGCAGGTGACGGAGTGTTTCTACACCATCCTCGTCGATCACAATGTCGAAGGTCGGGGCGAGCGAATCGACGTGACGCAACTGTTCTAGCCCGTCACGCAGCCAACTCTGTGCGGAAGGCTGGTCTGTCAGAAGATCGGGTTGCCCTGGCCGGCTCCCCGACGTCGTGTTGAGCAACGCCTCAACGAACGCGAGGCCGCCTGGGCCGTCCTCTACGCCGTAACGAGAGGAGGAGGCCCAGGCGGCCGTGGGCGTTGTGGTCATTGCAGCTCCGAAAAGGGTGCACTGTGGTGCAGTGATACACCGAGCTTAAGCCACGTGAGCGCTGCCCTCCTGCTCCTGATAGAAATGTGAGGAATCGACGACACCTTCAAGGCGCCGGCCCAGTTCCGCAGAGAACCGCATTGCAGCACCGAGAGGCCGGTGGTGAATGGCGGCGTGCACGATCAGTCCTTCCGAATCCTTCGTCAGGATGGTCACGCCGTTCATTTTCAGTCCGCCCAGGGCGACAGCCGTCCACTGTAGATAGCTCGTGTCCCCGGCATCGGCGCTCGCGGTGAATTCGAGATTCTCATAAATGTTGCTGGCCCGTCCCATCGTGGCCGCCACCTGTTCGCGGCCATGTATCGGCTCGATCAGCGCGCTCGCCTCCAGGACAACGTTCTCCGCGAAACTGGCGGCGAAGCTATCGGCCGACTTGTCGGCGAACGCGCCGGTCCAGTTTGCGCCAGCAATACGCTCGGAAACGTCAACAAGGTCTCGAAGGAGATCCGCAACGCGCTCCGGACGTTCGACGTGGAGCCAATGGCCTGCCCCGGCCAGCTCCTCGAAGCGGGCGCCTGGAAAGTGCGGGACGATGGCGGCCTGAACGAGTTCCGGTGATACAAACCCGTCGGCCTCGCCGGTGACGACGATGACCGAGCCGGTGAATTGGGTCTCGGGCGACGCTGCAGTAACTCCGTCATTCCACGCGTGCACATATGCCGCAGCTGTCTCCGGTGCGACTCGTTTGCCGCCCTCAGCCAGCACGTCCAGAGCTGCGGGCGCGAGGTTGGGGGCGAGTTGGAGGCGCACCGCCTGCTGCGCCTCCAGGTTTCCACCGAGCGTCGTAAAAGGAGCGATTGCC
This sequence comes from Leifsonia shinshuensis, assembly GCF_031456835.1. Classification (NCBI taxonomy): domain Bacteria; kingdom Bacillati; phylum Actinomycetota; class Actinomycetes; order Micrococcales; family Microbacteriaceae; genus Leifsonia; species Leifsonia shinshuensis. The sequence goes on from NZ_JAVDVK010000001.1 coordinate 3,308,191, forward strand.
TCGGCGGGCAACCGCGTGCCGCCGAATGGCACCGGGGTGACAAGCAGCAGACCGACGACACGATCCGGGCGACGCTCGGCTGCTAGCTCGGCGACCTGGGCACCCATACTTTGGCCGGCGAGCACCACAGGAGATTCAAGGCCATCGATGATCGCCACGACCTCGGCGGCGAAACGATCCAAACTGAACGGACCGGGCTCGCCCGAGCGCTGGCCAGACCCCGGGAAGTCCACCCGCACCGTGGGTACCGAACCCTGCAGCTGATCCACGACAGCGCCCCAGGCGTTTGCGTCGTCGAGGAACCCGTGCAGCAGGATCGCGGTGGTCGTACTGGGGTCGGCGGTGCCATCACGTGTTACGGGCACCGAGTGGATTGTTTCAGTCATTCTTGCTCTCCTGTCGTAGAACCGGACGGCGACCATGCCGTCGTGTCGAGGGGCGAGTAGTCGGCGGGACGGTCGTCCAGCCGCGGCGCCCGGTGTGTCCGCCAGTGCTCGACGACCTCGTCGGCTAGCGGAGTGGTGAAGATGTTGTCGACGAGGGTGTACTCGGCGGCGAGCCGGCCGAATGCACCGGTCGCGCCCACGTCGATGCGCCCTCCGGGCAAGTAGAGATCGTCCCGGATATGGAACCGCTCGACTCTTCCCCAGACGACGTGGTCGGGCAGGGGCGGCGTCGGGATGATCCGGTCCACCGTGCACTCAAACGCGACCGGGGCCTCGAGGATCCGGGGCGCTGATATGACCTCGCAATTGCCCTTGGTGAGGCCGAGAGCCTCGAACTCGTCTACGTCGGAGGCGAATTCGAAGGCCGACCGGTGAACGCGGTGAGCATTCTCGAGCGTGGTCATGTTGATCACGAACTCGCCCGTGTCGCGAATGTTGAGGTAGGTGTCCTTCAGCGTCTCGCCGTCAGCGCGTGGCTGTAACGAGATTGAGAGCATCGGAGGCATCCGGCCCACGACCGTGAAGAACGACACGGGCGCAATGTTCCCCACGCCGTCGGTCGAACGTGTGCTGACCCAGGCGATGGCCCGAGGAAGCACCGTCCCAATCAGGAGTTTGTAACTCGAGGTGGGGTCCAGATCGGCAGAATCGATGATCGTGAGCGTTCTCCTTTGAACAGACGCGCCAGGACGCGTCTTCGCCGTATACCAGTCGTCATAGGCTATCACTGTTTAGCACTGACGCATCGGAGCGGCCATAGATTGTTCGCCCGGTCAACATTGATCGAGCATCGGATGGCTGCCCGTTCGGCGGTCGGCGAGCTCCCCATTGGCCGCGGAGGCTGTCTACCGTAGGCGGCGAGTGCTCTAGCTATGGCCCCGCGCGAAGGTGGCGGCCGCGCTTAGACGTTCGTTCTCGGCATCGCTAACGTCGGCAGGGGTGCTTCTCGGAGTGGACTTGGGTCCACCTTTATCGGTTGTCCCCGATCGGACTCTCGGAGACGGAGCTGCGGCACGCCCAGCAGGAGCAGTGCAGGCGTGTGCGCGATTCTTCTGCATCGGCGAGCAGGGCTGGCCTCCGTGCGACCCCGCCCCAGGTGGTAACACTCGCCATTCCGGCAGCGAGCCGACCACGACTAGCCTCCCCACGATTCCATCTCGGACGCATGGCTCGTGAGGCGAGAGTCAACATGACCCAGCTGGGGCAACCCTTAGCCGCCGATTTGCGGGACGCGGGGTATTGGGCCGTCCTGTTTTGCGCGGACGCCGACAATGACATTCCTCGGCAGCGCGCCGACATTACCGCCCCATCCGCGCCTCGAGAGGCGAAAGTGACATCGTGATGCCCACGACCCCAAGTGATCTGCAGGCCCCCAGGGAAGTGGGGATCGTGTTCGCAAATTACAAGTGGCGGTGCGCGCCAGGGGTTCCACTTCTCTCGCTAGGACAACTCCGGCAGCACGGTGTGCGCGTGGGGGAGTTCTCGCAGGATGTGGTCGAGGATGTCGACTGAGTGCTTCGGCGGGTCGGCGCGCTTGCGGGTATCGTCGACGAGCTGAAGGATGTCCATCATCATCCCCGCGGTGGTGCGAACACTCAAATCGGAGACCTGCAGCCCCATCCGCTGCGCGATCGCTTCTTCGAGATCTTCGCGAGCTTCAAGGAAGATGACCCAAACCTTCGCCCGCACGGCGGGGATGTCATCGACGACGCGACGCAGCTGTGCGACCCGATTCTTTGGATTGTCCGTCTCAGCCGCCATCGCCCGAAGCGCTTCGGCCATCGCCGATCCCAGCGGCTCACGCTCCGGTCGGGCCCGGAGGTAAGCACCGAAGCTGAACGTGGCGGTCAACCTGTCCAGCAAAAGCAAGTCCTTGCTAGGGAAGTAGCGGTAGAGCGTCGTGGTGCCGACCTCAGCCCGTTCGGCGATCTGCTCCATAGTCGTCTCGTCATACCCGTCGCGCAGGAACAGATCGATTGCCACGTCGACCATGTGCTCCCGCATGCGAGCCGCCTTCTTCTCACGCAACCCCATACCTGCATCGTATTGCAATCGGACTTGACTTCCCATCGGTAGACGCTTATTTTCGGTAGTCACTACCGAAACGTAGTTTATCCCTCTTGCACAAAGGAGTGTTCCCATGACTATTTCCGCTACCACCCCAGGAGGTGAGGTGGGATCGGCTGCGGTGGACCGAACCCCTCTGCCGCGCCTGCTATCAGCTCTGTTCGTCTCGAACGTCAGCGCGTTCGTCGGCTTACTCACTCCACTGCAATTGCTAATGACCCTCCACCTCACCCGCATCGCCGGACCGGAGGCCGCCGCAGCGTTCGGCGTCGTCACAGGATTCGGTGCGCTCTTCGCCCTCATCGGAAACCCCCTCGGTGGTCGTATCAGCGATCGCACGGCTGCGCGCTTCGGCCGACGCCGCACCTGGATTCTCACCGGCGCCGTCGGTGGATCATTGACCGTGGTCGGCATGAGCTTCACCACGGCGGTGTGGCAGATGGCCATCATCTGGTGTGCGACCCAGCTCCTGTTCAACTTTCAGCTCGCCGCGACCAGCGCCCTGATCGCCGATCAAGTGCCTCAGACGCGGCGAGGCACAGCCTCGGGCGTGATAGGGCTCTCCGCCGCCGTCGGACCGCTGCTCGGGATCGCCGCGGTGAGCGCAATCAGCGATCCGGCGGCCCAATGGATCGTCACTGCGGTGGCCTCGGCCGGGCTCGGCACCGTCGCCGTTCTGCTCCTCCGTGATCGGCAGCATCGCCTACCGGCAGGCCAGCGGCGCCTGGGTCTGATTGAGATCGTGAAATCGTTGTGGCTCAATCCGTGGCACCACCCGGCATTCGGATGGGCGTGGCTCGCGCGATTCCTCATCACCTGCGCCATCGCTGCATCCAGCTACAACGCATTCTTCCTCATCGATCGATTCAAGGTGACCCCGGCCGCAGTGGCTGGTTCTGTGCTCCTGTTGTCGCTGATCAACGTCGCCCTTCTCGCCTTGACCAGCGTCGTCGCCGGGTTGCTCTCCGATCGGCTCGGCCGCCAGAAGCCCTTCGCCATCGCTGCAGGAATCCTCGCGGCCGGCGCCATGACGCTGATGGCCGTCGCCTCCGACATGAGCCTCGTGTTCGTGGCCATCGCTTGTCTGGGCATCGCGACAGGGCTGCTGTCATCGGTCGACCTCGCCCTCTGCGTGCGGGTGCTGCCCAGCAAGGAGAACGCGGGCAAGGACCTCGGCGTCGTCAACATGGCCAACACCCTCCCGCAGTCCATCGTTCCGTTCGTCGCCCCGGCGCTACTTGCACTCGGGAGCTTCGGCGCCCTATACATCGCACTCGGCATCGCGGCGATCCTCGGCGCCGTCGCAGTCATCCGCATCCCGGAGGTCGGCCGCGAATCCGACCCCCGTTTCGCTGCCATCACCCGCCCGTCGGCGGTTAGAGCGTGAACCGGACCACCGAAGAGGGAGCCTCCATGAATCTGTTGTCCGTTTCGTCCTACAGCGTGCGTGAACAGCTCGGGCCGGCGTCCTTCTCCTACGTCGACGGGGAAGGCGCACCGCAGACCCTCGTGTTCGATTTTCCGAAGGTCGTCGAGCTCGCCGATTATCCGGCGATCGCTGCGCAGAGATTCGGGGTGCGGGCGGTCGAAGCGGCGGCGTTCCAGTTCACGGGTGTCGAGGATGCCAACCTCGACCTCTTCGCCGCCTCGGCTCGGAGCGCGGGCGTCGAGCTGCTGAACATCGCAGTCGACACGGGAGATCTGCTGCAGACCGACCTCGGCAAGCGAACCGCTGACATCACTGAACTGAAGACGTGGATCGCACGGTGCGCGGACCTGGGGTTCCGATTCGTGCGCATTAACCCCGGGTCGCCGTTCAGCGCGCACCACGGGGAGGTTCCTCCGAGGCATCTCGTCGAAGCGCTGGTCGAGCTAGGCCGATACGCCGGCATGCGCGGAGTACGACTGCTCGTCGAGAATCACGGTGGCCCTTCGAGCGACCCCGCGTGGATGAACGCCCTGCTGGATTCCGTGGGACCGGAATCCCTCGGGTTGCTCCTCGACCTAGGAAACTTCGACACCATCATCGCCCCGCTGATGGCCGCGATGCTCGACACCGCCGTGGAGGCGCCGACCGATCCGTTCGCGGGCATCGATCTCGAGCCGGTATACGAAGGCATCAAGGCGCTTGCCGGGCGCGCCGAACTGGTGCACGTGAAGGCCCACCGGGTCGGCGACGACGGAACCGTCGGCATCATCGACCTGCCCCGTGCTCTTGCCATCCTCAGCGCGCACCAGTACGAGGGGCCTCTCACGGTCGAATACGAGGGCGATGGCGGCGACCCCTGGGGCAAAACCTACCGCGTGCTGCAACTCACCGCGTCCGTCACCGCCGGATGATCCGCTCCATCAGCAAGGAAGATGCAATGTCAATAGAAAACCGAGACCGCGTGGACGTTCTGATCGTCGGCAGCGGGCCAGCCGGATCGATGTATGCGCGCACCATCGGCGAATTAACCCCCCACGCCCGCATCCTCATGGTCGAGGCGGGTCCGAGCGTGCCTGGCATTCGCGGCGACCACACACAGAACATGACTGATGATGAGCGATCGGCCGTGCAGTTGCTTACGCAAGGCCCCGACGCGGGTCTTCAGCGCGATGCCGCCCTTATCGACATCGCCGAGGGGCTCGATCCAAGCCTGGAGTTTCGGCAGACCATCCTCCCCGGCCTGCACTTCGTCGATTCCCAGCCTGCTTTGCGGCCGGGGGACGTTGGGCTGCCGGCGGCGAGCATGTCGACGGGTGTCGGGGGCATGGGCATCCACTGGGGTGCATCGACCCCGCGCCCCCACCAGTCAGAGCGCATCCCCTTCATCCCGCGAGCCGAAATGGATGCCGCCCTCCTCCACGCAGAAGACGTGCTCGGGGTGACGAAACAGACACCTCCCGGAAGGGGCCTGCCCGGCCGGATCTACGCGGCTATGGCAGCGGAGTTCGATGGGCCCGGTCTCACGCCGGTCGGCTTCATGCCCAACGCAATTCGCTGGGAAGGGGGACGCCTGACGTTCTCGGGCACGGGCACGATCCTCGGTGACATCGAAAAAACGGTTCCGGGCTTCGAGTTGAGACCAGAGACGCTTTGCCGACGGGTTCTCGTCGATGATGACGGTGTCGCGGTCGGGGCGCAGCTCCGCGACCTCAGCTCGGGAGAGGTCTACACCGTCCGTGCTGCCCGCGTGATCGTGTGCGCCGATGGGCTGCGCACGCCGCAGGTCCTGTTCGCCTCCGGAATCCGCCCCGACGCTCTCGGTCACTACCTCAACGAGCACTACCAGATGGCGTCGTTCGTGCAGCTGAGCGACGAATTCGACCCGGCCCGGTTCGATCGCGATCCGACCCGGCTCGGCAACGTCCTGATCCCGTTCTCCGACGCACGCCCGATGCAGGGCGGCGTCATGGCTCTTGCCGGATCGCCCTACGCCCTTCCTCTCGGAGCGGACGCCGCAGCCTCGCGACTTGGCATTGTCGCCTGGTACGCGGCGAAAGACATCCGATTTGAGGACGCGGTGGTGTTCAGTGACACCGAGACCGACCACTACGGCATGCCGAAGATGACCATCCAGTACTCACGCACCGAGCGCGACCTCATGACCATCGCGCAGATGCGGGAGAACTCCCTGCGCTCTGCCGCCCTGATCGGCACGCTCAACGAGCAGCCGACCCTCGCCGCGGGCGGCTCCTCGTTGCATTACCAAGGGACCGTGCGGATGGGGGCCTTCGACGACGGCAACTCCGTGTGCGACGCCCAGCTGAAGGTGTGGGGCATTGAGAACCTCTACCTCGGCGGCAACGGGGTGATCCCTACCGCGACCGCAGCGAACCCGACCCTGACCATGCTCGCGCTCGCCTGGCGAGCGGCGACCGAAGTCGCGACATCGCTCGCCGACGAGTTCAGCAGCGCGGCACACGCAGCCCGATGAGACCTCGGCCGATCCGCACGGCGATCATCGGGACAGGAATGATCGCCGCGGTGCACGCGCGGGCGGTGCGCGCGGCCGGCGGCGAGATCGTCGGTTTCCTCGGGTCACGGGCGGGGCGCGCCAAGCATCTCGCGGCACAATGGGACGCAGCCGAATTCGTTGATCTAAAGGCGTTGCTCGGCGCCGACGTTGATCTCGTGCAGGTGTGCACGCCCAACAGCACGCACGTCGCATACAGTAAGGCTTCCCTGCGAAGCGGCAAACACGTCATCTGCGAAAAGCCGCTGGCCACCTCCGTGAAGGACGCCGAGCAGTTGGCGGACCTAGCAATATCCTCCAACCTGGTGGCGACCGTGCCTTTCGTGTACCGCTATCACCCGATTATTCGTGAGCTCCGCGCGCGGCGTATCGGGGGCGAATTCGGAGACTGGAACGCACTGCATGGCTCGTACACCCAGGATTGGTTGCTGCACCCGGGAGCGGGAAACTGGCGAGTGGATGACAAAGCCGGCGGAGCCTCGCGCGCCTTCGCTGACATCGGTTCGCACTGGTGCGATCTAGTGGAGTTCGTCAGCGGGGAACGAATCGCATCAACCAGCGCGGTGTTCTCGACCGCCTTTCCAAACCGTCCAGTACGCTCGACGGCTGCCTTCGCGCAGGGGCAAGCCAGTACGTGGTGGGCCCCCGTGAGGACGGAGGACATCGCGATAGCAACTTTCATCACCAGCAACGGCGTGCCAGCCAACGTCATCGTCTCGCAGGTTGCTGCAGGCCGCCGAAACCGACTGTGGTTCGAACTGGACGGGTCGAAAGGGTCAGCCGCATTCGACCAGGAAAACCCCGAAACCGCCTGGCTCGGCGGACTCGATGGTGTCAGAATCACCGCTCGAGGAACCCAGCCGCTATCACCAGACCAATCGCGGCTCTCTTACCTTCCAGCCGGCCACGCCCAGGGCTACCAGGACTGCTTCAACGCGTTCGTGGCCGACACGTTCTCCGCCATACGGGGTACGCGCCCAGAGGGACTCCCTGACTTCACCGACGGCGTGCGTGCCACCCGCGTTATTGACGCAGTCGCTCGGTCCTCAGCGTCGCGCGCTTGGACCGACGTCGCGGGCACCGCCTGATCCGTCCCGGTCGCCTCAAGTGACGCAGTAGCCGTTCCATGAGTTCCACGTATTCCAGCAGGCACAATCCCGGGGCGGCCCGAGTTGCGAAGCGACTTATTCCTCATGGTGGGGTGGGTCGCCACGGTGCAGACCATCCGCTGTGCCTAGAGGCTCGCAAGAAGCACGGTGTCCCGCTGACTCATCGTCAGCGGGACACCGTGCTTGCGTGTTCAGTGGACGGAATGGGCAGCGTCGAGGATCACCTTCGTCACCTGCAGCGGCTTCGCGAGCATGGAGAGGTGTGGCGCGTTGACCTCGGTGACGGTTCCATGCGCCCTCTGAGCCATCAGTCGCTGCTCGGCGGGCGGAAGAAGCCGGTCGGCGGTGCCGATGACGAACCAGCTGGGGATGGTCTTCCAGGCCGGCGTTCCGACGAACGGAGTGCCGAGTGCGCCGAAGGTCACCGGGCTCTGCCCGGCTGCGAGCACATCCGTGACTGCGGAGGGGAGGCTCGCAGCGAACACCGACTTGAATTTGTCCGTGCGAATGTAGCTGTCCCAGTCGGCCTGCTGAGCGTCGGGTATGGGCAGCACGACGTTGAAGACCGTGCTCGGGTCTGCAACGTTCAGCAGCGACCCGGGCGATGCGTTGGTGAGAGTCTGAGCGTTCTCGTTGTTGTCCGGCGCGAAGGCGTCGATGTAGACCAGAGCTTTGACGTCCGGATCGGCAAGCGCTGCTCCGGTGATCACCATTCCCCCATAAGAGTGGCCGACCAATACGACGGGGCCGGTGGTGCGCTGCTGGATGAAGTCCGCTACCGCTTTGGTGTCCGTCTCGAGCCCGCGGAGCGGGTTCGGCGCGGCGAGCACTGTGTAGCCCGCAGCCTGAAGAGCCGCGGTTTCGGGGGCGAAGCTGGAGGCGTCGGCCCACGCTCCGTGCACGAGCACGATGGTCGGTTTTGTGGTGGAGGAAGCGGTGGCGGCGTGCTTGGTGGCGACCGCGGCGCTGCTGACCTGGGCTGGGATGGCGACGGCGAGCAGGCCGGCAATGGCAGCAGCGACGGCTGCGACTTTGATGCGTCGGGAGCGGGTGTGTGGCTTCATGGTTCCGAGTATGGTGGCGCTGCAGACGGAAAGTTTATGCAGGAAACGCATGGTATGCGCGGCAGTTTCGATAGCCGGACGGCGATAGTTAGCAGAGGCGCAGGACCTTTCAATTCGTCCGAGCGCATCATCCGGGAAGCAATCGGATGAGACCACGCGAAGGACCGCTACAAGCCCACCGACTCGGCAGCGAATTGGTCATCTTGATGCCGAGGTCGCGCTGCGCGGGCAGCCAGCGCAGCGAATCTACATGCCCCGGCGGCGGCCAACCGCTCACACTCGCGTACAGCAGCGATGGCTCCTGAAATGGTCAATCCGCTGGGTGCCCGACTTCAATAGGACGAACGGGCTTAGGGACGCGGCCCGCCGCTGGTGTCAGGGTTCGTTCCTTGCACAATCCGGCCCAGCATCATGTGGAACCACGCGCGATCTTCGGCGGGGATGGCGGAGAGACGATGGTCGATGGCGGCTTCCTTGGCTACGGCGACTGTGGCTTTGACCTCCAACCCTTTTGCGGTGATCTGAGGAATTCGGGCGCGGCGGTCGCGCGGCGAGACGCTTCGGTTGATCAGACCGCCCGCCTCCAGTCGGTCGAGCAGGGCGACGAGGGTGGTCTTGTCGATGCTGAGTTCGGCGGCGATCTGGCCCTGTGTGCGCTCTCCACCGTCGCTGATCAGGGCGAGCACCAGCCAGTCCCTCAAGTCGACCAGACCGGCGTCGCGGGTGACCGCGTTGAACGACTCGGCCAGCGAGTCCGCAGCTCGTTGGGCGAGCCAGGAGAGGTCTTGGCTCGGATCGGGAGAGTCGCGCGGGTCAGGAGCGTTCACAGCCCGATTATAACCGTTGCCAGATAGTCCGAGGTCGGATAATCTTGTTACGACCGGATGGAACACTCGACGGAGGTACCGCATGGACGACATCAGCAACAGACTGCGCAGGCTGGAAGACCGCCAAGCAATCGTCGACGTGGTCGTCCGCTACTGCGTCGCCGTGGACAGCCGGGACTGGGATCTGTACGCCGAGTGCTTCGCAGCGACCGTGCGCACCGATTCGGGAGAACTTTCCGGCACCGAATTCGTGGAGATGGTGAAGGGCGCGCTTCCCGCCTTCCGCTCGACCCAGCACCTCAGCACCAACCACCTCGTCATCTTCGACGAGAGCGAACCGGATGTCGCGATCTGCGCCTCGGACATGTTCGCGCAGCACTTCCTCGAGGACTCGCCGGGCGGTTCCTACTACCTGCTCCGCGCCCGCTACCGGGAGGAACTCCTGCGGACACCCGAAGGGTGGAGAATCTCGGCCATCTCGACGACGAATCGATGGGAAGACGGCAATCTGAACGCCGTCACCGAAGCGTTCGAGCGAATCCGCTCGGCCACAACAGCGGTGTGAAAACAACGCCGAAGACATGAGAAAGAGGGCAATGATGCCTACACCTGATGCGAACGTCTCCTGGCTCGTGGCCTACGTGCGGGGCGCCGACGCGAAGATCGACGCCGCCGGCGGCACCACCGAGATCTCGGCCGAGCACTTCGATGCGTATGACGACGAGACCGTGTTCTACTACGACCGCAAGGCCTTCCGGGGCAGGGCGGGGATCCAGGAGTTCATAGATCTGCTGGCACCCTTCGAGATCGAGTTCGGCGAGATCATCGACGTCTTCGGCAACGAGAAGCGCGTCACGCTCGTCATCGAGGAGACCCTTCAGCGTAAGAGTGACGGGGTGCGATTCACGTACGTCCGCACCGCCACCTACCGGATCGAAGGCGGCGTGATCAAGGAATGCTGGATCATCGACGCCCCACCCCAGGAGCTGGCGGCCTACCTCGCCGAATCGGTCGCCTAACGGGGCCGGCCTGTACATTGCAGCGACGAATTTCTAAAGTAATCACACTGCTGACCCGGGCGGGAGCGGAGGACGCATCGTGGATCTGAGAGGTCTGGAGGCCGTCGTGGCCGTCTACGAGAACGGTTCCTTCTCGGCCGCCGCTGTTGCGCTGTTTCTCTCCCAGCCCGCGCTGACACGCCGGGTCGCCCAGCTCGAGCGCGAATTGGACACGCGCCTTTTCGTTCGCACTCCGCACGGAGCGGTTATCACGCATACGGGGCGGGCGCTGATCGAGCCGGCGCGTCGAGCCATCCGGGAAGCGCAATCGATCCGAGGGGCGATCGATCGCGCACGCTCCGATACGTCCGGCAGTCTCAGCTTGGTGGGAACGACGAATCTGACCACCGGGCTCGGCAGCCTGATCGCGGGTTTCCACGAAGCCATGCCCGAAGTCGAATTTCGCCTAGCGTCCGCCAACACGACCGCCGCAGCGGTCGGCATGGTGGAGGCCGGCCTGCACGATCTCGCGATCGTGGACCTGCCCCTCGTGTCGGACAGTCTTGTCGCCCACCGCGTCGCCACCCAGGACTTTCTCGTCGTCCTGGGCCCGGGTGTGACGGAGACTCCGTCGACCATGCCCATCCCGGCCGTCACGCCAGCGATGATCGACGGCCGCACGATGGTCCATCTTCCACCCTCGCAGGTCTCCAAGCCGCGCGGCATGATCCTCTATGACATGCTGCGCATGCAGCCCACGTCTCGTATGGAAGTTTCGGACTGCAGCCTGCTGATGCCCATCTCACACTCCGGCCGGACAGTGGCAGTCGTTCCGCGTCCGGTCGCAATGATCGGCCGCGCCGAGGGACTCGACTTGGCAGTACCGCCAAAGCCGATTCAGCGCACAGTAGCGTTCGCCCGGCATCCGGGGAACGCTTCCACTGCTGTTCGGCATTTCCTTAAACTCGCGGGTGACCTTTTCCCTGCGCTGGCCTGAACGACACAGCTCACTTCCGTCTGCCTCGAACACGTGAGTTCTCTAGTGCTTCTACGGAATCTCGCCTGGGGACGTCGATGCGCGGCCGAGCAGGGTGCGAAGAGCTGTGTGCAGATGGGCTTTGACGGTGGTCTCAGAGGTGCCGAGTTCGCGCGCGATCGTGGCAGTGCTCTGTTGAAGGTAAAACGCGCGGGTCAGAGCATTGCGCACATCAAGGTCGAGTTGCGAAATGGCGGCGGCTATGTCCTCGGGGCCGGGTCCAGCGCCCTCGTTGTGTGGAGCGGGCACGGGGTTCACGGGCATTGACTTCCCAGGCGGATGAGAACCAAAGCTAAACAGCCGCCGGACGCACGTCGATTACTTGCTGGGACCCCGGGATGCCCCAGACGGTGGTGATGTCGGTGAGTTCGGTATCTGCTTGGTTCTTGCCGGCCGCGTAAGGTCGCCGGTAAGACCTGCGTCCTTCGGGTCGGGCAGGTCGTCACATCGGCGATGTTGGCAGCACGGGCGTCAGACGGGTGCTGCCCATCCGCGGGCGCCGGTGTGAGAAGGATCAAGCCGACGGATGACGTCGCGTTTCTCAGCTCTCGCTGATCGACTTCGCCGCATCGGTGATGAGCCTCGAAACCTTCACGGGTTCGGCCAGCATAGACAGGTGGGGGGCGTGACCCTCCGCGACGACGCTTCCCGCGCGCTCAGCCATCGCGCGCTGCTGTGCTTCCGGGATCACCCGGTCAACTGTGCCGACGAAGTACCAGCTCGGCAGGGTCTTCCATGCGGGGGTGCCGGTGAACGGCGTTGCCAGGGCACCCAACGTCGCAGGTGCCTGGCTGGCGGCCAGGACGTTCGATTCCGTCTTGGGGAGCGTCTCCGCGAAGATCTCGTGGAACTTGTCACGCTTGATGTAGCTGTCGTAGTCGCCCTGTGCGGCGTCGGGAGCCGGGAGCACGAAGTCGAAGACGGCGGTCGGGTCCGGCACATTGAGGAGAGACCCGGGCAAAGCGTTGGTGAGACTGGTTGCGCTCTCGCCGTCGTCAGGCGCGTAGGCGTCGATGTAAACCAGCGCCCTCACGCGGGGCGAAGCCGCCGCTGCCCCGGTGATCACAACGCCGCCGTAGGAGTGGCCCGCGAGGACCACAGGCCCCGAGGTCGCCTGCGAGATGAAATCACTCACGACCTTCGTGTCCAACGCAATGCTCCGCAGGGGATTGGGTGCCGAAAGGACGTTGTAGCCCTCAACCTGGAGGGTCGCGGCCACCGCCGCGAAGCTGGCGGAATCCGCCCATGCGCCGTGAACCAAAACGATAGTGGGCTTGCTGGAAGAAGTCATAGACCGAGTCTGAGACGCGGACGGCGCGCGCAGCCAATGCCAAACCTGCATGGCACTGATCGCAACGGCGTACTGCGCTGTTGGGAGAGGCCTGTCGGGCCCTGGTCACCGACATGCACGCTATGCATGGGACCGAAGCCACCGCAACGGAAAAGGTAGCCTTCGACCATCTTCACGCGCGGCGACGACACAGGTCCTCGTGGACGATCACCCCTCCCGACGCGGTCGACTGATTGAGAGGCAACAATGGCCAACGTCACCACCATTACCGTCCCCGTTGAGCGCATCGAGTTCATCAGCCGTAAGCCGTTTCAACAGGTGCTCGACGGCGTGCACCGGGGTCTCGGCCATCCGGACTTCGGCCAGTTCGTTCGGCACATAGCCCAACTGAACGATTGGGAGGAGTTCAAGGCGGCTGTCGCCGCGGAAGCGGGTCCTTCCGGTCTGATGGTATTCCTGGAACTCGATCTCGGTGGAGTCGTCGGAAAGGATCCCCAGGCAATCGGATTCCGTGAAGTGCGGATCATCGCGGGCAACCCGGTGACGATGGAGTCGATGGTGCGAACATCTCCCGCGGCCGGAGCGTTTGCACCGGTGACGATCCTGATCTTCGAAAGCCCCGACGGGGTGCACGTGCGCTATGACACGCTTACCAGCGCAGTCGCAAGCGAGCTCTCGGCGGAAGCGCTGGTCCACGCACGCAAGCTCGACACGAGTGTCACCGAATTGCTGAGATCGGCCGTCTGAGGACCCTCTTTCGCGGCGTCCAGCGACCTCATGTGCAGGTTAGACCTCCGACTTGCAGACCCAACGGACCGTTTTCTTCTGTATCAGTCTGTCGCAGGAACCAACGGTAAGACTGACGGGTCGGCGCCTGGGGCCCGCGTGCAGGAGGACACTCCTTGGTGTGACCCTTGGCGACGGTGTTCGACCGGGGCGGTTCAGCGCGTCGGCTCGCCGAGCACGTCGGAGATCCAGTTCTCGATCCGCTCCTGCAGCTCCGCCCACGCGAGGCCGAACGTCACACCGTGTCCGGAATGCGCGAGGGTAATGAGTTCTGCTCCGAGACCGCGCGCGAGTGAGGAGACGACGTCGGCGGGGCACAGCTCGTCCTGCTGCGCGGCGACGACGAGGGTGGGCATCGTCACCGTGCCGGTGTCGACCTCGGCGGTCCAACGCGTGGCCTCCCACACGGCTCGCGGAGACTCGGGCTGCAGCTGTGCGTAGATCTCGCCCCACTCCCTCTCGGGCGCGCCGTCGTAGAAGAGACGCTGAGCGACGGGCGGTGGAGGCGGCCCCCACGGGGCCGAGAGGTCGACCGGCAACTCGATCGTCGCACCGGCGAATTGTGACGGTACCACCGGCGTCAACAGCACGAGCGCTGCGATGGTGTCAGGATGAGCGGCAGCGTAAGCCAGGGAGGCCAGACCCCCCATACTGTGCCCGACGAGCACGGGCGCGGTGCCGGCCTGCTCCACGGCGACACCAATCTCCGTGCGCACATCCGTGATGCCGCGGTCCAGCCACGCCACAGTGTCGAGCGCTTGTGAGGTGCCGTGGTTGTACCAGTCGAGGGCCGCCGAGGAGCGGCCAGCGGCGAGGAACCAGCGCTGGCTCTGTGCCCATTGCCAAGATCCGTGTAGCCCTCCGTGAACGAACACGAGAGGGGTGCGGGCGAGAGGTTCCTCAGCACTGCATTCGGTCAATGCGACGCCGCCGACGATGCGGTTTCTGAGCTGATCGGAGTTCATGACCCAAACCTAGAGTTTCGGAGAAAGAACCGCGAGACGTAGTGGCGCTTGTCCTTCATCAATGATCGCCAGCCAAACGGAGGCCGATTCACTTCGATGCCCGGCGCTTCCGCCTGACTCATGGGCCGAGCTGGCGGTCAAATCTGCGGAACGGCCCGAGTGCAGGAGTCGAACAGGATCGCCACATGCAGGTGGGCCTGTCGAAGAGCAAAACATGGATTCGCCGACCCCTGAAGAAAACGTGGCCTAGCTGGTTGATTATGTCTGAGGCGCCGATGCAAAGATCGACGCTGCGGGCGGCACGACAGGTACCTGCGAAACACTTCGACGCGTATGACGACGAGACGGTGCTCTACTACGACCGCAAAGAGCACCGCGGCATACGCGGCATTCAGGAGTTCATTGACCTTCTCCCACCCTTCAACATGGAATTCGGAAGCATCATCGACGTCGGAAGCACCGAACGCGTCACCTTGGTAATCGAGGAACCTCTCGAGCGCGAGGCCGACGGTGCCCGCATGGATTACGTTCGCAAGCCTACGTATCGACTTGAGGGCGGCACCATCAAGGAGTGTTGGATCATCAACTTCCCGCCCCGCGATCTAAGCCACGACCATCGAGTTGTGGGGCACCTGGCGAACGATGACGGCTTATCCCAAACAACACGCGGAGCAACGGGCGCAGAAGCGCGTTACCCAGGACAGGTAACCGAATCTTGTTGAATCGAATCTCCCTGGTGCCTCGCGAGGGAATCGAAGCGTCCCACACATCGGCGCATCGCCGTCTTGTCGATGCGCCGAAGAAGCGAATCGTCCAGATGAAGCGTGGGAACGCATCTTCTCCGCTCGACCCACTGCCGCATAGGGTCCTGCTTATGCTCCATGATCAGACTTCTTTTCCTCTGCCCGAAGTTCCGGACGACCAGCGAAATGACGCCGTGGCGGCTTGGGGCGAGCCGGTCGCCGTTCGCACTTACGAGCCGGGCGAACCGGGGAAACTGCCAGCCTTCCTGGAGTCGCGCGTCTACCAGGGGTCGTCAGGGCGCGTCTACCCGCTTCCCTTCATAGAGTCCGTAAGCCACAACGCGACTGTCCACACGTGGCAAGCCGTGCACATGGAGAACGAGTACTTGCGTCTGGTCATCCTGCCAGAACTCGGTGGGCGCGTACACATTGCCATCGACAAGACCACTGGGCAGGACTTCTTCTACCGAAACGACGTAATCAAACCGGCGCTCGTCGGATTGGCTGGGCCGTGGATCTCGGGAGGAATCGAATTCAACTGGCCGCAACACCACCGGCCAGCCACCTTCCTCCCGATGGATTGGACGATCGAACGAGAACCAGATGGATCCGTCACAGTCTGGTGCTCCGACCACGACCCGTTCGCGCGTATGAAAGGGATGCACGGTATTCGCCTCCGGCCCGGCAGCGCCGTGCTGGAGGCCCGAGTCCGGTTGTTCAACCGTACGGAAGTCACCCAGACGTTCCTCTGGTGGGCGAATGTCGCCGTGCGCGTGCACGATCAGTATCAGTCCTTCTTTCCAACGGATGTGCACATTGTTGCCGATCATGCCAAACGGGCGGCAACCTCCTTCCCCGCCGCCGATCGCCCTTATTACGGCATCGACTACGCAGCTCGCGCAGACCGCAACAATCCCGACTTCGTCGCGGACGACGCTGATCGGATCGACTGGTATCGCAACATCCCGGTTCCCACCTCGTACATGTGCGTAGCAAGTGAGGATGACTTCTTTGGCGGCTATGACCACTCAACCGCGCTTGGCTTCGCGCACGTCGCCGACCACCATGTTGCTCCGGGGAAGAAACAATGGACATGGGGCAACGCTCCGTTTGGTTGGGCGTGGGACGCAAACCTCAGCGACGACCAGAGTGCATATGTGGAGCTGATGGCGGGTGTCTATACCGACAATCAGCCTGACTTCTCCTACCTTGCCCCTGGGGAAACGAAGACGTTCAGCCAGTTCTGGTTCCCGTATCACGGGATCGGCCCGCTGACGCAGGCGTCGACCGACCTGGCGCTGAGCTTGGTCGTCGTCGAAGGAGACGGGCTCGAGCGACTGGCGAAGGTTGGAGTTGCTGCGACGCGACCGCTCGATGAAGTCAACCTGCAATTGATTAATGCGGACAGCGACGTTCTGTGGAGGGGCCGTGTCACAGTTGCCCCCGGTCAGCCGGTCAGCGTAAGCGTTCCGTTCGCGGCAGCTGGAGACGTGGATTTGCTTGCCGTCGCACCCGACGGTGGGACCCTGCGGGCCACGAGCAAATACCGGGACGCCGCACCCGGTGGTTTCGAAACTGCAACTGAGCCTCCGGCGCCATCAGAGATCGACTCGATCGATGAGCTGTACCTGACTGGTGTGCACCTCGCGCAGTATCGCCACGCCACACGTTCGCCCGAGCCGTATTGGCAAGAGGCGCTGCGCCGCGACCCCGATGACTCCCGCGCTAACGTTGCAATGGCATGTGCGCGCCTTGGCGCCGGAGAATTGGACGAGGCAGAAGCTCATCTTCGCACGGCGCTCCGCCGCCAGACGCGCCGAAACCCGAACCCGGCGGACGGGGAAGCCTCATACTTGCTCGGGGTCGTCCTGGCAGAGACTGGCCGAGACCGTGAAGCTGACGATGCGTTCGCTAAGGCGGCATGGACCTACGCGTGGAGGGCACCGTCTGCGGTCGCCCGCTCCCGTATCGCCGCCCGCGCCGAGCGATGGCTCGACACACTCCGGCATGCTGAGTTCGCCGCGCGACTCGATGCCGATCACCTGCAGGCTGCAGCGATCCGAGTCATCGCGCTTCGGAAGCTCGGACGGGGTGAAGAGGCGGCCCGAGTGCTCAGCGCGGCCCGGGCCCTCGACCCGCTTGACGCGTGGCTGAGCGATCTTGCGGGCGAGGAGAATTCGACGGACGCGGGGATGCTTCGTGACCTCGCGGGCGAGTATCGATCCCTGGGACTCTCCGCAGAAGCGCTTCGAATCTTGGGCAAGGCGGCCGCCTCAGCGATCGACCGGCCCGTCGTCGGCGCAGGCGATCCGCTCGTGCTGATCCAATACGAGCGGGCGGAGCTTCTCGACGAGCTTGACCGAATTGGAGAGGCCGGCGAGGCGTTGGCGATGGCTCGCACTGTGTCGGCCGACCGCTGCTTCGCAGGGAGCCGAGATGATGCCCGACTACTCGAGCGGCGGATTGAACGTAGCGGCGACGGGCGAGCACACGCCATTCTCGGTCACTGGCTCTACTTCAACCGTCGATACGACGAGGCGGAGTTCCACCTTCGCCGGGCTGTCGAAGAAAACCCGGGTGATGCGGTTGCGCTACGAGGGCTCGGACTTGCCGCTTACAACGTCCGCGGTCGAGCGGACGAGGCTGTGCAGCTGTATCGGCGCGCGGTGGCCGCCGCGCCCGGTGACGCAAAGCTGCGCTTCGAGGCCGACCAGCTCGCGCGGCGTGTGGGAAGTTCACCGCAGGAGCGGCTGGACGCATTGGCTGACGTGGGTGAGTTGATTGCGGAGCGTGATGATCTGGCACTAGCGTACGCGGAGCTGCTTGTTCTCGTTGGCCGGCACGGGGAGGCGATCAATCTGATGTCCTCCCGGCGGTTCAGCCCATGGGAAGGTGGTGAAGGGGAGGTGATCAGGGTGTGGACATTGGCGCAGCGCGCGGCCGCATCCGAGATGCTCCGCCTCGGCGACGCGCGAGGAGCCGTTGGCGCCTTGGAGTCAGCTGTCCATGTTCCGGCGGAGCTGGGGGAAGCCCCTCACCCGCTAGCGAACCGCTCTGACCTTCTCCTGGCCTTCGGCGATGCGAACCAGGCCGCAAGACTCACGGCTGAAGCTAAGCAAGCATGGAGGGCAGCGGCCAGCAGTGCCGGTGACTTCACCACGATGTCCGTAGTCCCACACTCGCCGATGTCCTATTACTCGGTTCTAGCGGCCCGACGCCTGGGCGACAACTTGCGCGCCCAACAGCTGACCTCGGACTTCGCCGACTATGTCGAGGTTGCACGAAAGCAGCGTGCCAAAATCGACTATTTCGCAACTTCTCTACCCACGATGCTGATCTTCAGGGAAGACATTCAGCAGACCCATGACGACCTGGTTGCGATCATGGAGGCCGAGCTGGCGCTGCTGAAGGATGACGTGGCTCGTGCGAACGCAATCCTCTCAGCCCTTGCGGAGCGCGACCCAGCCTCCCCTGTGGTCAGGGAACTGCTCGCCTCCGCTGAAGGCGCGTACGTCGGCTGAGCTTGTCGGTGCCGGGATCAGCCCTTGTGCTGGTCCCGGTACTCCCGCGCGGTCATGCCATGCACTTTCTTGAACTGCCTCGCGAAGTAGAACGAGTCCGGATACCCCACCTCTGCGGCGATCGCTGCGACGGTGGCGGAGGTGGTGTCCAGAAGTTCGCGTGCACGCGACATCCTCAACATGGTCTGATACTGCAGCACCGGGTAACCCACATGACGCTTGAAAAGGGCGCTGAAATGGGAGGTGCTGAGTGAGGCCATTGCGGCCAACTCTGGGACTGTCACTCGATCGGCGATGTGTGCGCGAAGGTAGGCCGTCGCGTGCTCAATCACATCCCCGCCTTCGTCGCCTCTTACGCGTTCCGATGCGAGGAGGGTGAGCGCATGCCAGGCGGCGCCGGCAGCCGCGTTCAGACTCGTCGTGGTCGTGTCGCGCTCCATCCACGAGACCACTTCGCTGATAAGAGAAACGACCGGGTACAGGTCGCGTGGACGGCGCACCGGGTTTTCAGTCGTCATGCCTGCCGCGGTCAGGAAGTCTTCTACTTCGCGGCTGGCGGCGTGGAACCACCACAGGGTCCAGGGGTTATTCGTGTCAGCGCCGTACGCATGCGGTTGGCGAGGCGGAAGGACCACTACCTGGCCTTGATTCACAGGGAATCGTCCAGCTTCGGTCTCGCACCAGCCGGAACCGTCGACACACGCCATGACCACGGCTTGCCCAACCGGTTGCGTACGGCGGCGCCCATGGAGATCAGCGCGAGGAAAATAACCGCAGTCCGTCACGATCAACCCTGCGGTACCGGGCTGATTCTGGAACTCCCGGACGCGCGGACGAGGAAGCACCAACATGCGCTGACCGGGGAAGCCGTCGGGAATGAGCATTGCACGATTCTCAACCACGAAAAGCGAAATGTCCAGATACACAGCAGGTTTCTGCTACGAACCGTTGAGTCATCGACATACCGTGGATCAGGTTCGGTCGTAGGATCTTCCTTCGGCCGGGCCTCCTAGCGATCACTCACGAAATGGAGTCGAAGATGACCCGAAAGACCACCCGTTGGCTGGCGGCGCTCGGCAGCACGGTTGCCGCCACTGCGCTCCTCGCGGGATGCGTGTCCACCTCGGGTGAGGCGCAGCAGACCAAGGCGGGACCGGACGCGTCTGGGCCGCTGATCTTGCAGTCCCGCTTCACCGACGCGGAGAAGGGAGGGCTGGATCAGCTGGTCAAGGACTTCAACGCCAAGGGCGAGGGCCAGGTCAAGGTGAACACCATCCCGACCAACACGTTCAACCAGCAGCTGCCCTCCTACCTCACCGCCAAGAACCCACCGGATGTCTACACCTGGTACGCCGGGCAGGCAACGCGTGACTTCGCGGATCAGAACCAACTGCTCGACCTCTCCGGCGTCTGGAAGGACCACGGCAACGACTTCCCCGACGCCCTGAAGACCCTGAGCCAGGATTCCTCGGGCAAGAAGGTGTTCGTCCCGACCGGCTACTACTGGTGGGGGGTCTACTACTTCAAGAGCGACTTCGAGAAGCTGGGCATCACCCCGCCGAAGACCTGGGATGAGTTCCTGGCCGCCTCCGAGAAGATCAAGAGCCAGGGCGTGACCCCGTTCACCGCGGGCCTGAGCGACAACGCCTGGCTGGCGTCCGCCTGGTTCGACTACCTCGACCTCCGGATCAACGGCGCCGACTTCCACCTCAAACTCCTCTCCGGCAAGGAAAAGTACGACAGTCCCGAGGTGAAGAAGGTGTTCGCTGCCTTCAAGCAGGTGCTGCCCTACTTCGACCCGGCTGTGCTCGGCACCACGCAGAACCAGGCGATGAGCGACTTTTCGCAGGGGAAGGTCGCCATGTACCTGCTCGGCGCGTGGGCTCAGCCGTCGGTTCCGGCGGACAAGCTGAGCGACCTCGCGTTCTTCCAGTTCCCGATGATCGACCCGAAGGTCCCCGTGGCCGAGGAAGGCCCGACGGACGGGTTCATCGCGAGCTCGAAGACGAACAAGCCCAACCTGACGAAGAAGTTCCTCGAGTACGTTGCGAGTGCCGAGGCGCAGTCCGACCTGGCCAAGAGCCAGCAGGGCACGTACCTGCCGGCGAACACCAAGGCGACACTGCAGCTCGACACGCTCTCCAAGCAGGGCAAGGACATGCTGGAGTCGGCCAAGCAGATCACCCAGTTCTACAACCGTGACGCGGGCGACGCCCAGCAGACCCCGGCCGACACGGCGCTGACCAGCTTCATCGCCCATCCCGAGAACATCGACCAGATCCTGAAGGACTGGGATGCGGCCGCGAAGAAGATCCGGGCGACTTCGTGACCACTCTCACCACTGTTCGCGGTCGGCGGCGGATTTCCATTCCGCCGCCGATCGTGTTCGCCCTCGTCCTCGTCCCGTTCCTCATCGAGGCGGTCGGGGTGTTCTGGCCGGCGTTCCAGGGCATCAGCCTCTCGTTCCTGCACTGGAACGGGGTCGGGCCGGCCACCTCGGTCGGCGCGCAGAACTACATCGACCTGTTCTCGGATCCCATCTTTCTCACGGCTCTGAAGAACACGGCCATCTGGATCGTGCTGTTCGGCGGGATCTCGTTCGCCGCTGGTCTCGGTGTGGCCCTGCTGTTCCAGTCGGAGCGCCGGGGCGTCGGCATCTACCGCACGGCTCTGTTCCTCCCCATCGTCTTCTCGCTGGTCGTCACAGCGCTCATCTGGGGTGCGTTCTTCCAGCCGAACGGCGTGCTCAACAACGTCCTGGACGCGGTGGGCTTGCACAGCTGGACGCACGTCTGGCTCGGCGATTCCAGCACGGCCCTGTACGCGGTGATCGTCGCCGCCCTGTGGCGCGAGATCGGTTACGTGATGGTTCTCTTCATCGCAGGCCTCAAGGCGCTCGACCCGGCGGTCCAGGAGGCCGCCAAGGTCGACGGCGCGTCGGCGTGGCAGCGGTTCTGGAGCGTGACGATGCCCCAGCTGCGCAGCGTCAACCTCGTGGTGCTGTCGGTGCTCATCATCGACTCCCTGCGCTCCTTCGACATCGTCTGGGCGATGACCCGCGGCGGGCCGTACCACTCGACCGAGCTGCTGAGCACGTACATGTTCTCAACCGCGTTCGGGTCGCGCGCGCTCGGCTATGCCTCGGCCATCGCGGTCGTCATCTTCGTCCTCGCGATCGCGGTCATCGTTTCGTACCTCGTTCGCGCACTCTCGGAGGAGAAGGAATCGTGACCACTACCGCTTCCCGCGCACGCACCTCCGCGACCGCGCCGGTGCGCACGACGGTCCGCCGCCGCAGCAGCCGCAAGACCGCGGCGACGGTCGGATTCCACGCCAGCGGCATCCTGATCTCGCTCGCGTGGTTCGCGCCGATCCTCGTCGTCCTGGTCACGTCGTTCCGCACTTTCGACGACATCTCCGCCAACGGCATCGCTAGCGTGCCGCACACGTTCACGTTCTCGACCTACGTGCAGGCCTGGAACCAGGGCGGCCTCTTCCAGGCGCTCGTGAACAGCATGATCGTCACCATCCCGACGGTTGTGCTGACGTTGCTTCTGTCCGCGGCCGCGGCGTTCGGTCTCAGCCGCTTCCGCATCCCGTTCCGGCGCACCATCCTGCTGCTCATGCTCGCGGGCAACCTCCTGCCCGTGCAGATGCTGCTCATCCCGGTTGCGCGGATTACCCAGCAGTTGAACGTCTATGACACGCTCGGCGCTCTTATCGCCGTGCAGGTCGCCTTCGGTATCGGGTTCTACACGTTCGTGCTCTACGGCTTCATGCGCACCATCCCGAACGAACTGCAGGAGGCGGCCACCCTCGACGGCGCGAGCACCCTCCGCATCTTCCTCCAGGTCATCCTCCCGTTGACCCGCCCGGCGCTCGCCGCGCTGGGCGCGTTGTCCTTCACGTGGGTGTTCAACGACCTCCTCTGGTCGATCACTCTGTTGCAGACGTCGGAAAAGCTGCCGATCACGGCGGCGGTCCTCTCCCTTCAGGGTCAATACGTCTCCAGCTGGTCCGTCATCGCCGCCGCAACGGTGGTCGCGGCCGTCCCCTCGACCATCGTCTTCCTGCTGTTCCAGCGGAGCTTCATCGGGGGCCTCGCCCTCGGATCGGTGAAATAGGCACCTATGCGTATCGACTCGGACAACGTCCACCTGAGGGCCGGCGGAACCAGCGTCGTCGTCCAGCTAGACCAGCACCGCCTTCCTCGCATTGTGCACTGGGGAGAGGATCTGGGCGAGTTGAGCGACGAGGCGTTGCGTCAGGTCGCCCTGACCGCTCAGCCGGCGGTCGGCGACAGTGCGGTGACGTACCCTCAGCCGGTGCCCGTGCTCGGGCAGCTTCACGAGGGCTGGCTGGGACGGCCGGGACTCTTCGGCGACTCGGGCGGTCGCCGCTGGGCTCCTGTGTTCGTGACGACCGAAGCCGACCTGTCGATCACGGCCGAGCGCGTCGCCCTCAGGGTCACGGCCCGGGATGACGCCTACGGACTCTCGCTCGGCCTCGAACTCGAGGTGCTCGAGGCCAGCGGGCTCGTCCGTCAGCGCGCCGCGTTGCGCAACGACCACGCGGAGTCGTTCCGCGTGGAGGGCCTGGAGCTGGCGCTTCCGGTGCCCGCCGACGCCGACGAGCTGCTCGACCTAACCGGCCGTTGGTCATTGGAGAGGGTCCCGCAGCGGCGAGCCTTCGACGTAGGGGAGTGGGTCCGCGCCTCCCGTGGCGGTAAACCGGGGCTCGAGCACACGCTGCTCCTTGCGGCCGGGCAGCCCGGATTTGGATTCCGCAGCGGCCGCGTGTGGGCGACGCACCTCGCCTGGAGCGGCAACCAGATCCTCGCCGCCGAGCGCACCCCGGCGAACATCCGTCGCCTCTCGGCTATGGAAGGACTGGCACCCGCCGAGGTGGAACTCGCCGAGGCCGACGAGTACGTCACCCCGTGGCAGTACGGCTCATGGGGCGACGGGCTGGACGAGCTCGCGGCGCGCTTCCACCGGCACCTGCGGGCGTCGGCCGCCCACCCCGTCGGGCCGCGACCGGTCTTGGTCAACACGTGGGAGGCCGTGTACTTCGAGCAGGACGTCGACAGCCTCCTGCGGTTCGCCGAGGAGGCGGCCGCCATCGGCGCCGAGCGCTTCGTCGTGGACGACGGCTGGTTCGTCGGCCGCCGTGACGACACCACCTCCCTCGGCGACTGGGTCGTCGACCTGGAGCGCTGGCGCGATGGTCTGAAGCCGCTCGCCGACCGTGTCCGCGAGCTGGGCATGGACTTCGGGCTTTGGTTCGAGCCAGAGATGGTCAACCTCGACTCCCGACTGGCGCGGGAGCATCCCGAGTGGATCTTCGACGCCGGCCACGGACCGGGACTGGCCTCGCGCCACCAGCACGTGCTCGACCTCGGGCACCCGGACGCCTATGCCTACGTGCTTGAACGGATGAGCGAACTCATCGGCGAGGTCGGCATCGCCTACGTGAAGTGGGACCACAACCGCTACCTGCTCGACGCCGGGCACACCCCCTCCGGCCGGCCTGGGCTGCGCGCGCAAACACTCGCCGCGTATCGCCTGATGGACGAACTCCACCGCCGGCATCCACGGCTCGAGATCGAGTCGTGCGCCAGCGGCGGCGGTCGCATCGACCTCGGCGTCCTGGAGCGGACGCAGCGCGTATGGCCCAGCGACTGCAACGACCCGCACGAGCGCCTCGAGATCCAGAGGTGGACCGGGCTTCTCGTCCCGCCGGAACTGCAGGGCACCCACATCGGCGCGGAGGAGTCACACACGACGCACCGCTCGCACCCGATGGCCTACCGGGCGGAAAAGGCGATCTGGGGCCACCTCGGCGTCGAGACCGACCTGATCACAGCCGACGAGGCGACCAAGGCGGCGCTGGCTGGATGGATCGCGTTCCACAAGAAACACCGGGCACTGCTGCACAGCGGCGTGAGCGTCCACGCCGACCTGACCGAGTCGGCAGCGCGGCTCGAGGGCGTCGTCACCCCGACCCGCGGCGAGGCGTTCTTCGCCTTCTCGATCACGGAACGACCCCGCGCCTGGCCGGTCGGCCGCGTGGGCATTCCGGGCCTCGACGACGAGCGCGAATATCTCGTGGAAGCCGTCTTCCCCGTTGGATCACCACCGCATGGAGCCCAGCCGCCGTGGCTGTCCAACGGTACGACCCTCCCGGGCCGGGTCTTGCGGCTGGTCGGGCTAGAGATGCCGTCGCTGGATCCGGACCGCTCCGTCCTGCTGCATGTCAGAGAGGTCTGAGCCAGTACGTCTGGGCGGGGAGGCCGGCGGGGACGCCCAGGCGCTGGTGTCGCCCGTCGGCGCGAGCCTCCAGCAGCTCAGGGTGGACGGCGTCGACTTGGTCTGTGGCTCGCCGAGCGGTCCCGTCGGTGCGTCCGGGGCCGTCCTCGTCCCCTGGCCGAACCGCGTGCGCGGAGGCCGGTGGATCCTCAACGGTGAGCCGCAGCGGCTCGACCCAACCGAGCCTTCGTCGGGCAACGCGCTCCACGGCCTCGTCGCGGCCACTACGTTCTCGGTCGTCAGACACGAGCGGGACGCCGTGGAGTTCGCCGCCGCGGTGCGACATCCGCGTGGTTACCCCTTCGATCTGGACGTCATCGTCTCGTATCGACTGGTTCCCTCCGGGATTGCGTCGACCATTTCCGTCGTGAACAGGGGGCCCGGAGCGGCGCCGGTCGCTGTCGGAGTCCACCCGTATCTGCGGGTCGGTACAGCGGCGAGCGACGACCTCCTCCTCACGGTCCAGGCCGAGCGCACGCTGCTGCTCGGGGACGACAACCTCCCGCGGGGCGAGCTCGCCGTCTCGGGCACGTCCTTCGACCTGCGCACGCCGACGCCGCTCGTCGCCGCTCCGGCGCACGCTGCGTACACGCGGCTGCACCTCGTCCACGGCGACGTCCGGCTGACGCTGAGCGATCGAGGTACCGGCCGCGCGGCCGAAGTCTGGGCCGAGCCGCGCTTTCGCTGGGCGCAGATCTACGTGACTGATGAGTTGCCCGGCCTGAAGGCGGGGGAGGTCGCTGTCGCGCTTGAGCCGATGACTGCTCCTCCGGATGCTCTCAACTCTGGCAGCGACCTGGAGTGGCTCGGAGTAGACGCCCGCTGGGACCTCCGCTGGGGAGTCGCACTGCGCTAAACGCCGAAACGGGGCGTGAGGTCATCCCCACACCCCGTTCCGTCGCGGTGCTCAGCTGCAGCTGATCAGCGGCGCAGCCCAGTCCGCGCGGTCGTTGTAACCGCCGTCACCAGCGTCCCCGACGTGCAGCACCAGCTCGCGGGCGCCGGTCAGGTCGACGTCGAATGGAACCGCCGTGCCGCGCGACACCGTTCCGCTCTCCCAGACGGTCTTGCCGTCTGCGACCAGCGAGAACGTGGCCGTGCCGCCCTCCGGGCCGACATTGTTCACCACGTCGTCGATTCCGACCGCGCCGGTCAGCCGGGTACAGACGCCGCCCACGTAGTAGCGGATGTCGGACGGGCTGGCGACGCCGAGGCCGGTCGCATAGGTCGTCCCTGCGAGGCGGATCGGGTTGCCCCCGCCAACGCTCTGATCGACCGCCGGCGTCATCCAGCCACTGGTCGCAGAGATCCACGGCTGATGAGACAGTGGTTGATTCGAACCCGAGGGAGGCGCAGGAGCGACCGTCACGGTGGACGACGGGGAAGTGACTGTGACCGCACCGCGCAGAGAACTGAACTGCACTGACGCGCCAACCGAGAAATCGCCATCGGCTGCGTTCGGTGCCACGGTCACGGCGAATGTGACGCGTCCTGTCTGGCCAGGCGCGAGCTGCTGCGGCTGGTTAGCGTCAGCAGCGGCAGTCCATCCTTCCGGAGCCACCAAACTTATGCTTCCGATCGTCGCAGGCGTGATTCCGTCGTTGCGGACGCCAACCTGGACGCTCAACTTGGATCCGGCAGCAGCCAGGAGGTTTGCGCTCGGGGTAACTGAAGCGCCGTTGACCGCAGTCACGATCGGGGCGCTCACCAGGACTCGAGGGCTCTCCGGCTGTCCAGTGCCCTTAGAGACAATCAGCACGCCAACGCCGTGCGACGGCACGTCAGCGCGGATCGCGTCTTTTGCTTCACTGAACGCGTGAGTCCAGGCATCCTTGACAGTCACCCGTGCTGCCTTTACCCCAACGGCCGCGGGCGTGGTGGAGATTTCGGTGGCAGAGTCGCCCCGGTTGACCAGCGCAACTGCGGTGGACCCGTCGGCCAGTGGCTTCGCCCACACTTCAGCGTTGCCGGCCGGGCCAACGCGCACCGCCTGCTTGCCGAGAGCGTCACGGTCGATGGCGAGCAGGTCCGGGTTCGTCAAGGTCGCCACGGTAGTCGGGGTGAACGTGCGGGGATCGCTGCCGACGACCAGCGGAGCTGCGGAAATCGACCACAGCGCCATCTGCGACCGGAACTCCTCATCCGTCATCCCGAGTTGCGGGCCGAGGTAGTCGGGATCATTGAAGTGGCCTGGTCCGGCTACCTCCGGATGACGCGCGTTGGCGTCGAAGTTCCGGAGAACATCGGCGTATCTGATCGAGTTCACGAAGCCGACGTCGGTATAGGTGCGCCACGACTGTGCGATCGCCGGGGCGTAGCTCCATGTGTTCGTCGATTGCTGTGAATCCGGATAATTGCCCCAGTCGGGCGAGGTCACCGGATTGCAGATGTTCAGGATCATCGGGCGGCCGCTGCTGTTGTGGCGGAGGGCGTCGGCGAACTGGGTGTAGACGGTCTTGGGGTCGAGGTTGGCGGCGATACCGCAGAGAAAGTCGACCTTCACGGCGTCATAACCCCAGGACGCGAACGTGTCGGCGTCGGTCTGGTAGTGCCCGTAGCTTCCCAGGCCGCAGGAGCCGGGGATGTACGGGCCGGCGTCGGTGTAGATGCCGGCCTTGAGGCCCTTGGCGTGGATGGCTGCGGCGAGGGCGGCCATGCCCTGCGGAAAGCGCGTGGGGTCGCCCTGCAGCTGTCCGCCGGCGCCGCGAGGCGTGGAGGACTGCCAACCGCCGTCAAGCCAGACGATGTCATATCCAACTTTCGCCAACCCGCTGGAAACAAGGTGGTCAGCAACGTCGAGTACCTGCGCCTCGGTGTAGTCGCCGCCGAGGCCGAAATAGGTGTTCCATCCGGCGTACGGTGTGGCGCCCAAGACCGGTGCCGTCGGAGTGTCCGAGGTTGTTGCGGTGGTCACGGCTTCGGATGCAGCGGATGCTGGCAGCGCCGAGGCGGTCACCCCCGTGAGGCCAAGCAGCGCTGCCGCGCCAAGCCCCAATAGGCGTTTGGTGAACATGAGTGCTCCTGACTCCTTCGTCTACCCGGCAAACACCGGGTCAAACCATGACATCGCCTGCGCGGCGTCCGCAGGAAGGCAACGACGATGGAATACCTGGACAACTCAACGATCGTTTTTCGTGCTCGGAATACGGCAGCCGTCATCGGTTCCCTTCTCAAGTTAGACTGACATAAGATATATTATTAGCGCTTGACTGACGGGAGTTGCACTAGATGCAGAAACTCCCGCGCAGTGGGCGTAAGAGCGTTTCCGCTGATCATGTCCGGTTCCGGCGACCCTCGTTCCCTGGAATGACTTGGGCTCGTGCTCTCTGCGACCGGCACCGGTCATGCTGTCGGTGTGTATGTGCGCTTCGAGGGAACGACCGTGAACTCTCGGGGTGTTAAGCCCGGCGTGGAGACTCACGGTGTTCTCGTCGGAGGCTCCGTCGTGGAGCCAGTACCCGGAAATGGTTCCGGTTGGCGAGTTGCACTTCAGCAGGAGGGGCGGCCTGGGCAGTTCGCTGCTGTAGTGCAGCCATTCGAGCGCTCCTATTGGAAATCCCGCATAGACAATCAGCGCCTCTAGGTGGCAGCGGGCTTCTACCAACTGCTGCCACGTTGGCAACTGCGCTCAGGCGCGATGATGCTCATGTCAGAGGACGAAGCAGAACGCTTCCTCCTAGGGCTTTAGCGCGAGGAACGTTGCGGAGATTACGCTTAACGTTTGTTAACAACCAGTCAGCACTTCGTATGACTTCCGGCCGTGAGGGGTAGACCGTAGCGTCTGGCCTATGAAGAGAACACTTGGTTCAGTGGCGAGCCTCGCAGGCGGCCTCACTCTCGCTCTTGCCCTCTCACTCGCTGCGGCCCCAGCCAATGCGGCGGATTCTCCAACGGTGTCGAATCACACAGAAACCGGTTGTGGACAGCCGATCACCCTCCACACGCCGGCGCGGGAAGGGCAGGCACTTTCTGGTACCGACGTCGGCCTGTCTACGGACACTCCGTTGTTCAAGGAAGCGGCTGCCCGCCACGTGCACTGGCTATCCACGATCACGTGCAAGGCGCACGCTCGCCCACACCCGACGCTCGAACCTGCATCCGCGGGCGCGCAGACCCTCAACTGGTCGGGATACGTGACGACCACGGGATTCACGCCCAACTACGTCCAGGCGGCGTGGACCGAGCCCTCGGTTAGCCTGCCTAGCGGCACCAACTCTGCAGAGAGCGTCATCTGGCCCGGCCTCGGCGGGTACTGCGACCAATGCCAGCTCATCCAGGACGGAACCCTCCAGTTCGACCAGGCCAGCGGCAGCAGCTATCTACAACAGGACTACTTCTGGTTCGAAGTCTTCCCGCAAGAGCAGATGCAGCTGGTGACAAATCTCATCCCGAATCCGGGAGATAGCCTGGCCACGACGGTCAGCTGGTCCAACAGCACTGCCTCGTTCGCACTCTGCGACTACACCCAGAACACGTGCCTCACCGGAACGCAATCCTCCCCAGCTCCTACCGGCAGCGCGGAGTGGGTCGTCGAGCGGCCAACGCTCGCGTCCGGTGGATACCCTGCCCTGCCGAACTTCGGCAACGTGACGATCTCCCAAGCGGCATTCCAGCTCACCCCAAACGGGCAGCTGGCCTACACGGCAGGCTCGTCCAACGCATTCCCCGTCACGATGGTGAACACCGCCAATCAGACCTTGGCCGCGCCGGGATCGTTGTCCTCGGACGGGGCGTCCTTCTCCGACCAATGGTATCGATTGGGATAACGAATCAGCCGAGCCATCACGCCGTCACGATCGATCGGCGTAGGCTCGCCCAGCATCACTAAGCGGAGAGGAGCGCGGCCGTGCGAGCACACTGCAAGAAAGGCGCGGCCGCGCTCCTCAGCTTCGCCTTCGCTCTCTCCCTCGCGTTGACCGGATGCACCACAGTGAGCTGCGCGGGATCCGCCGTCCCGGCCGGCCCGACTCTCAACTTTACGGCCAAAGACTGGGCGAGCGCCCACCCCGACACCGAGCTCACCGTCTGCTTCGGGACTGAATGCTCGACCATCAACACCGGCTCGAAGTACTCCCCCGCGGCGTGGCCCCTGCGCATCATCAACGCATCCACCCCGTCGGCGTCGTCGTATCCGGTCACGGTCGACGCTACGACGGCCGGAAAAAGCATCCTCCACACCCGCAGCACGGCAACGCCGACGCAGGCGCCCTGCAGACCGAGCCCGTGCGGATGCGCGACTACCCTCCAAGTAAATCTGGACCTCTCCGCAGACGGCTCACTTGCAGCAAGCACAGGATGACCGCTGTGAGAGCAGTGGGGAGTCCTGGTGGCTAGGAATGGACAGTTCGACCGTTCCCACGTAGCCGCTGATCACATCCACTTTCTCGCCGCCGGTGTCGACCGGGTAGCCCTCGACGATCGCCGCCCCGGAGTCGCGGGCGTGCGCGACGGCCCCGTCGAGGAGGTCGTGCATCAGGCCGCGCTTGCGGAAGCCGCCGCGCACCACGAAGCAGACGATGGACCAGGGGTCGTGCTCCTCGTCGAGGTGCGGGATGGTGCGCGAGTTCATCAGCCGTCGATACGTCGACTTCGGGGCCACGGAGCACCAGCCGGCGACCTCCCCGTCGAGATAGGCCAGCACGCCCGGGCCCGGCTCCGTCCGGCACTCGTCGTGCATGTAGGCGATCCGGCCCGGCATGTCGAGGCGGGAGTCGCGGTACGACATGCAGACGCATCCTCCACCGCCCGGCTTGCGGGGAACCATGAACGTGGCGAAGTCGTCCCAGTGCCCCGTGGCGGGGAGGACGTCGATCGACATGGTCGCAGGCTAGCGCGTGCCACCGACGGGCGAGGAGCGACGGGCGAGGAGCGACGAGCGACGGGCGGCGAGCGGCGGGCGGCGCTACTCCCGCGGCCCGAACCACCGGGCCAGCCGCTCGTCCAGCTCGGTCTGCTCGGAGCCCGCCCAGGCCACGTGACCGTCGGGCCGCAGCAGCACGGCGGGCGCATCGAGATCGGCCCCGGCGTCCGGCAGGTGGTCGACGCGCCCCGTCCACCCCGCCGCCGAGAGGCCGCCGGTGCGATCGAGGAGAAGGCCGCGACCGTCGTGCAGGTGATCGTAGAGCCGGCCGGACGAGAGAGGGATGTCGCGCAGCCGTCGTCCGACGAGCTCCGGCCCGTCGCCGAGGTCGTAGCGCACCGCGATCCCGGCGACCTTCGCTCCCAGGGTGCGGGCGACGGCGTCGATGTCCATGAGCTCGGTGAGGATGCGGCGCACGGCCTGCGGGCCGGGTTCCGGTGAGATGAGCTCGCTCTGCGCGCGGGTGAGGGTCAGCACCTCCTCCCCGGCGGGCCGGCGCTCGCTCTCGTAGGAGTCGAGCAGGCCGGCGGGCGCCCAGCCCCGGACCTCGGCGGCGAGCTTCCAGCCGAGGTTGAACGCATCCTGGATGCCGAGGTTGAGCCCCTGGCCACCGAGCGGCGGGTGGATGTGCGCCGCGTCGCCCGCGAGCAGCACGCGACCGGAGCGGTACCGCTCGGCGATCCGCGTGGCATCCGTGAACCGTGTGATCGACCGGGGCGCGTGGATGCCGAAGTCCGTCCCCGCGTACGCGCGCAGCTGCGTGCGGAACTCTTCGAGCGTCGGAGCGACGGTACGATCCTCCGACACGGACGCCGCGGGCACCACCGCCCGGTAGAGCCCGTCGCCGCTCGGTCCGATCCCGAATCCGCGGTGCGTCGCGCGCACCCGCTCCGAGGTCGCGGCGATCTCGTCCGCCGGCGCCGTCGCCTCGGCTTCGCCGAGGAT
Organism: Leifsonia shinshuensis; assembly: GCF_031456835.1. NCBI lineage: Bacteria > Bacillati > Actinomycetota > Actinomycetes > Micrococcales > Microbacteriaceae > Leifsonia > Leifsonia shinshuensis. Next base: position 3,340,116 of record NZ_JAVDVK010000001.1, read on the forward strand.
CCACTCGGTCGTCGCCGCCTCGCCCGGGAACCCGATCCCGAGCTTCCGGCGCACGAGACTGCGCCCGCCGTCGCACCCGACCAGCCAGCCGCCGCGCACGCGCTCGCCGCCGGCGAGTTCGACCGTGACGCCCGTCGCGTCCTGCTCGAATCCGGTCACCTCGCGGCCGCACCGGATGTCGGCGCCCAGCTCCGCCGCCCGCTCGGCGAGCAGACGGTCGGTGACCGGCTGCGGCATCCCGAGGATGTAGTCGTGCGTCGTGTCGAGCTCCACGGGACGCGGGCTCGGGATGCCGGCGAACCGGCCGCCGCCCGGGTACCGGGTCCCCGCGGCGAGGAACCGGTCGAGCAGCCCCCGCTGGTCCATGATCTCGACGCTGCGCGGGTGCAGCCCCAGCGAGCGGACCGCGGTCGTCGGCTCCGCATCCCGCTCCACCACCAGCACCCGCACGTCGTGCAGGCGCAGCTCGCTCGCCAGCATCATCCCGGTCGGGCCTCCGCCGCTGATGATGACGTCGAACTGTTCCGAACCCATGCGCATCCCACCTTCCGCCTCGCATCACGCGTCACGATTCCGCGCGCGACCAGCCATTCTGGTGGATGAGGGGGCCCTTGCGGCAAGCCCCCGCCCGGCCGGTATCCTGGAAATGCGGGAAGGCCGGTAGGGGAGCCGGGTCAGCGCCTGGCGACCACGTGGATGACGCCGCTCTCGGCCACCTGCGATGTCACGGTGTGCGTCCGGTCGAGGCCTACGAGGTCGTCCCAGAGGCGGTTGCCGCGGCCGAGGAAGATCGGGGCCACCTGCAGGTGCAGGTCATCCACCAGGCCGGCGCGCAGGAACGCCTGCGCCGTGCGGTAGCCGCCGCCGATGCGGACGTCGAGGTCGCCGGCGGCCCCGGTCGCCTCCGCGAGCACGTCCTCGATGGCGCCGGCGCGGAAGTGGAAGGTCGTGCCCCCGTCCATCGCGATCGGCTCCTTCGGCGCCTGGTGCGTGAGCACGTAGACCGGCGTGCCGAACGGCGGGGTGTCGCCCCACCAGCCCTTCCAGTCCGGGTCATCCGGGAAGGAGTGAAGCCCGAACATCGCCGCGCCCATGATCTCGGCGCCCACGCCCTCGAAGAAGGCGGATGCGAAGGCGTCGTCGACCCCGGTCGTGCCGGCGCGGCTCGTGTCGCCGAAGACCTTCTCGCGGAAGGTTCGCGTCGCCACGTATGCCTCGGTCAGGCGCCCCCAGTCCTCGCCCATCGGGTTGCCCGGCGGGTCCTCGGGTGACGGCGTGTAACCGTCGAGCGAGACGAACAGGTCCATGCGGACGCGGGTCATGGGGCTCCCTCCTGCCGGGCGCGCGATCGCGCCCGATTGCGCTCACACTAGTGGGGTCATCCGACACGGGACGGCTCGGCCGTTATGGCGGTCGGCGGACACGGCAGGCCCTAGGCCGTCCTCCTCCGGTCCTCGCGGACCGCGACCGGCTCGAGCCCGAGGTTCTCGCGCAGGGTGCTCCCGGCGTACTCCGTCGGGTAGATCCCGCGCTCCTGGAGCTCGGGCACGAGCCGGTCGACGATGTCGTCGAGGCCGGAGGGGACGAGCCACGGGGTGATGTTGAAGCCGTCGACGACGCCCGCGTCGGCGTAGCGCTGCAGCGTCGCCGCGACCGTGGCCGGGCTGCCCACGAACCCGCGCCCGGAGTTGAGGGCGATGACCAGCTCGCGGATGGAGAGACCCTCGGCCTCGGCCCGCTCGCGCCAGGCGTCGGCGGTCGCCTTCGCCTGGGCGGCACGGAAGCCCGCTCCGCGGGTTTCGCCGGTCACCTCCTGGACCGGGTCGAAGCCGGGCAGCGGACCGTCCGGGTCGAAGGTGCTGAGGTCGGTGCCCCAGACGTTCTCGATGAAGGCGATCGCGGTCTGCGGCGTCACCTGGTGCCGTCGCACCCAGCGCGCCTTCTCCTCCGCTTCGGCGTCCGTGTCGGCGAGGATGAACTCCTGGCCGGGGAAGATCTTGACGTCGCCCGCGGGCCGCCCCGCCTTGAGGGTGCGCTGGCGGATGTCCGCGGCGAACGTCTGCGCCGCGTCGAAGGCGCTGTGCGCGGAGAAGATGACGTCGGCCTGACGGGCGGCGAAGTCGCGTCCCTCCGCCGAGTCGCCGGCCTGGAAGATCACCGGGCGCCCCTGCGGGCTCTGCGGCAGCCGGCTGCGGCCGCGCGCCGTGTAGTGGCCGGTGCGCGCCTCCACCTCGTCGGACGGCACGGCGTCCGACCACGCCGCGGCGTCGGGACTGGAGGCGATCTCAGCGTGCCAGGCATCCCAGAGCGCCTTCGCCGCCTCGACGACGGCTTCGGCGTGGCGGTAGCGGTCAGCGTGGTCGAGGTACCCGCCGCGGCGGAAGTTCTCGCCGGTCCACGCGTTGTCGGTGGTGACGACGTTCCAGGCGGCGCGGCCTCCCGAGATCAGGTCGAGGCTCGCAAAGCGGTGCGCGAGGTCGAGCGGGTCGTTGTACGTCGTGTTCTGCGTGGCCACCAGGCCGATGTGCGAGGTGACCGCGGCCAGGGCCGCCAGCTGGGTCTGCGCGTCGGGGCGACCGGCCACATCCAGCTCGTGCAGACGCCCGAGGTGCTCGCGCAGCCGCAACCCCTCGCCGAGGAAGAACGCTGAGAACAGGCCGCGCTCGGCGGTCTGCGCGAGGCGGCGGAAGCTCTCGAAGTCCGTCTGCGAGCCGCTCTCCGGCTCGGTCCACACGGTCGAGAAGTTGACGCCCTGGAAGAAGACGCCGAAGCGGAGGACGGTCGGTGCGGTCATGCGGACTCCTGGTAACGGTTGACGGCGGCCGGCAGGCCGAGGGTGTCGCGGAGGGTGTCGCCCGGGCGCGGGACGGCGAGCGGCACCTGGCGGCGGAGGGACGGAGCGACAGCGAACGCGAACTCGGCGAGGTCGGTATCGAGCACCGCGGGGTGGAGGCGCACCCCGTCGACGACGGAGGCGAGTGCGGCGAGCAGCTCGATCAGCCCGGCCGCATCGCCGGTATAGCGGCCACGGTTCGAATGCCACGGGGTGTGCTGATCGAGCGCGTGGATGCGGTCGGCGGCGGTCACGCCCGCCGCGTCGAGTGCGACGTCGAGGTCGAGCACGACGAGCAGCCCGGCCTCGCGGAGCGGGCGGGCGGTCTGCGCGGCCAGCTCCGTCAGCTCGCGTACGTCGCCGGTTCCCGCCGACGCCTCGACGAGCGCCACATCCAGCTCGGCGGTCCCTGCCAGCTCCGAGGCACCGAAGACCGGCAGGGCGCCCTGCGATGGCCGCGGCACGATCGACGGGCCGGTGATCGCGTAGTCCTCCCCGGCGAAGCGGATGTGGTGCACCCGCTCGCGGTCGAGGTAGCGGCCGGTGGCGGCGTCGCGGATGACCGCGTCGTCCTCCCACGAGTCCCAGAGCCGTCGGGCCACCTCGACGGCGTCGCCCGGCTTCCCGGGCTGCCCCTGGCGTCCGTAGAGGGCCGCGGTCCCTTCGTCGTCCGTCGCCGTGGCGACCCAGCCGCCGCGCCCGCGGGACACGATGTCGAGCGACGCGAGCTGCGTGGCCACATGGAACGGCTCGGTGTAGACGGTGCCGACCTCCGGCACCAGGCCGATCGCGCTCGTGAGGGGCGCCGCGAAGGCGGCCCGTTGCACGGCGTCGAGGCGGGCACGCACACCCTCCGGGGCTTCGGGCGCCAGAGCAGCGTCCGCGAACGACGCGAAGGCGAATCCCGCGCGCTCCGCGGTCTGCGCCCGCTCGGCCACCACGCGGGCGCTCAGGACGTCCGCGGGAGCGTGGGCGCTCGCGCGCCAGGCGGCGGGATGCGCGCCGTCACCGTCCAGCTCGACGCCGAGGATGAAGCCGCTCATCGGAGGCCGCCCTTCCGCGGGAGCCGCTCGCCGGCATCGACCGGGAACGGGAGGCGGTTGCCGGCCGGGGGCAGCGGGCAGGTAGCGAACTCCGTGTAGGCGCAGGGGAGGTTGACGGCTCGGGTGAAGTCCAGCACGACGCGTCCCTCGGCGTCCGGCGCCGCGATGGCGAGCGACCGGTTGGCGGGGTAGGTGGTGACGCCGCTCGTCGCATCCGTGAACAGCACGAACAGCGAGCCGGGGGTCGGGCCGTTGAAGGCAGTCAGACGGTGCGTCGCGCCGTCGTGCTCGAACTCGACCGTTCCCGGGGAGGAGTAGACGTGCTCGAGACCCTCGGCGACCGAGCCGACCGTCACATCCTGAGGCTCGTCGAACGGCGTGAAGCGCCCCGGCAGCGCCCAGTGCGGGTCCGGCTCGTAGGACGGCGTCCCGGCGTAGCCGGTGCGGGTCGGATGCTGCGGGTGCCGCGGCCGCAGCAGGTCGGATCCTCCGCGCTTGGCGATCTCGATGACGGTATCGCCGGAGCTCGCGACGAGTCCGCCGCGCTCCGGGATGGGGCCGAACCCGACCTCGCCGGTGATGGTCCGCCCGTCGACCTCCAGGCTCTCGCCGTCGGAGAGCAGGACCACCGGGCCGTCGGCGGAGGTGGACCAGGCTCCGGGGAGGCCGTCGTAGCGCGTGGGCTCGGCGGTCAGCCAGTGCAGGGCGGTGATGGCGAGGAAGCCGTGAGCGGATGCCCGCTCGGCCTCGTGCTCCGCGTGCCAGGCGCGCCAAGCGTCCTCGAAGCCGGTCGTCGTGATGTCGGATGCGATGGTCATGCGTGGACCGTAACGGACCGCCCCGGGCGGCGGGCAAGGTCCGTCGACACGTCCCGTAACGGTCGCGCTTGACTTCAAGCGCTTGAAGTCTGTTCTGATGGGCACATGACCACGTTGACCATCCAGGACGTCTCCCGGCAGAGCGGGCTGAGCGAGCCGACGCTGCGCTACTACGAGGAGGTCGGCCTGCTCGGCCCGATCGCCCGTGATGAGCGGAGCGGCCACCGCCGCTATGGCGAGGGCGACCTCGACGCTGCGCAGGTGCTCGCCTGCCTGCGCGCCATGGGCGTCGGCATCGAGGACATGCGCACCTACCAGGCGAACCGCCGACGCGGCCACGCGGCGGCGGGGGAGCAGCGCGACATCCTGCTCCGCCACACCGAACGCGTCGAGGAGCAGATCGCGACGCTCCGCATCCACCTCGACTATCTGCGGGTCAAGGCGGCCCTGTGGGATGCGCGCGAGCGCTCCGACGCGGACGCCGAGGCCCAGGCGCAGACCGAGCTCCACTCCATCCTTCCCCTACTCGAGGAGACCTTCCGATGAACAGCACCACCACCACCCCGACCGTCCTCGTCACCGGCGGCACCGGCTACCTCGCCACGCGAGTGCTCGCCGACCTGCTCGCCACCGGCGCCGCCGTGCGCACGACCGTCCGCTCCCTCGACCGGGAGGACGAGGTGCGTGCCGCCGTCCGCCGCGCGGGCGTGGACGACGGCGGCCTCTCCTTCGCCGCCGCATCCCTCACCGAGGACGACGGCTGGGCCGCCGCTCTCGCCGGCATCGAGGACGTGTACCACACGGCGTCCCCGATGATCCAGACCGCGGACCGGGACGAGGTGCTCATCCCGGCGCGCGACGGAGCCCTGCGGGTGCTCCGCGCGGCCCGGGACGTCGGCGCCCGGCGCGTCGTCCTCACGTCGTCGTTCGCGGCCGTCGGCTACTCGCCCAAGCCGGTCCGCGACTACGACGAGACCGACTGGACCGACCCGCAGACGCCCGGGCTGCCCGCCTACCCGCTGTCGAAGGCGGTGGCCGAGCGTGCGGCGTGGGACTTCGTCGAGCGGGAAGGGGACGGCCTCGAGCTCGTGGCCCTCAACCCGACGTGGATCGCCGGTCCGACATTGACCGCCTCCGCCCGCTCGTCGCTGGCCGTGTTCACCGGGATGCTGGACGGCACGATGACCGCGGTCCCGCGCCAGCGGTTCGGCATCGCGGACATCCGCGACGTCGCAGCGGCCCACCTGTCCGCGATGGCGACTCCGGGGGCGGCGGGCAAGCGGTACCTGCTGCTGGCCGACGGCCCGACGATGACGTTCCTGGATGTGGCGAACACGCTGCGCGCCGAACTCGGCTCCTTCGCTTCGCGCGTCCCGACGGCGGAGGTGCCCGGCGACGAGCCCACGCCCCTCGTCATCCACAACGAGCGTGCGAAGCAGGAACTGGGCTTCCGTCCGCGACCGGCTGTCGAGACGATCGTCGAGACTGCCGAGAGCCTCCGCGACCTGGCGCTGGTTGCGGCCGAGGCCTGAGCCGGATCGCGGTGGGGTGCTGAAACTTGCATGGTCGCTGGCAGCACCTCCTACCGGCCTATCGGCAGGGCAGAGGGGGGCGCAGCGAGCGTGTAACGTTTGGCGCCCCTCCACCGGGCATTTTGCGGGAGTCAGGAACTGCCGCGGTGACGCCGAACGCCGTGCGCTCGAGGATCCGCCTGCGGGCGTGGGTGGAGTGGATCAAGCAGTCAGTAGTCGCCAGGGGAACAGCTCGCCGCCGCTGGGTGCAAGCTCGACGACATTGTGGTGAGAGAAAGCGACTAAGCGCGCCACGATCTCGTCGCGACGACCGTTCATCCACTCAGGAGTCGTAGCTTCCCAATCCTCAGGCGCAGGCACATAGAGGTTTCCTGGATCCACGCCCCAGGCGGCATCAAAGACGTAGCCATGATCGCCCTCCCAATACTCGACCGTGGCTCTGCCGCTGATCACGGATCGCCGACTGCTGCCTCGTGCTTTCGTGTCGGTGGTGCGAATTACGGTCAAAGCCGTGGCAACTCTCAATGACCTGCGCCGGACCGCCGCCGTGTTGCCCGGTAGCGAGGAGCGAGCGACGACGGGCGGTGCTGCGTGGTTCGTTCGCGGCAAGCCGTATGCGTGGGAGTGCCATCCCTGGCCGAGCGTCCCCGCTGACATGCGCGAGATAGTCGCGGCCGAGCTCGTCGTCGGGGTGAAAGTGGCCGACCGAATGGACGCGCTGGCTCTTATCGAAATGGCGCCCGACGTGTTCCTGCGCACCACAACCCCCTGGGGTCAGCCGAAGGTCGCCTTCCGAATGGCCGGCATCGAGGAAGACCATCTTGTGGAACTCGTGACGGAGGCGTGGCGTGTACAGGCTCCGAAGTATCTGCGGCGAGAGTTCGACAACCTCGGCGCTTAGACGACCGGTCAGACAAGGATCCGCCTCCGGGCAGGCGCACTGGCGAGCATGAGGTCGAGGTACGCACGAATCGGTTCGCGCCGCACAGACCGACCGCCGCGGCTGCCCACGCCTCAGGCGTCAGGATGCAGGCTCGTGTCCGCCGGCCCGATCCGCCAGGCAGTGAAGTGGACGGTGAGGTCGGCCCGCGACGGGGAGCAGCACAGGGGGCCCGCGGTCACTGCGGCGCCGGGGTCGAGGGGCGCCACCCGCACAAGGCGCCACGGTTCGTCGTCCACTCGGGCGCGGACGGTCAGGGCGTCACCAGACCGACTGGCACGCATCGTGACAAGCCGACCATGCCAGCCGGGCACCGGCGAGAGTGACCAGTCGGAAAAGCCGCGGGTGACGACCGCGCCGAGGCTGTCCTCGCCGTCGCTGCGCTCCACACCAGCCTTGGTCCAGGTGCTGTCGTCGACCTTGACGAAGATGCCGGCCTGGTCGAACTGAGCCGAGAAGTCGAGGAGAAACGACACCTCCATCGCGGTGTCCTGATCGAACGAGGTGAGGAGTGCGTGCTCCGTGTCGTGGACGAAACCATAGGAGGTGATGCGCCAGGCGTCGCTTCCCTCCACGGCGGTGACGCGCATCCCGTCGTCGGCCACCACCACGTGGGCGGGCTCGGTCGTCCACGTGCCTGAGTTCCAGTCGATGTCGGTCATGTCATCGAATGTATCGGTCCACAACGATCGGTCTCAGGGGGCGGGGCGTGAGAAGAGATTCACCAGGTTGCCGTCAGGATCGCGGAAAAGGGTGGACCTGTTCCCCCAGGGCATCGTGGTCGGCACGAGCACGATGTCCTCGATCACCTCGTGCAGTCGAGCGAACTCCGCGTCGACGTCCGTCACGAGGAATTCGACGATGATCGTGTCGTTGCTGCCCGGTTTCGGGGCGTCGTCGCCGAGGATCGCGACGGTTGCTGTGCTCGCGATCGCGAGGGTGCCGCCGGCCGTTCGGAACTCCGCGAAGACGGGAGCCGGACGCGCAGCGAGAGTTCCCGTGAGGGCTTCGTAGAAACGAACGAGCCTGTCGACGTCGTGAGTGATGATGCGGATCGATGCGAGGTCCATGGTCTTCCTTTCGGCCGGCCGTTCGGCTCGACATGTTCAGGATGGGCCGGACGCGCGACAACGTCCTGTCGGCGTTTAGGGCGTTTTTTCGCTCACGCCGACCATCCGGAGTTCTCCCTCGACGATGCCGAGATCCTCCACGCGCAGCGGGCGCCGCGGTGGTCGCTCACCCGTAGGCTTCGCCTCGGTGATGCGGTCGCCTCGGAATGCGCGCACGCCGTCGCGCAGCCGGCACCAGGCGATCAAATACCAGTCGCTGCCCTTTCCGACGAATCCCATGGGTTCGACGTTTCGCGAGGTCGCGACGCCGTTGCGATCGGTATAGCTGATCTGTAGAACCTGGCCGGTTCGCAGTGCGTCGGCCAGTTCGCGCGGCGCGTCATTCGGCCTGCGCTCGCCGAGCAGGTGGATGCGGGTCGCTAGCTCAGCCGTCTCTCTGAGGCTGCGATCGTCTGTGACGGCGACGACCTTACGGAGCGCCGACGTGGCCGCATCGCGGAATGGGCTGGTGGCCAGAGTGCCCAGAGCGACTATGACGGCGAGTGCCTCGTCGACCGTCAACCCCAAGGGCGCCAGCGTGTGCCCGGGATCGAGGCAGTAGCCTCCGGTGCGGCCGGGTTCTGCCCAGATGGGGACCCCGCTCTGTTGCAACGCCGACAAGTCCCGCTCGATGGTCCGGGAGCTGACAGCGAACTTGTCGGCGAGCCACCGGGCACTCCTCGGGCGCGGAGCCACCGCCCTGAGCTCCTCGACGAGTGCGTAGAGACGGTCGGTGCGATTCACATCTCGACCCTAGTTTCCACAATGTCGAGTCGCTGTGCGCGCGTCGGCAACAAGGCCGGCTCTAGTCGAGCGGGGAAGGTCAGCACGGCTTTGCCGCCGGGATGCACCGCTTCCCGGTCGACGTGCGCACGGGCGACCTCGCCGTACAGGTAGGTGCGCGTCACGGTGACCGTCAACCGTCCGGCGTCGAGCAACCGGGCGATCTCGTGCAGGGACCGCGAGTCCGGCTGCACGATGATGTGCGCCAAGCGGATGTTCGCCGCGGCGAAAGCGGCCGTGGTCTCTGCTGCGGGGGCGTCCGCGAACACGGAGGGCCGGGACGCACGCGCCCCGGCCCTCCGCCTCACGTCACTGGTTGTCGAGCGGCAGTCCGGGAGGGTTCACCTCGGACGTCGGCAGGCCTTCGTTCGAGAGGTTGTACGCCTTCAGCCATTTCGCGTACTGGCCGGTCTCGATGAGGTGGTTGATGGCGTCGGCGATCGGCTTGTCGAGGCCGCTGCCCTTCTTCACGGTTGCCGCGATGAGGCCCTGGAGGCTCGCGCCGGCGCCCGAGTAGGTGCCCGCGGTCCGGGTCGGGTTGGCCGACGACGCGCTCTGCGTGTTCTGGTACGCCGCGGTCGGGTTCGGGCCGAAGCTCGCGTCGATCTTGCCGGAGTTCAGGGCGAGCCACGTGGAGTTGGCGTCCGGGTAGTACTTGATGTCGAGGGTCTTGCCCTCGGCGGCCAGCTTCGTCTTCCACTCGAGCAGGATCTTCTCCTGGTTCGTGCCGGATGACACCGCGACCGTCTTCCCCGCGAGGGTGCGGTAGTCGTCCTCGAACTGCCAGGTGCTCTTCTTCAGCACAGTGAACGCCAGCTCGTCCTTGCGGTAGGAGGCGAAGTCGTACTTCTCCTTGCGCTGCTCCGTGTCCGTGATGTTCGAGAATCCGACATCGGTGGCGCCGGTGTCGATCCCGACGAACAGGTTGTCCCAGGTGGCGTTCTTGATCTCGGGCTTGAGGCCGAGCACCGCCGCGACGAGGCGGCCGAGGTCGGGCTCCGACCCGGTGAGGGTCTTCTGGTCGTCGCCGGTGAATGCGAGCGGCGGGAAGCCGGCGGGCAGGGCGCCGACGCCGATCACGAGGGTCCCCTTCGACTTCACGGAGGCGGGCAGCTCGTCCCGGACCTTCTCGACGGTCGCCACCTTCAGGGTGGTCTCGGTGCCCGCGCCGTTGGTGTGGGCACCGATGGTGACGGTGCCGGAGGCGGACCCGTCGGTCTCGGCTGACGCCTGCCCCGAGCAGGCCGCGAGAGACACGACGAGGGCGGCCGACGCGAGGACGGCGCCTGCGGTGCCGAATCGTCGGCGGTGGGTGCGATGTGACATGGATGTTCTCCTCGGTGTGGGTGTTGCGAACGGGATGGTGCGAACGGCCCGGGATGCTCAGAGCACGCGGCTCAGGAACTCCCGGGTCCGCGGGTTGCGCGGCCGGTCGAGCACGTCGTCCGGTGCGCCTTCTTCCACGACGACGCCGTCGTCGAGGAAGACGATGCGGTCGGCGACCTGCCGGGCGAAGCCGATCTCGTGGGTGACGACCACGAGGGTGACGCCGCTGCCGGCGAGGGAGGCGATGACCTCGAGCACGTCGCCGACCAGCTCGGGGTCGAGGGCGGAAGTGGGCTCGTCGAAGAGCAGAACCTCGGGTTCGAGCGCCAGGGCGCGGGCGATCGCGACCCGCTGCTGCTGCCCGCCGGAGAGCTGCCGCGGGTAGGCGGCCGCCTTCTCGGAGAGGCCGACACGCTCGAGCAGGGCCAGGGCCCGCTCCCGGGCCCGCGCCGGCGGCGTCCCGAGCGCGATGGGCGCCTCGCTGATGTTCTCGACGATCGTCAGGTGCGGGAACAGGTTGAAGTTCTGGAAGACGAAACCGATCCGCGCACGCTGCTTCAGGATGTCGCGCTCGCTCCGCTCCTTCAGCCGCCCGCGGTGCAGGCGCACGCCGATCAGCTCGCCGCCGACGACGACATACCCTTCGTCCAGCGGTTCCAGGTGGTTGATCGCCCGCAGCAGCGTCGACTTGCCCGAACCGGAGGGGCCCAGGATGACGGTGACGGTTCCCGCCTCGATCGTCAGGTCGACGCCGCGCAGCACCGGCCGGTCGCCGAACGACTTGGTCGCGTTCGCGATCTCGATGCCCGCGGTCATCGCCGGGCTCCGATCGCGGCGACGCGGCGGCGCAGGCGCTGCAGCGGCGTGGGCGGGAGCGTGCGCACCGCGCCCCGCGCGTAGTAGCGCTCGACGTAGTACTGGATCACCGACACGACGCTGGTGAGCACGAGGTACCAGATGGTCGCGACGACGAGCAGCGGGATGATGTCCGTCGGGTACGTGCTGCCCAGGTTCTGGACGACGCCGAACAGGTCGAGCAGCGACACATAGAAGAGGAGCGAACTGGCTTTCAGCAGGCCGATGATCTGGTTGACGTACGCCGGGACGATCGACCGGAGCGCCTGCGGCAGAACGATCCGCCGGAACTGCCGAGCCCGGGGGAGACCGAGCGCCTTCGCGGCCTCGTGCTGGCCGTGGTCGACCGAGAGGACGCCCGCCCGCACGATCTCCGAGCTGTAGGCGATCTCGCTGAGGCTCAGGCCGATGACTCCGAGCGTCAGGTCCGAGAGCACGCTGACGGTCTTCACCTCGACCTGCGGACCGAAGGGGATGCCGATCCCGATCGTCGGGTACAGGTTGCCCAGGTTGTACAGGAAGATCAGCACCAGGATGAGCGGAACCGAGCGGAACAGCCACACGTAGAGCCAGCTGACCGAGCTCAGGACGGGGTTGGCCGAGAGCCGGCCGAGGGCCACGACGATGCCGCCCGCGAAGCTGACCACGGCGGAGATCGCGGTCGCGGCGAGGGTGAGCTGCAGTCCGGTCAGGATGGCCGGGCTGAACAGCCACTTGCCGACCTTCGCCCACTCCCACGACGGGTTGGTGAACAGCGTCTGGCCCGCGTTCAGCAGCACGACGAGCACGAGCGCTGCGGCGACCCACCGGCCGGGATGCCGCAGCGGCAGCACCGGGCGTTCGGCGAGCCGCCGGAGGTCGATGCCGTCGGGCAGTGCCGCCTCGCGTGGGGTGGCTGCCGCCGGCCGCTCGACGGTCGCGGCGGTCGTCGCGGTGGTCATCGCTCCACCCCGAGGGTCTTCTCGAAGGCATGGATGCCGACCTCCTCCGGCGGCAGCGCCGTGTCGTAGAGCGGGCGGTAACCGGCCGCGAGGTACAGCGCCTTCGCCTCGGGCTGGCGCGGTCCGGTGGTGAGGTACACGCGGGTGTACCCGCGGCGGACGGCCTCCGACTCGAGCTCCGCGACCACCCGGCGGGCGAGGCCTTGCCGCCGGTGGGCGGAGCTCGTCCAGATGCGCTTCAGCTCGGCGGTGCGCTCGTCGTAGCGCTTGTACGCACCCCCGGCGATCGGCTCGCCGTCGCGGAGCAGCAGCACGAAAGCGCCACCAAGGGCGGCGGTGAACAGTTCGGCCGGATAGCGGCTCAGCTCGGTCGAGGCGCGCTCGCCGAAGAAGTCGCCGTAGCGGATGTCGTACTCGTACTCGAGCTCGGCGAGCAGCGGGCGGGCCAGCTCGTCCGTGGCCTCGACATAGCGGAATTCGTCGGCGTCGACGTTCGTGACGGTCACCGATGCCTCCAATCGCGGGGTGGTGGGTGGATGTTGCGGATGACCGTAGAACCGGTCCGGACGATCGCGACAGCTTCGGTTACGGTTTGCGTCGCGGCGTGAAACACGGCGTCACGGTGGCTTGTCCGATCCCGCCAGGCCCGTGCAGGGTGGCGCGATGTCCTCCGCTGCCTCCTCCCCGCGCCGTGCCTCGGTGGTGGTCGTCGGCGCCGGTCCGCGGGCCGCCGGCTGGCTGGAGCGCTTCGCCGCGGCGCGGTCCGTCGCCCCCGACCGGGTCCCGGTCGTGGTGCACCTCGTCGATCCGTATCCGCCGGGCCCGGGCCGCATCTGGCGCCGTGAGCAGTCCGCTCTGCTGAAGCTCAACTCGATGGCCGAGGACGTCACCATGTTCACCGACGCCTCCTGCGCGGTCGAGGGACCGGTCGTCGCCGGGCCGTCGCTGCTGGAGTGGGCGGAGGGCGTCCGCGACGGGCGCGTGCCGGATGCCGAACCCGCCGACCCGGAGGTGGCGGCCGAGCTCCGCAGGCTGTCGCGCGGAGACTTTCCGACCCGCCGGCTGCAGAGCCACTACCTGGACTGGTTCCTGCGACGCACCATCGCGTCCCTCGACGAGGATGCGGTGGTCGCCGCACACGCGTCGGAGGTCGTCGCGGTCGAGTCCGGCGTCGATGCCGAGCGCGTCCGCCTCGCCGACGGCACGGTGTTGCGGGCGGACTCCGTCGTGTACGCCCTCGGCCACACCGGCAGCGAACCGTCCGGCGAATCGGCGGCGCTCGCCGCCTTCGCGGAGCGCCACGGCCTCCACTACCAGCCGCCCGCCTTCACGGCCGACGCCGACCTCTCGGCCCTGCGCCCCGGCCGTCCCGTCGCCGTCCGCGGGATGGGGCTCGCCGCCGTCGACCTCGTCGTGCTCCTCACGGAGGGACGCGGCGGCCGCTTCGAGCGGGATCCCGGCGGCCTGCGCTACCGCCCGAGCGGGCGCGAGCCGCGCATCCTGATCGGCTCGCGGCGCGGGGTGCCGTACCGCTCGAAGATCTCCTCGGCGCTCGTCGGCGAGCAGCCCGCGCTGCGGTACCTGACGCCCGAGGTGCTGGCTGCCCTCACCCGCGAGCCCGGCACGCTGGACTTCCGGCGCGACGTGTTCCCGCGCGTGGAGCGGGAACTCCTCCACGGCTACTACCGCGAGCTGTTCACCGGCCATCCCGAGCGCACCCGGCTGCCCTGGGAGCGTTTCCGCGACCGCCTCGACACCGTGGACCTGCGGTCCGCCGTGTACGACGAGCTGGTGAGCTCCGCGCTTCCCGACCCGCGCGATCACCTCCACCTCGACGCCTTCGACCGGCCGCTCGACGGGCTGCGCTTCGCCGATCGCGCCGAGCTGCAGGACGCGTTGCGGGCCCACCTGCGCGACGACCTGCACCGCCGGACCGCCCCGGAGCACTCGGAGACCCTCGGGCTGTTCCTGGCCCTGCTGCACACCATGTTCGCGCTCGCGCCGATCGGCGCCTCCGCCGCCTGGACGGAGGAGTCGCGCACCCGCGACCTGCACGGGTGGTGGCCCGCGTACTTCAGCTACGTCGCCTCCGGGCCGCCCGGTCACCGCCTCGAGGAGCTGCTCGCGCTCTCCGAGGCCGGCATCGTCGAGTTCGCCGGCGCGCGCTTCGACGTGGACGCCGACGAGGACGCCGGAACGTTCCGCGTCTCCAGCGCGTCGGTCGACGGCTCCCGCCCCGTCGACGCCCTGGTCGACGCGTGGCTCCCGGCGACCGATGCGCAGCGTTCCGACAACCCGGCGCTGCGCGACCTCGCGCGCTCGGGCGACGGAGGTTTCCGGCACGGGATGCTGCGCGTCTCGCCGGCGGACGCGCGGGTCCTCGACGGCTCGGGCCGACCGCATCCGCGCCGCTGGGCGATCGGCCCGTTCACCGACGCGCCCTTCGCCGGTGCGTTCGCCCGGCCGGGAACCAACGCCCTCTCGTTCCGCGAGAACGACCGGGTCGCGCAGTCGGTGCTGGCCGAACTCTCCCTCGTCCGGGATGCGCGCCAGCTTTCTGAGGCATTGCCAACAATGTCCTGAAGGGATACCGTGAATGGCGCTCAAATGCAGCGGCCCAGCGGCCAGACGGCCAGCCGCCGCAGATCAGCATCGACGAAGGAGACCACAGTGACCGACCCCAACCAGCCCCCGAGCTACCCCGCCTCGTCGTCGCCCGCCCCGGGTGCCGGCGCGCCGGTGGCACCCCCGCAGCAGGTGAACATCGCGTTCTGGCTGTACATCGTCGGCGCCGCGCTCAGCCTCCTGTCGCTGATCGTCTCGCTGGTGACGATCGGTGCGTCGCGTGACGCGATCCAGCGCCAGATCGAGTCGCAGGGTCAGCAGGTCCCCAACGGCGCCGTGGATGCGGCCGTCGGCATCGGCATCACCTTCGCGATCGTCTTCGGCATCCTGTACATCGCCGCCTACGTGCTGTTCGCGGTGTTCATGCGCCGCGGCGCCAACTGGGCGCGCATCGTGCTCCTGGTGGTCACCGTCCTGTCGCTCTTCGGCATCCTCGACGGGTTCGGCCTGGGTGCCGCCCGCGTGGTGGTCGGCGTCATCGCGACCGTGCTGATCTTCCTGAAGCCGGCGAACGAGTACTTCGCCGCGGTCAAGGCCAGCAAGGCGCCGCGGGCGTAACCAGCGACGACAAGGGCCGGACGGTTCGGGGACTCCCGACCGTCCGGCCCTTGTCTCTGCCCGGCGGGGATGACGGGCCTGCGGGCTCCGTGCTACGCTGCCCCGGTCCGTGCAGCAGATCGAGGAGGTGATACCCATGAACGCTATGACGTGGGTGCTCCTCTCTGGGGACACGGTCGGGCGATAGGTCGTCCGGGGGCGCCCTTCCGGCACTCCCGAAAGGCACGACCATGACCTTCGACTTCACTTCTGAAACGCGCTCCGGCGCCGGCGTCGTCGAGCGCCGATTCACCCTCGACGGAATCCCGGGCATCCTCTGGACGCCCACATCCGCGACACCGTCCGCTCCCGCTCCGCTGATCCTGCTCGGGCATCCCGGCGGCATCGACGGGATGTATCCGCGGCTCCTCGGCCGGGCGCAGCGCGCCGCGGCCGACGGTTTCGCCGCGCTCGCCATCGAGTTGCCGGGAAGCGGCGACCGGCCGCCGTCGGCGGGACTGGACCAGGCGCGCTCCGACCTGCGGCGGACGCTCGCCGCCGGCGACCCGGTCCCACCGGAGCTCGTCGACCGGCTGGTCCTGCCGCTGGTCGACGCGGCGGTGCCCGAGTGGCAGGCGGCGATGGATGCGGCGCTCGCGCTCCCCGGGATCGGTGGGCCGGTCGGGTACTCCGGCGGCTTCATCTCGGTCGGGGTGCGGCTCGCGGTGACCGAGCCGCGGATCGTCGCGGCCGGTCTCTTCGCCGGCAGCTACGTCCCGGCGACGATCCTGGAGGAGGCGCGGCGGGTGACCATCCCGGTGCACGTCCTGCTGCAGTGGGACGACGAGGGCAACGACCGGCAGGCCGCGCTCGACCTCTTCGACGCGTTCGGCTCGTCGCAGAAGACGCTGCAGGCGAACCTCGGCGGCCATCGCGGCGTCCCGGCGTTCGCCGGCGAGGACGCCGCCCGCTTCTTCGCCCGGCACCTGCGGTGACGCGATCGGGCCACCCGTCGGAAGGCGGGTGGCCCGATCTCAGCTTCCCAGCGCGTGTACTCGCTGGGTGGCCCGGACGGCGTGAGCCAGACCGCGGGTCGTCACCGCCCAACGGAGGGCGTCGTACCCCTCGGCCAATCGGTCACTGTTCTCGGGGGACATCGGACCGGCGAGCCGGGACTTGTGCACGAGCCCGGGCGCCGTGGTGGCGTAAGCCCGCCGGAGCGCTTGATTCGGGCACGCGTCCACGAACACCTGCCAGAGTTCGGCGGAGGATGTGTCGTGTTCGGGGAGGTCGCCATCTGCGGCGGCCGACCGTGCTCGGTCTACGAGGTCGACGATCGCGGCCTCCGCGACCGGCGACAACTCCGGAAGTGTGCACTCGATCGCACCAGCGCGCAGGAGACCGAGCGTATACAGGTGCTCGTCGATCCGGTCCGAGTCGACAACGGCGACGCGCGCGGCATACTGGCCCACCTCCAGGAGGCCTTCCATCTCCAGGGCCACCATGGCCGGGTGGACCGGCGTCACCGGGACACCCAGCCAGCTCGCCACCTCCGCTACGGCCACTTCCTCGCCCGGTTGAAGCGTCCCGTCCAGGATCCCTTCCCGCAACCGGTCACGGATGAAGTCTCGTGCTCGCACATGGAACCCTCCACGATCGACGGTCATCGGCCCGTTCCTCCGCAACGTATCGGTGCTGGTATGTCAGCACGAACGCTACTCAATCGCGCGTAATGCATGCGAATTGCGGACAGGTGGCCCGTTCGCGTCACGTACGGTGCGCCTCTGCGTCTTCCTACGTAGGAGCTCTCCGCCCGACCCCTTCGCACGAACGAAAGTGATCCATGCTCGACGAATCCACCACCCCACCGGCGCCCGGCGCCCCGGCGGCACCCGCGGCCCCGGCCTCTGAACCCGCATACCCGGCAGCGCCTCCGAAGTGGAACGTGCTCGCGATCGTGGCCTTCATCCTGTCCTTCATCGGCGGCCTGCTCGGCATCATCCTCGGCGTCGTGTCGCTTCAGAAGGTCTCCCGCACGGGCGAGCGCGGCCGTGGCCTGGCGATCAGCGCCATCGTGATAGGCGCCGTGAACATCGTGGTCGGCATCATCACCTGGGGGCTCGTCGCCGCTCTGGTCGCGGCCGCCCACACCTCCGCCGGGTCGACGCTCGAGCGATCGCTTCCCTCGGCGCTGACGACCAGTGCGCAGTGCCAGGTCCTCGCCGACGCCGTCACCGAGTCCCGCACCGCACTGAGCGACCTGTCGACGCTCGCGGCGGATCCGCCCAAAGCCGTCTCCGCGCTCCGCGAGTTCTCCGCCGATTGGAAGACCGCTGCCGCGACCGTGCCCGACGCCGACGTGCGCGCATCGGCGACCGCGGCCTCCCGCAGCCTGGATGCTCTGATCGCCTACGTCGCTCCGGTCGCCGAAGACCCGGCCGCCGTGGTGAACCTCGACGAGAAGGAACTCCGCCGCCTGAGCAGCGAGCTGGGCAGCGCCTTCAACGCCGTCGACGCGAGCTGCGGCTGACCCCAGCAGTTCGCTGCCCACACGACGACGTCGCCGCTTCCGCATTCCGCGAGAACCGGCGACGTCGTCTTCCCGCTACGACTGCAGCCACTCCAGCAGGTCGGCGTTGATCGTGTCGGCCTGCGTGGTCGGCATGCCGTGCGGGAAGCCGGGGTACGACTTGAGCGTCCCGTTCTGAACGAGCTTCGCCGACAGGGGGCCGGAGTCGGCGTAGGGGACGATCTGGTCGTCCTCGCCGTGCATGACGAGCACCGGAACCGAGATCTTCTTCAGGTCCTCGGTGAAATCCGTCTGCGAGAAAGCGACGATCCCGTCGTAGTGCGCCTTCGCGCCACCCATCATCCCCTGCCGCCACCAGTTCTCGATGATGGCCTCGGACGACTCGACTCCTGGCCGGTTGAACCCGTAGAACGGGCCCGACGGCAGGGCGCGGTAGAACTCGGACCGGTTCTTCGCGAGCTGCGCCTGCAGGTCGTCGAACACGCTCTTCGGCAGACCACCGGGATTGTTCTCGGTCTGCACCATGATCGGCGGCACGGCACTGATCAGCACCGCCCGGGCCACCCGGTCCTCGCCATAGGTCGCGATGTAGTGCGCGACCTCGCCGCCTCCGGTGGAGTGGCCGACGTGGATGGCGTCGTGCAGGTCGAGCGCCTCCACCACCGCGCGGAGGTCGGCGGCGTAGTGGTCCATGTCGTGACCGTCGCCGCTCTGAGTGGAACGGCCGTGGCCGCGCCGGTCGTGGGCGACCACACGGTAGCCGTGCTGCAGGAAGAACAGCAGCTGCGTGTCCCAGTCGTCGGCGGACAGCGGCCAGCCGTGACTGAAGACGATCGGTTGACCCGTTCCCCAGTCCTTGTAGAAGATCTCGATTCCGTCGGATGTGGTGACAGTGCCCATGGTTCCCTCCAGGAATGGCGAAGCGATGCTGTGGGGGATGGTGCTGCGGAACAGGTCGGCGCACGTCCAACCTAACCGTCGCTACCGTTCGAGGACCAGGGTCGTTCAGGTGCGATCAGTGGGCGGCTGTCACCGGCAGGAACACGCGCATGGTGCTCGGACCGCGGTTTGCCCAGCGGTGGTACGGGATGAGCCGGGCCGTCGCCGTCGTGACCGTCTCGTCGCTCTCCGCGTCACCGTACGGCCAGGATGCATCCCGGGGCTCGGCGATCGCGATCGCGACGGTCGCGCCGTCCGGAAGGTAGCCGAGCGGCACGCCGGCGTCGAGCGCGATCCGGCTCACGTCGACGCCCGAGGGGAGGTCCGTCGACTCGGCGCACAGCACGAGCGGTCCGCGCTCGACGGCCACGGTCCCGCGCAGCGCGTCGATCCGCGCGTCCGGGTAGGTGAGCCGCGGCTCCATCGGCAGGTCGAGGTGGATGCGGTCGCCGCTCACGAAGTGCGCCCGGGCGCGCGCGTAGCCGTCCACGACGGGCAGTTCCTCGCCCCGGAAGCGCGCGACCGCGCCGGCGGCCCAGCCCGGGATGCGCACCCGCACCTCGACCTCGCCCTCCGACTCCGCGTCGATCTCGATCGAGCCCGCGTACGGATAACCGCCGGTCCGGACGGCCAGCCGGACCGCGCCGGTCTCTACGGTCGTCTCCACTTCCGCATCCGCCAGCAGGTGGAGCTGCACGCCGTCGTCCGTCGCGGTGGCGACGTACGACGAGACGCTCGCGAGGGTCCGCGCCACGTTCGTCGGACAGCACGAGACCTCGAACCACGGCGCCCGCATGCTGGATTCGGCGCGCTCGCTGACCTCGTCCTCGTCGGGCTCGCTGCCGGCAACGCGCTGGTGCAGGGTGTTCGCGTAGTAGAAGGCGCGACCGTCCTCGCGCGGCGAGACGAGCACCGCGTTCAGCAGCGTGCGCTCGATGAGGTCGGCGTAGCGCGCGTCACCGGTCTGCAGGAGCAGGCGCCAGCTGAACATGACGGATCCGATGGCCGCGCAGGTCTCCGCGTACGCCCGGTCGGCGGGCAGCTCGAAGTCGCTCCCGAACTCCTCGTTCTGGTGGTGCGAGCCGATGCCGCCGGTGACGTACGTGCGGTGGGCGACCGTGTTGTCCCACTGGCGCCGCAGGGCGTCGAGGAGTTCCGCGTCGCCGGACTCGGTGGCGACGTCGACGGCGCCGGCGGACAGGTACATCGCCCGCACCGCGTGGCCGCGGAGCACGTCCGCGCGGCGGACGGGCACATCGTCCAGGAAGTACTCGCTGCCCTGGAACAGCGTCGTCTTCAGCGTCCGGCGTCCTCGCCTCTCGACGAACAGGCCGGCGAGCTCGATGTACCGCGGCTCGCGGAGCGCGCGGCCGAGCTCGACCAGAGCCGTCTCGATCTCGGGATGCCCGCAGATCGCGTCCCGGCCCTCCGGACCGAATTCCGTGTAGACGTGGTCGGCGAGCCGGCGGGCGACCGCCACGAGGGTGTCATCGTGACCGGTGCGGTAGCGGGCGACCGCCGCCTGGAAGAGGTGGCCGAAGCAGTACAGCTCGTGCCCCCACTCCAGGTCCGAGTAGCGCGGGGGCTGACCGGGACGACCGAAGGAGGTGTGCAGGTAGCCGTCCGGCTCCTGGGCGGCCGCGACCCGCTCGACGAGCTCCCGGTAGACGGTCTCGAGCGGACCGTCCGGCGTCCGGCCCAGCTCCCACGCCATCGCCTCGAGCAGCTTGTAGACCTCCGAGTCGACGAACTCGATGCCGTCGTGGTGCTCGGCGACGGTTCCGTCCGCGGCGCGGTCGAAGTTGCCCACCCAGCCGATACGTTCCATCCAGGTCAGGCAGTGGCCGATGATCGACCCGGCGTTGAGCTCCTGCTTCTCGCCCCAGAAGCCGCCGGCGATGCGGACCTCCGAGGGGCCGAGCGGACGCAGGAGGGACGCGCTGGGGTTCACGGGACCGCCGAGGCGCGTGCGGTCGAGGGTGTCGGTCATTCTGCTCCAGCCAGGATCGCGGATTCCGCGCGGGCCAGCGCGTCGGAACGGAGGGTGAGGTAGGCGCTCGCCGTCCAGCTGTAGGCGCGGTCGCGCAAGCCGGCGCCGGTGCGCGCGTCGAAGTTCTCTGCGAAGCCCGAGGTGTCGCAGAGCGCGGCGAACGAGCGGGCGATGCGGTCCGCCAGCTCGCGGTGGCCGGCGCGCCGCAGGCCGTCCTCGATGAGCATCGTGGACGGCGCCCAGATGGGTCCGCGCCAGTAGCCGTCGTCCTCATAGAGCGGCGAGTCGACCGGCTCGGTGGCAGGACCCCACTCGGTGAGGTGCCGGGTGATGGATGCGGCCAGCCGGTCGGCGACGTCCTCCGGCAGCTGCTCCCCGAGCACGATCGGGAGAGAGTTCAGGAGACTGGTCGCGGGGGCCGGATCTCCGGTCGCCACGGAGCGGGCGATGAAGCCCGAGCCGGTCCAGAACTCACGGAACAGGGCGGTGCGCACCTCGCTCTCGGCCTCGATCCACTCCGACGCGGGTAGCCCGAGCTCCTCGGACAACTGCGCGAGCACCCCCAGCTGCAGCACGAGGAAGGCCGCCAGGTCGGGCGATTCGATCACGCCGCCGTGGTCGAAGGTGGTCGAGTTGTCCCAGCCGCTGTCGTTCCCGTGCTGGTAATAGGGGAGCGCGTGGCCCGGCGCACGGCGCTGGCGCAGCCAGAAGCGGGTCCACGCGGCGAGGCCGGCGTGCACCTCCTCGAGCTGCGCCCGCTCGAAGGGTCGCGGCGCCCGTGCGCGCAGCTGCGCGAAAGCCCAGCCGTGGATGGGCGGCTTGACGAAGTTGTAGAGCACCTCGGAGTGCGTGATCGAGTCGGGCAGCGCGCCGGTGGCGTCCCGGTGGTCGAAGGGGAGCAGGAACTGGTCGAGCGCCGCCTGCGGGTCGCCGGCGGCCAGGGCGATCGCATTGAAGCAGTGGTCCCAGCTCCAGACCTTGTCCATCCAGTGCTTGGACATCAGCACCGCCTCCCGCGTCACGAAGCCCGCAGGGGAGACCGTGGCGGACCACATCACGTAGCAGGCCTTCACGTCCACGCTGAAGGGCGTGCCGGTGAGGAGGCGCTCGCTGTACGCGTGGAACTCCGCCCGGCGCGCCTCGACGACGGCGTCGAAGGAGGCGACCGATGCGACCGCGGGCGCGCTCGTCTCGAGCTCCTCGACGAGCACCTCCCAGTCGTCGTCCGAGCCGAAGGCGATGGCGCGGGGCGTCACGCCGACGCGTTCGGCGCCGACCACCTCCGGCTCACCGCGGAGCACCGTGAAGCGGTACCGGCGACCGGACTCGTAACTGGTGAGGGTCGGGGAGCCGTCCAGCGGATCCACGAACAGATAGGCGCCGGTGAACGGCGTCAGCTCGTCGGGGGCGACGAAGGCGAGGCCCAGGCCGCGACCGCGGAACCGGATGCCGGCGTCGTCGAACGCCGCCTCGACCAAACCGCCGTCGGCGCTCCAGGTAAGCACGCCCGGCGTCGCCCGGACGTCCGTGGCAGCGGGACGTCCATCCCTCCGGGGCTCCAGCCGGAGCACCGCGTGCATCCCGCCGGTGTGCGTCACCAGGTGGAGGTCGTCCGCGACGGTGTGCAGGGCGACGACGCGCGACAGGTCCAGCCACGCGCCGCGGCGCGAGAACGGGATCTCCGCGATGTCGAACGAGAAGTCGTCGAAGGCGCTCATCCTCAGTCCTTCACCGCCCCGGCGGTCACGCCCGCAGCGACGTACTTCTGCGCGATGACGAGAAGCACAGCCGCCGGGATGGACGCCACCACGGCGGTCGCCATGATCGCGTTCCACTCCTGGTTGTTGTTGCCGATGTACTTGTAGATGCCGAGGGTGATCGTCTGCAACGCACCGCCGCTGTTCAGCGTCGACGAGAAGATGAAGTCGGACCAGGCCCAGAGGAACGCGAACAGCGAGACCGTCACGATGGAGTTGCGGCTCACCGGCAGCACGATCGAGCGGAACGTGCGCCACGTTCCGGCGCCGTCGATCTTCGCCGCGCTCATCAGCTCGTCGGGGATGCCGGCCATGAAGGCCGAGAAGATCAGCACGCCGAACGGCACCGCGATGGTGGAGTCCGCGATGATCAGTCCCCACAGCGTGTTCAGGATGCCGAGGTTCAGGTAGATCGCGTAGAACCCCATCGCCATGATGATCCCGGGGATCATCTGGGCGATCAGCAGCACGAAGTTGAGCGCACCGCGGCCGCGCGGCCGCAGCTTGGCGAGCGAGTACGCGGCCGGCGCCGCCAGGGCGACCGTCAGGATCACGGTGCCGAGCCCGATCAGGAGGCTCGTGCCGAGGTACGGCAGCTGCTGGCTGATCACGGCCTGGTAGCCCTCGAATGTGGCGTGAATCGGGAACAGGTTCGGCGGGCTCTTGCGCATCTCGGTCGTGGGGGTGAGCGAGACGTTGATCATCCAGTAGACCGGGAACAGCATCACGAGGGTGAGCACGACGCCCACGACGGTCTTCCACCAGGGTCGCCGGCCGTTCATGCGATGTCCTGCTTTCGCTGCGTGCGGATGTAGATGATCCCGAAGACCAGGGCGATGATGATCAGCACGTTGCCGACCGCCGCCGCCGGGCTGAAGTCCGGGAGCGTGGACGCGAAGCCGAGCTGGTACGACCAGGTCGCGAGCGTCGTGGACGACGTTCCGGGGCCGCCGCGCGTCATGATCCAGATGATGTCGAACACCTTCAGCGTGTAGACGAGGCCGAGCAGCAGGGTGATCGCCGAGACCGGCCGGAGCAGCGGGAAGGTGACCTTCCAGAACTTCTGCCAGCCGTTCGCGCCGTCGAGCGAGGCCGCCTCGTAGAGGTCCGACGGGATGTTCTGCAGGCCCGAGTAGAGGATCACCAGGTTGAAGGGGATGCCGATCCAGATGTTGGCGATGGTGACGCTGGTGAGCGCCCAGTCGGGGGAGGTCAGCCAGTTGATGCCCGGGAGGCCGAACGCCTCGAGGGCGGCGTTCACGACGCCCGAGTCGCTGTTCAGCATCCACGACCAGGTGGACGCCGACACGATCAGCGGGAGCAGCCAGGGCACCAGGAACAGGGCTCGCAGCGTGGCCGAGAGCCGGAAGTTCTGGTGGAAGAAGACGGCGAGGGCCATGCCGATCGTGAACTGGAACGCGATCGAGACGACGGTGAACAACGCCGTGTGCAGGATGGCCGGCCCGAACGTCGGGCTCTGGAACACCTTGACGTAGTTGTCCAGCCCGACGAACGGGGCGCCGCCCTGCACGAAGGACCGGACGGTGTAGTCCCGCACGCTCAGCTCGATGTTGCGGTAGAGCGGGAACGCGTAGAACACGATCAGGTAGATCACCACGGGAGCGAGGAAAGCCCAGGCGGCCCACTGGCCGGACCGTCTCCGGCCCGACCGCCGGGTGCGCGCCCGCGGCGGGGCGGCCGTGCCGGCCGCCCCGCCTGTGCCCCGCACCGATTCGTGCAGCGCTGTCTGTGTCGTCGTCATGTCTCGGTACTTTCGGGGAGGTGCGTTACTTGGTGGCGGCCTCTGCCGCGCTCTGCGCGGCCTTCAGCGCCGCCTCGGGGGACTGCGAACCGCTGAGAGCGTTCTGCACGGCGCCCCACAGCTGCTGCGAGATCTTCGGGTACTTCGTGCCCAGGTTGTCGCTGGTGCGGCCCTTGGCGGCGGCCACCGCATCCACCCACGGCTTCAGCTCGGGGTTCGCGGCGACCTGCTCCTTCTGGGCGGCCTCGGTCGGCGCGATGTACGAGAGGGTCGTGTCGGTCTTCACGAAGCTCTTCGTGCTCGTCAGGCACTCGGCGATCTTCTTCGAGGTGGCGTACCGGGCGGTGTCCTTCTGGACGGGGAGCGTCATGAACTCGCCGCCCGTCGGAGCGGGGGCCGCGCTGCCGTCGGCCCCGGGGATCGTCAGGATGCCGTAGTCGATGCCGGCCTTCTTGACGTTCCCGAGCTGCCAGGTGCCGTTCTCGCCGAACGCGAAGTCGCCGGTCGCGAACTCCTGCCACGACGTGGTCTGGGTGTTGTTGATCACCGAGTTGGGCGCGTAGCCCTTCTTGACCCAGTCCGTCCAGAGCGTCAGCGCCTGGGTCGCCTTGGCGGAGTCGAGGTGCTTCAGATCCGCGCCGGATCCCCAGAACCAGGGCAGGAACTGGAAGCTCCCCTCCTCGGTGCCGATCGCCGAGAAGGTGATGCCCTTCTTGCCGGCGGCGGTGACCTTGGCCAGGGCGTCGGTGAGGCTGCTCCAGTCCTTCACGGTGGAGATGTCGACACCGGCGGCGTTGAGCACGCTCTTGTTGTAGTAGAGCGCCAGGGTGTTCGCGCCGATCGGCACGCCGTACGTCTTCCCGTCGAGCTGCCCGGCGGCGAGGATGTTCTTCTGGATGTCGCCGGTGTCGAGCTTGTTCTCGGACGTACTGGTGAGGATGCCGGCCTCGGCCAGCGTCGAAACCACGGGGTTGTCGACGAGCAGCAGGTCGGGGGAGCTGCCCTGCTGTCCGGCCAGCAGCGCCTTGTTCGTCAGGTCGCTGGTGTCGTAGCCGGTGCGCTTGACGGTGACGCCGGCCTCCGTGCCGCACTGCTCGACCAGCTTCGTCCAGTCGGCCGAGGCGTCGAACTGCGGGTACGGGTCCCAGAACGTGTAGGTGCCGCCGGCGCTGCTGCCGGAGCCGGAGCCCGAGCCGGAGCCCGAGCAGGCCGCGACGCCGCCGATGACGGCTGCGGCGAGAACCGCCGCGCCCACCAGGCGGGCGCTCTTGTGTGCGATCACAGTATTCCTCCTTGAATCGTGCAGTGCTGATGTGTCGTCTGCGGGGAGCGCCCTGCGGTGTGCGGCGCTGCGTGTGGTCTCGGGTTCATCGGGTGCTCCCGCGGATGGTGAGCTCCGGTGCGATGAACCTCGTCACCGGAGCTCCAGCGAGCTCGGGCGACGTGATCCGGCGCACCAGTTGCCGGACCGCGTTCTGGCCCAGCTGATCGGGCGAGCTCTCCACCGCCGTGTAGGGCAGGGAGAACGCTCGACCGAAGTCTTTGGAGTAGAGGCTGACCACGGACAGGTCGGCGGGCACCCGGGTGCCGCGGGCGGCGAGCACGGAGGGGAGCGCAGCGATCGTGGCGTCGTTGTGGACGATCAGCGCCGTCGCGGTGGGCCGCGCATCCAGGATCGCGTTGACGCTCTGGCCGATGGCCGGCTGCTGCGCCTCGCCGAAGTACGGGTGCATCTGGATGCCGTAGCGGGCCGCCCGCTCGAGGGCCGCATCCCGGAACCGCCAGCCGTACGCTCCGCCGCGCTCGAACACATGCTTGGGAGGCGACACCACGATGATCTCGCGGTGGCCGAGCCCGTACAGGTGGTCGACGAGGATGCGCGCCGACTCCCCGAAGTCGAGGTCGAAGACGTCGAGGCCCTCGGTGCGCTTGGGAAGGCCGACCAGGGCTCCCGGCTGCGAGGCGGCACGGAGCGTGTCGAGGCGCGGGTCGTCGTGGACGACGTCGAGCAGGACGACGCCGTCGACCATCCCGGCGCTCGTCACCCGGCGGAGTGCGGCCGTGGCGTCGATCTCGGTGACCAGCAGGATGTCGTAGCCGAACTCGCGGGCGGTGTCCGACACCGGGAGCACGTACTGGAGCATCGCGGGGGCGAACTCGTCCTGGTGGAACTGCGTGAGCAGCCCGATCACCATGGTCTGCGACGTGGCGAGGGCGCGGGCGCCCGCGTTGGCGGTGAATCCGAGGGCCGAGATCGCTTCGTCAATGCGCGCCCGGGTGGACGGCGAGATGGACCGCTTGCCCGAAAGCGCGTACGAGACGGTGCTCGGGGACACGCCCGCGTGGCGGGCGACGTCTGTGATCGTGATCGCCACGGGCACCTCCTCAGGCCGTCATCGTCGAACCGGTTCGATCACTGTAGCGCCCTGTCGCGCCCGCCACAAGTCGAAGCGGTTCGATTGGGGGATGGGGCCCGTCCTGCGCGCTACCGCGGTGGGCGGTGCTGCGATTTGGCACAAATCATGGGAATCTGGCCGCCAAAACCGCGATTTGGCACAAATCTCGCGGCAAAGGGCGCGTGAGGCGGGGGTCGGTGCGACATTCGTGACGACTGTCGCCTCTGCGGTTACGTCACGCGACATTCGTGACGAATGTCGCCTCCGCGCCTGCACAACGCGACGTTCGTCACGAATGTCGCCTGAGCGCGCGGCTGAGCGGACCTTCGTGGCAAATGCCGCTGTAACGGAGGGCATCGGTGCGGCTCGCCGTGGCGGCATTCGTGACGAAAGTCGCGTATGCGCCTGCCTTACGCGACATTCGTGACGAAAGTCGCGTATGCGCCTGCCTTACGCGACATTCGTGACGAATGTCGGCGGGGGCGCGGGCGACGATTCGTGCCGAATCACGGGCAGCTTCGCCGCAAAGCCGCGATTCGACACGAATCGCGCCCGGCGCAAAGCGCGCGGCCGCGCCGCGCTCAGGCGACGGGGCGCGTGCTGCCGCGGTCGACCAGTTCCGGCTCGATGAAGCGGACGCGCGGCTCCCCGGCCTCCTCGGGCGAGTGGATGCGGCGGATGAGCTGGCGCACCGCCTCCTGCCCGAGACGGTCCGGGGAGGTCTCGGCGGCGGTGTAGGGCAGTGAGAAGGCCTGGCCGAACTCCTGCGAGAAGACGCCGACCACCGAGAGGTCGTCGGGCACGCGCATCCCCCGCTTGTCGAGGTATGCGGGGAGTGCGGCGATCGTCGCGTCGTTGTGGACCATCAGTGCGGTGGCGTGGGGGGATGCGGCCAGCGCCGCATCCAGGGAGTCCGTAATCCCCGGCTGCCGCGAGTCGCCCTCGTGGGCGACGAGACGGATCCCGTAGCGGGCGGCGCGTTCGACGGCGGCGTCGCGGAAGCGCCAGGCGTAGGAGCCGCCGCGCTCGTAGACGTGGCGCGGAGGCGTGATGAGCACGATGTCGCGGTGCCCGAGGTCGGCGAGGTGGTCGACCACGATCCGCGCAGCCTCTCCGAAGTCGAGGTCGTAGGAGTCGAATCCCTCGCCGTTGCGGGCGTAGCCGATCAGCACGGCGGGCTGCGGCGCCTCCCGCAGCGGCTCCAGCCGGGAGTCGTCGTAGGTGACGTCGAGCAGCACGACGCCGTCGATCATCGCCGACGACGTGGTGCGGCGCACGGCGTTGACGCGGTCGGCGTCCGTCACCATCAGCAGGTCGTAGCCGTGCTCGCGCGCGGTGGTGGAGACGGGGAGCACGTACTGCAGCATCGCGGGGGCGAACTCGTCCTCCTGGAACTGCAGGTACAGCCCGAGCACGTTCGTCTGCGCGGTAGCCAGGGCGCGCGCGCCGGCGTTCGGGGTGAAGCCGAGCTCGTCGATGGCGGCCTGGATGCGCGTCCTGGTCTCCTCGGAGATGGCGCGTTTTCCGGACAGCGCGTACGAGACGGTGCTGCGCGAGACGCCGGCGACGCGGGCGACGTCGCCGATGGTCGCTGCCATGCTTCCTCCTCGCTGTGGGCGCTGCGGGCGACCCCCGCATCACAGGATCGTCCCCGTGATTCTGTCACGCGGCACCTCGCGGGGGCGCGCTGCGCGGCCGCAATACGTCGAATCGGTTCGCCCGCCGGGCCCCGAGGGATGCGGCGCGCCAGTGCCCGCGCCCGGCTGCGGCCTCTCGGCACGTTCGCGGCTGTTCGCCACACCGCAACCGTTCCAAACGGGCGCAGTTACGCTCAAGGGGCGTACGAGCGCGTGGTCGAATCGGTTCGACAGAAGAGACCGCCCGACGAAACCACCCGCGCCGACCACCTACCGCGCAGCCCCGCCCCTCCCGGTCCGACCCCGCGGGCTCGGCGGCACGTCGAGGCTGCCCTCGTCGAGGAGCTGCAGCCCCAGCGGTGTGGACGCCGACACCACCAGCGCGCTCACCCAGTCCGCGTTGATCTCCGGGAACCGACTGCCGGAGTACTTGAAGTGCAGGTCGGTGTGCGGCCCGATCCAGACCGCGCTGCGGCCGTCGCCGACGCTTTCGTTGTCGCGCCAGTTCAGCATGAACGACTCCTGGCGGCGGAGCTTCGTGGCCACGGCGAGCTGCAGGTGGGCGAGCACGCGGTCCTCGAAGGCAATGGCCAGCCGCCCGGCGCCGTAGAAGAGGGTTCCCATCGTCCCGGCTCCTCGTAGCTAGTCCGGGTAGTGCTCGCTCGAGAACTCGGGGTTCTCCTCGAACACCGGTCGCGACGGTTGCAGCCGTGCCGTCTTGTCGCGCATCGACTCCGTGGCCTCCGCGTCCGTCAGATCGACGCCGCGGTCGAGAGCCGGGGCCGCGAACAGCTGACTGGCCGGTCCGATGAGCAGCCGGGTGCGGCCCTGCATCCCCTCGTCGGAGAGGGCGGGCACCGTCACCAGGTCCGATTTGCCCACATCCGCCAGGGCTCGCGCGTACTGGACGAGTGCGTCGCAGACATCGTCGTCGAGGAAGATGTGCCCCCCGGCGTAATACAACTTCTCCATATCCCATGATTTCCACCGATCCGCACACTTTTCCAGCCCCTAGTGCATCCGAATGGCCTCCGGATGCAGAAAGCATCACGGGAGGATCCGTTCGGCTCCTCCGACAGGACGAAGGGGTTCCCTGATGAAGAGAAAGTGGTGGTGGCGTTTCGGCGCCGTGGCCGTGGCGGCAGCGCTGACGCTGGTCGGTGTCACGCCGGCGAACGCAGCACCCGCGCCGGCCTGGCGGTCGTTCGGGATCGCGCAGGTCTCCGTGTTCCACGGCGTGCCGAACACGCCGGTGGATGTCTACGTCGACGGCCTCCGGGTCCTCAACGACTTCCAGCCGGGCACGGTCACCGGTCCCTACCTCCTGCCGTCGGGCACGTACCGCCTGGCCATCACGGCGGCGGATGCGCGCAACGACCGCAACCCGGTGATCGGCCCGGTGTCGGTGACCTTCAACCGCAACACCAGCTACACGGTCGCCGCTCACCTGACCGCGTCCGGGGCGCCGACGGCGACGGTGTTCACCAACGACATCTCGACGACTCCCTACGGGACCGGACGGCTCGTCGTCCGGCACACCGCGGCCGCTCCGGCCGTGGACGTCCTGGCCGGTGGGACGCCCGTGATCCGTGGGCTCACCAATCCGAACCAGGCCGCGCTCGTCCTTCCGCAGGGCTCCGTGAACGCCGCCGTCGCGCTGGCCGGAACCACCCAGCCGGTGATCGGCCCGGCGGCCGTGCCGGTGAAGGCGCGGACCGACACGATCGTCTACGCCTGGGGCAGCGCCGCGGCGGGGAATCTGACCGTGGCCGTGCAGTCGCTGCGTCAGGGCGGCCTGCTCACCGTCCCCTGGATGATTCACCGATGACCCGTGACGGGGTCGCGTGCGGCGGAGGCCCGCGGCCCCGTCACGCCCGGGGGAGGAGGACCGGACTGCGATGCGCGTCGTAGAGCGACATGTGGGAGCGACGGTCCACGCCTTCTTCGACGGCCGCTGGTCCCTCTTCCTCGCCGGCCGGGTCTCCACCCGGGGCCGCGAGGATTTCCGCCGCCGGTTGAGCGGTCCGGTCGAGGTGAAGCGAGAGTTCTGCACACCGGTCGACGGGCTGAGCGACGGCGAGCTGTACGACCTGCTGGTGTCCCTCGGTGCGCCGGACGGTTGCGTCCTGGTCAAGGACGGCCTGGTCGAGGACGAGCTCACCAGCCTCCGCTCGGCACTCCGGCGCGTGTGCGTCAGCCGCGAGGGCGCGCTGATCTCGTGCATCCCGGGCCGCCTGGCGTTCCTGCAGTGCGACTGCGGGAGCACCCGGCTGCTTCTGCGTGCCGTTCCCCGGCCGCAGAGCGCGAACGAACCATCTACCCATGACGAGGGGACGAACCGATGAACTGGACTGCGGACGACATCGCGGCCGCACTCGGCGATCTCGCCGAGGCGCTGAGCACCGCGCCGACGGCCGAGCAGGTCGCCCGGCTGACCGCTCAGCTCAGCCGGCGGGAGCGCGCCGTGCTGGCGCTCTTCTTCGAGCGCCTGGCCGACCTGGAGAGCGGCAGCGAAGCACTGGCCAGCTGACCGGCGCCTCCGCCGCGGACGACGACGCCGCGTACGACGACGGCACGTACGACGACGGCGCGTGCGACGACGAATGGATGCGCTCAGCGCGCCAGGCGCCCGTCACCCGTCGATCGGCGTGGCCGTGACGATGACGTTGTCGCGGTAGTGGCCGGTCGACTCGTCGAAGGTGCCGCCGCAGGTGATGAGCACCAGCCGCGCGGGTCCCGTCGCGACGAAGAAGCTGGTCAGCGAGCCGGGCGCCTTCTGCGGCTGGGCTTTGCCGTCCACGCGGAACGTCCGCATCCCTGCGTCGCCCCGCAGCTCGACGACCGTGCCTGCGCTCGCATCCGTGAGCTTGCTGAACGGTCCGATGCCGTCCCACGCGTCGATGTGGGCCACCACGACGATCGAGCCGGACCGGTCGAGCATCCCCGACGAGTAGCGGTACCAGCCGGCGGTGTGGGATGCGGACGGGATGCTGACGTCGCCGCCGGGGGCGAGCCCGACGGGCTCGACCGGCATGTCGATGCCGAGGGAGGGCACGCTCACCCGCGACGGCGGCTCAGCCGGAGCACCCTGCGGGGCGGCCCGGCTGTCGATGTCGGTGCGGGGGACGCTGTCGGGGATGCCGGGCACCGGTGTGGCCGTGGCGCTCGCCGACGGCGTGGGGGCGGCGGCGCTCCGGGTGGCGGCGCGGTCTTCGGGCGACCCCGCCGCGCATCCCGAGAGGGACACCAGCGCGAGGGCGGCGCCGAGTACGGCAGCCGCCCTCGCGTGGTGAGGGGATGGGTGCATCATCCCCGGGCGGACTCCGCACGCTTCCGCCGGACGACCAGCCCGCCGGTCAGTGCTCCTCCGAGGAGCAGCGCCAGGGCGCCGATCCAGAGGGCGGTCTGCTGTGTGGCGGCTGCCTGCTCGGCGCGGAAGGCCGCACCGGTGGTTCCCGCCTGCACACCGTTCGGCGGAGTCCCCAGCCCGTCGACGGTCTGGATCATGAGGGCGAGGTTCTTGTCGGTGGCGCTCCCGTAGGCGTACACGATGGTGTTCGTGCCGTCCTTGACCGTCACGTCGGCCGGCCCGATGAGCGCGGGGTCGGTCGTGCCGGCGGCGGTCACGGAGGCCGAGACGGTCGTCGCGGGCAGGTCGAGCTTCTGCTCGTTCGGGTTGGTCAGGTTGCTGACGATCGGCTTGCCGCCGACCACCACATCCACCGCGGGGGCCGCTGCCACGTGACGGACCGTGAGGCGTCCCTGTCCGGCCGCCGTCGCCGACGTGTCGTTGGTGAACAGCGTCGCCGTCGGCTTGCCCGACGCGTCGAGGTGCGCGACCGCCGAGAAGTCGCCCCCGGCGGTGAGCGGCAGGTCGATCGGGCCGATGACCGGGCTGTCCGTCGCGGATGCCGCGCCGACCTTGGTGATCGAGACGCTGTACGTCCCGGCGGGCAGGGTCAGCGGGCCGGCCATGGTGCCCGGCTGGAAGTTCTTAATGGTGTCCGTGCCGTTCACCCAGACATCGACCGGTGTGCCGGGCACTCCGTGGATGACGGAGAGCTGGGCGTCGGACCCGGCTGCCGTCGCGGGCGCTGCGCCGACGGCCCACGCCAGCGCGGCGACCACCACGGCGGTTGCGGATAGTGCTCTGATCTTCATCGATCCTCCTCGGTAGGGCGGGCGTCGTTTCGCGCCGCATGCCCATACCTTCCGGATGAGAGGGAGATCGGATGCACCCGGCCGGGATCTGCCAGGAAGACCGGAGGTAGCCCGGCCCGGTCGGAGAGCCGTGCCGCTGTCGTCAGCCGGTCGCCGAGAGCCTTCCGCGGACGATGCTGTCGCCCGAGTGCGCCGGGTCGCCGTTGAGGGGCTGCTGGGAGATGTCGACCACGGGGTAGTCCGCCGCGGCGATGTTCGGGGGCATCACGAACCGCCCGCTGCCGCCGTCCAGCAGTCCGACGCTGATCGACTTGGTGAGGTCAGAGTTCATCAGCCAGACCTCGCGGAAGTCCGACCCGTCGGAGTCGACCGCCGGCGAGTCCAGCTTCACGGCCAGCACAGTCGTTCCGTCCGGCTCGCGTTCCATCGTCGCCTTCCCGTTCGACGTCGACCAGGCGGGGAGGCCGGCGAGCGTCGCCTGCGCCTCGACCTGAGGCGCGGCGGGGCGGACGAAGACGAACACGGCGACGAGAGCTGCGACCACGAGCACGGCGGCGGAGGCGACCAGCGCCGGCCAGCGGCGGCGGCCGCGGCGCCCTCTGCGGGGGACGACGTCGCCGGAACGGCCGCCGGGCGTCGCCGAGGATGTCGAAGCAGGCACCGTCGATCGGTCGACGGAGGTCTCGATGAGGGGCGGTTCGAGGGTCAGCTGCGCGCTGATCCGCTCCCACACCTGAGGAGACGGGTCCTGGAGCGGGAAGTCGACCGGCCCGTTCTCGCGGGCGGCCCGCGTGACGCGGGTCAGCCGGTCGAGCTCGCTGCGGCACTCGGCGCAGTTGAGCACGTGCTCGACGTCGGCCTCGTCGACGTCCGGGTCGCCGAGTGCCAGCATCGCGAGCACATCGGGATCGCTATGCGTCATCGGCGTCCTCCAATCGTGCTCGGAGCCTGAGCAGGCTGCGCCGGATGTGACTCTTGACCGTACCCAGCGGAAGGTCCAGTTTGGCTGCGATCTGGCTATGGGTGAGCCGGTCGTAGAAGGCCAGGCGCATGATCTGCTGCGGGATGGGCTCGAGCAGCTCGAGCTCCTGACTCATCGTGACGCTGTCGGCGATCTCGTCCGTCCAGGTCAGCGACTGCAGGTAGACGCTCTCCATCAGGGCCTGCAGTTCGCGTTGCCGCTTCGCGCGGGCCTCGTAGGCGTCCACGATCTTGTGGCGGGTGATCGCCATCAGCCAGGTGCTGAGCTTGGCGCGCTCCGGGTCGAAGCCGGCCCGTCCCTGCCAGGCGGCGACGAACACCTGCTGCGTGACGTCCTCGGCGTCGGCGACATCGCCGAGCGAGCGCAGCGCGAGCGTGTAGACCAGCCGGCCCCAGCGCTGGTACAGCCGCTCGATCGCGTTCACGTCACCGGTCTGGAGGCCGGTGATCAGTGAACGCTCGGTGTCATCCACAGGCTCATCATCGCTCCCCGGGGGCGCACGCGCCAGGGAGGCGGACGCGATCCACAGCGATCACGCGGACTGGCACCGTCACGGATAGCCTGGAGCGCATGCGCCCCGAGCTCATCCATCTCACCGCCGCCGGTGTCAGCGTCCTGCTCGACCTCCGTGGGGGCCAGCTGCCGACCATCCCGCACTGGGGAGCGGCGCTCGGGCCGGTGGATGCTGCGGAGGCCGCCGCCATCGCGGTGAGCGACGTGCGGCCGGTGGCCCCGAATGCGCCCGACGAACCGGCGCGGGTCGCCATCCTGCCCGAGCAGCGCACCGGGTGGCTCGGCCGGCCGGGTCTCAGCGGCAGCCGTGACGGCGCCGACTGGTCGCCGTACTTCCGGGTGGCGGAGGTGACCGTCGGCGACGGCGAGTCCGGGCTGGACGGCGAGCTCCTCACCCTGCCCGCAGGCGGAGGCGTGTCCATCGTCGCCCGGGATGCGACCGCGGCTCTGCAGCTCACGCTCGACGTCGAACTGTCGGCGGCCGGGGTGCTGCGGTCGGCTGCCACGCTCCGGAACGACGGCGACACCTACCGCCTCGACGACCTCGGGATCGCGTACCCGATCCCGGCCCGCGCCCGCGAAGTGCTCGACTTCGCCGGACGCTGGGCCAAGGAGCGCACGCCGCAACGGCGTCCGCTCACGGTCGGCGCGCACGTGCGGGAGGGACGGCGGGGCCGCACCGGCTCGGATGCCGCGACCCTGCTCATCGCCGGCGAGCCCGGGTTCGGTTTCGCCCAGGGCGAGGTCTGGGGAGTCCACACCGCGTTCAGCGGCAACCACCGCCACTACGCCGAGCGCCTGTCCGGCGGCGAGCAGGTCATCGGCGGCGGCGAGCTGCTGCTGCCGGGCGAGATCCGACTGGGCCGCGGCGAGAGCTACCGCACTCCGTGGGTTTACGGCGTCTACGGCGACGGGCTCGACGACCAGGCGCATCGGCTGCACCGTCACCTGCGTGCGCGGGCGCAGCATCCACGTCGCCCGCGTCCGGTCACGCTCAACGTGTGGGAGGCCGTCTACTTCGACCACGACCTCGCCAAGCTCACCGCGCTCGCCGACCGCGCCGCATCGGTCGGGATCGAGCGCTTCGTGCTCGACGACGGCTGGTTCCGGCACCGGCGGAACGACCACGCCGGCCTCGGCGACTGGTACGTGGACGAGGACGTCTGGCCGGACGGTCTCACGCCGCTGATCGACCACGTGCGCGGTCTCGGTATGGAGTTCGGCCTCTGGTTCGAGCCCGAGATGGTGAATCCCGACTCCGACCTGGCGCGCGCGCATCCCGAGTGGATCATGCAGACCGGCGGCCGGCTGCCCGTGGAGTCCCGGCACCAGCAGGTGCTGAATCTCGGCATCCCCGAGGCGTACGCGTACGTCCGCGACCGCATGGCCGACATCCTCGCAACGAACGACATCGCCTACATCAAGTGGGACCACAACCGCGACCTGGTGGATGCGGGGACCGCCCCCGGCGGCGCACCCGGCGTGCACGAGCAGACCCTGGCCGCCTACCGGCTGATGGCCGAGCTGAAGGAGCGCTTCCCCGGCCTCGAGATCGAATCGTGCAGCTCCGGCGGCTCGCGGGTGGACCTCGGCGTGATCGAGCACACCGACCGGGTGTGGGTCTCGGACTGCATCGACCCCCTGGAGCGGCAGGGCATGATGCGGTGGACCCAGCAGCTCCTCCCGCCGGAGCTCCTCGGCGCCCACGTCGCGTCGGCGTACTCGCACACCACCCACCGCCACCACGACCTCGGCTTCCGCGCCGGCTCGGCCCTCTTCGGGCACTTCGGCGTCGAGTGGGACCTGACGTCCGCATCCGACGCCGACCTCGCCCAGCTGGGGGAGTGGATCGCGTTCCACCGCGAGCACCGCGACCTCCTGCACCACGGCGACCTGGTGCGCATGGACGAGCTCGACCCCACCTTCTGGGTGAGCGGAGTCGTCTCGCCGGATCAGCGCCGTGCCCTGTTCTCCCTCGCCTTCCTGGGCCGGTCGGACGCGGCCCCGCTCGGCCGGTTCACGCTGCGCGGGCTGGACGATGAGACCCGCTACCGCGTGGTGCCGCTGACCCTCGGCGACCCCGCCGGCAGCCAGGGGGTGCCCCCGTGGTTCTTCGCAGGACGTGACGACACCCCGACGGCGGCGGACGGCGTCACGCCGCTCTCCCGCCCGCTCGGTGGCCGTGCCGGCCGTGACACCCCCGCTCCCACGGGGATCGAGCTGAGCGGGCGAGCCCTCCGCCGCACCGGCCTTCAGGCGCCGCTCTCGTTCCCGGACCGCGTCTGGCTGCTGAGCGTGGAGGCCGTCTGACCCGGCGTACGGTGGCGGAGGTGCAGACGTTCCTGCCCTATCCGTCGTTCGCCCGCAGCGTCCGCGTGCTGGACCGCGCCCGGATGGGCAAGCAGCGCGTCGAGGCGCTGCAGGTGCTGCGCGCCATCACCGTGCCCGGATACGGCTGGCGCCACCACCCGGTGGCGAAGATGTGGCGCGGCTACCTGCCCGCGCTCACGAAGTACGCCCTCGAGTCGACGGACGCCTGGATCGAGCTGGGCCACGCCGACACCGTGCGCCCGCAGGTGCTGGCGTTCGCCCCCGAGGTGGCGGACCTCCCGCAGGACGAGCTCGACCTGCCCCCGTGGATCGGCGACCCGGCGTTCCACCTGAGCCACCAGTCCAACCTGGTGCGCAAGGACCCCGAGTTCTACCGCCCGCTCTTCCCCGACGTCCCCGACGACCTCCCCTACATCTGGCCCGGCCCCACCCGCGAGGCCGACCTCCTGCCGTAACGGCACGGCCCGTTAGCGCGCGGCGCCTCCGCGCGCAACCTTTATGACGCTCGTTGAGCATCGCTACCGAATGTGACGGCCGGGGATGCGTCGTGTCCGGTGCGGTTCTAACGTCGGCGAGGCACCCATCACCCGTCTCCGCAGCCCGATGTGAAGGACACAGCATGAAGACTCTCCTCCGGGGCGCCGCACTCGCGTCCGTCGCCGCCCTCGCCGTCACCGGCCTCGCCGCCTGCGCCGGCGGCTCCGCAGCCTCCGGCGACTCGTCCTCGAAGAGCCCCGTCTACTTCGGCGTCTCGTCCGCCACCACCGGCCAGTACGCCCAGTACGGCGAGCAGTTCAAGGAAGCGTTCGACCTCGCTGTCGAGCAGGTCAACGCGAAGGGCGGCATCAACGGCCACCCCGTCCAGCTCAA
The DNA here is from genome assembly GCF_031456835.1 of Leifsonia shinshuensis. Lineage (NCBI taxonomy): Bacteria > Bacillati > Actinomycetota > Actinomycetes > Micrococcales > Microbacteriaceae > Leifsonia > Leifsonia shinshuensis. Next base: position 3,377,326 of record NZ_JAVDVK010000001.1, read on the forward strand.
GTACGAGGACTCGCAGTCCGACCCCAAGCAGTCGGTCGCCGTCGCCCAGAAGTTCGTCGGCGACGACAGCGTCAGCCTCGTGTTCGGCGACTACTCGTCGGCAGCGTCCATCCCGGCCTCGCCGATCTACACCGCCGGGAAGCTGGTGCAGTACGGCTTCAACAACTCCAACCCCGACTTCACCGCCAAGGGCACCCAGTACCAGTGGTCCACCTCGATCACCACGAGCGCGACCTACACCTGGACCGCCGACTACATCAAGAAGCAGGGCATCGACTCCGTCGGCGTCAGCTACCTGAACACGGCCGACTGGGGCATCCCCGCGTTCAACGCCTTCAAGGCGGAGGCGAAGAAAGTCGGACTCAAGATCACCGACGCCGAGGGCGTCCTGGACACCTCCGACGACTACCGTCCGTCGCTGACCAAGGCGGTCGCGGGCAAGCCCAAGGCCTTCGTGCACATCGGCTACGGCCCCGACGCCGCCAAGATCGTCACGCAGCTGCGGGCGATCGGCTACGACGGGACCTTCTACGGCGGCCAGGACGAGCAGTCGTTCGACGGCACGAAGGATGCGGAGGGCGCGATCAACGGCGCCGAGTTCCTGTCCTCGAACCCGGCGCCCGAGGTGCAGGCGTTCGTGAAGGCCTTCAAGAAGAAATACCCGCAGGAGGCCGAGGTCACCGGCTTCGAGGCCGGCGCCTACGACGCGCTCAACGTCGCCGTCGCTGCCGCGAAGATCGGCGGGACGGACCGCGCAGGCATCCTCGCCGGGTTCAAGAAGGTGAAGGATGTGCCGAGCGTCGTTTACGGGAAGATCACCTTCGACCAGTCCACGCGCCGCGTGGCCTCGCCCCAGCTGACCCCGAGCATCCTGCGCGACGGGAAGTGGGTCGCGTACAACGGCTGACCCGCCGTCCACACGCACATCATGCTCGACACTCTGATCGCCGGCCTGCTCCGAGGGAACGTCTACGCCCTCGGAGCGGTCGGCATCTCGCTCGTCTTCGGCGTCATGAACGTCGTCAACTTCGCCCAGTTCTCCTTCTTCGGCCTGGGCGCGATGCTGTCGTGGTTCTTCATCGTCAAGCTCGGGCTGCCGTTCTGGCTGGCGCTCGTCGCCGTGCTGGTGGTGTGCGGTCTGCTCGGGCTGCTGATCAACGTCACCGTGGTGCGTCCGCTGGCGAAGTTCCTGCCGCTCGCGGCGATGCTCTCCACCTATGCCATCTCGCTGATCCTCGACAACGCGTCGCAGATCGCGTTCACGGCGCAGTTCCGCGTGTTCCCGGATGTGCTGCCCACGTCGAACCTGCACATCGGCAACATGCGGTTCGGCACCTCCGACCTGGTCATGCTGGGCACCACGGCCGTGATCATGGTCGTGATGACGCTCTTCCTGAAGTACGGGAAGATCGGCCGGGCGATCCGCGCCACCGCGCAGGACCAGGAGGCCGCCCTGCAGATGGGCATCCCGGTCGGCCAGGTGCAGCACGTGTCGTTCGTGATCGCCTCCGCGCTGGGCGGACTGGCCGGAGTGTTCATCGCCCTCTACGTCGGCGTCGCGAATCCGAACTCCGGCCTGGATGTCGGGCTCACGGCGTTCGTCGCGGCGACGCTCGGCGGTCTCGGGTCGCTCGCCGGCGCGGTGATCGGCGGCTTCGTGCTCGGCATCCTGGAGGCGTTCGGCATCCACTTCTTCGGCGACACCGCGCGCGAGATCGTGGTCTTCGTCATCCTGATCGTGGTGCTCATCGTGCGCCCGGGCGGCCTGCTCGGCAAGGTTCCGCTGATCTCGACGGAGCCACTGACCGGCACGTTCCTCGGCAAGGGGCGCCCGATCCGCATCCCGCGCTGGGTGTGGCTCGTGGCCTTCGTGGTCGCGGGCGTCGCCGTCCCGCTGTTCGGGAACGGCTACCTGCTGACCACCGGGACGCAGGTGCTCATCTACGCGATCATCGCCGCGGGCTTCACGGTCACCGCCGGACAGGCGGGCGTGCTCGCTCTCGGACAGGCGGGCCCGATCGCGATCGGCGCGTACGCGTCGGCGCTGCTCACCCTGTACGTGCACGTCCCGTTCTGGGTCGCGCTCCCGCTGGCGGGCATCGCGGCGGCGGTCGTCGCGTCCATCCTCGCCTCGCCGATCTGGGGCGTGAAGGGCCACTACATCTCGATCGCGACGCTCGGTCTCGGCATCGCCATCGTCGCCGTGATCCAGCTGGTGCTACCGCAGGGGCTCTACAACATCCCGGTCCCGGAGTGGTTCGGGACGCCGCTGAACACCCCGCAGGCGTACTACCTGATCGACTTCGTGGTGCTGGCGTTCACGCTGCTCGTCATGTGGCGGCTGCGCTCGTCGCACCTCGGGAAGGTCATCTCGTCGGTGGGCTCCGACGAGGTCGCGGCGCTGGCGTCCGGCGTCCGCGGGCGCAACTACAAGGCGCTCGCCTTCGCGGTCTCCGGCTTCTTCGCCGGGATCGGCGGTTCGCTGCTCGCCCACCAGTACACGTACATCGACCCGACGATCTTCACCATGCTGATGTCGCTGCTGGTCGTGACCATCGTCATCCTGGGCGGCATCAACCTTCCGTACGGCGCCGTCGTCGGCGCCATCGTGCTGATCGGTGCGATGGAGCTGCTCCGGTTCACGCCGGAGCTGCGCATCATCGTCTACGGCCTGGTCCTCATCCTCGTGGTGCGGTTCCGGCCGGGAGGGGTCCTGGTGAGGAACGCATGAGCGACGTGCTGCTGGACGTGCGCGACCTGGAGCGTCACTTCGAGGGCCTGGCCGCGGTCGACGGGATCTCGTTCACGGTCGGACGCGGCGAGGTCGTGTCGATCATCGGGCCGAACGGCTCGGGGAAGACCACGACGCTGAACCTCGTGACCGGCGCCCTCCGGCCGAACGGCGGGACCATCGCGCTGGACGGCGAGCGGATCGACCGCGCGGACAGCGCGAAGATCGCCGAGCACGGGATCGCGCGGACCTTCCAGAACGGGCGGGTCTTCGCGACGCTGTCGGTCGCCGACAACATCGAGGTCGGCCTCCACTCGACCCTCCGGGCGAACCGGCCGTTCCGGAGGCTCTCGAACCTCTTCCTGCTGCGCTGGGTCCCGCTGCTCGCGGAGCTGTACATCGCGATCGTCGGCACTCCCGCCTCCCGCCGGGAGCAGCGCAGGATCGACGAGGTGATCGCAGCCGAGATCGACCGCTTCGAGGCGCGCCTCGGGCCCCGCCGCGACGACCCGGCGTACTCGCTCAGCTACGCCAACCGGCGTCGCACGGAGATCGCCCGCGCGCTCGCCCTCGACCCCAAGCTGCTCGTGCTCGACGAGCCGACCGCCGGTATGAACCAGTCCGAGACCGCCGAGGTGCTCCAGCAGCTGCTCGAGCTGAAGGCGGCGGGGCAGACCATCCTGCTGGTGGAGCACAAGCTCGACCTCGTGATGACCGTGTCCGACCGCGTGATCGTGATGGACGGCGGCCGCATCATCGCGCAGGGCCGGCCGGAAGAGGTCCGCCGCGACACGGCGGTCGTCGAGGCGTACCTGGGCCGCCGCCGCGGGCTCGGAGGGGTGGACCTGGTATGACCGAGCTGCTCGCCCTCGACGACGTGAACGTCTACTACGGACCGTTCCACGCCCTCCGCGGCAACACCCTGACCGTGGGGGAGGGGGAGATCGTCTCGCTGCTCGGCGGCAACGCGAGCGGCAAGTCCACGACGATGAAGACCATCCTGGGCCTGGTGCGGCCGCGCACGGGCACGGTCCGGTTCGCCGGGGAGGACATCACGCAGGCCTCCACCCGCCGCCGGGTGCGGGCGGGGATCGCCTCGGTGCCCGAAGCGCGTCGCGTGTTCCCCGAGATGACCGTGGACGAGAACCTGATCGCGGGCGCCTACACCCGCCGCGACAAGGCGGGCATCGCCGAGGACCTCGACCGGATGCGCACCCACTTCCCGCGGCTCGCCGAGCGTCGCAAGCAGCAGGCGGGGACGCTGTCCGGCGGCGAGCAGCAGATGCTCGCGTTCGCCCGGGCCCTGATGAGCCGGCCGCGACTCGTCTGCATGGACGAGCCGACGATGGGCCTCTCGCCGAAGCTGGTCGACCAGGTGCTCGACGAGATCGTGCGCATCAACCGCGAGCTCGGCGTGGCCGTGCTGTTCGTCGAGCAGCAGGCCGAGCTCGCGCTGTCGATCGCTTCGCGCGGGTACGTGCTGGCGACCGGCGCGATCGTGCTGCAGGGGACCGCGCGCGAGCTGCTCGACGACCCGCAGATCCAAGAGGCGTACCTCGGAAAGGCAGTGTAGACAGTGACCACCCCTTCGAGCGGACGGACGCGGCTCGGATTCTTCACCCGGCTCCTCGACGACGGCACCGCGCAGCAGCGGTACCGCAACGCGCTCGACCAATTCGTCCGCGCCGAGGAGCTCGGGTTCGATTCCGTGTGGGTGGCGCAGCACCACTTCCATGAGGACGAGGGCGGCCTCCCGTCCCCGTTCGTGCTGCTCGCGCAGGCGGCGGCGCGCACCTCGCGCATCCGGCTCGCAACGGGGATCGTGACGTTGCCGCTCGAGGCGCCGCTGCGGGTGGCGGAGGATGCGGCGGTGCTGCAGCTGCTGTCGGACGGCCGGGTGGAGCTGGGCATCGGCTCCGGCGGAACGCCCTCGTCGTTCCCGCCCTTCGGGTACGACTCGGCGGACCGCGCGGCCATCTACGACCGCCACCGCGGAATCCTCGAGGACGCCCTCCGCGGCGACGTTCTCACCACGGACGGCGGCACGCTGTACCCGTCCGCCCCGGACCTCCTCGGCGTGATCTGGGAGGCGACGTTCTCCGCGGCCGGCGCCGAGCGGATCGGTCGCCGGGGCAACGGACTCATGCTCTCCCGCACCCAGCCGCGCCCGCAGTGGGACGGGCCGTCGTCGCCCGAGCTGCAGGAGGCCATCGTGGATGCGTACCTCGCCGCCCTGCCGAACGGTACCGCCCCGCGCATCCTGGCCTCCCGGTCGGCGCTCGTCGTCGACACCGAGGAGGAGGCGGCGCGCTGGATCCAGCGCGGCATCGAGCGCAGCGCCGGCTACCTGCGGTCGCAGCGCATCGAGGTGCCGGACGGCGTGTCCGACACCGAGCTGCTGGCCTGGCTCGACGTGCACGTGGGGACGCCGGAGCAGGTGCTGGCCTCACTGCGGACGGACACCGTGCTCCGTCGCGCCACCGACGTCGCGTTCCAGCCGCATCCCATCGACCCGTCGCACGACGCGGTGCTGCGATCGCTGGAACTCCTCGCGACGCGCGTCGCGCCCGAACTCCTCGGCTGGTCGCCCGAGCGCCCCTGACCCGACCGTCCCCGATCGAAAGGATCACCATGACCGACGTCATCGACCGGCTCGTCGGCATCGCCCCCGGCGACGCCCTCGACACCCTTCGCGACCAGCGGCCCAGCGCCCGGGCGAACGCCCAGGCCAGCTACGACGCGCTGTTCCACGCGGACGAGCTGGCGCACGTGGCCCAGCGGGAACGCCTCGCCGTCGCCTACTGGACCGTGGCGCTGTCCCAGTCGCCGACGTCCGCGTACTACCGCGACCTGCTGGCCGCCGAGGACGCGCCTCTGCTGCAGGCGCTGGAGTCGGCGCTGCCCGGCGCGGTGACCAGCGGCCCCTACGGCTCGTACCCGGAGGGACCGCTGAGCGTCGAGGATGTCGCCGGCCCGATCTGGCAGCCGGATGCGGCACTCGCGGCCGCCGTCGGGGACAGGCTCGCCGCCGCGCTCGCCCACACGCACCTCCTGGTCTACCGGCCGCGGGACTCGTCGCCGGCCGCGATCCAGGCCCTGCTCGACGCCGGGTGGTCGGTCGACGGGATCGTCACGCTGTCGCAGCTCGTCGCCTTCCTCAGCTTCCAGCTCCGCGTGGTCGCGGGCCTCACCGTCTTGAAAGGAGAGCTCGCATGAGCGAGACCGTCATCCAGCACACGTTCGAGGCGCCCAACGTATTCACGCAGGAGGAGCTCGGCTGGGAGGCGTGGCTCCCGCCGCTGCCGCTCGAGGAGCTGACGGACCGGCACTACGACGGCCTGGTCGACCGCGGGCGCGCCAACAGCCCGTACTTCCGCCTGCTGGTGCGCGACCCCGACATCCTGGGGGCGCGGACGCGCACGGACAACGACATCTTCTACAACGAGAAGGGCGGCCTGACGCGGGCACTTCGTGAGCTGTCCGCCACGGCCGCCTCGCGCACCAACGGCTGCATCTTCTGCGCGTCCGTCCACTCGCGCTTCGCCAGCCACAAGTCGAAGCGGCCCGAGGACGTGCAGCGCCTCCTCGACGAGGGAACCTCGGCGCGGCAGGACGACCCGCAGTGGCGCGCCGTCATCGACGCCTCGGTCGCGCTGACGCGCATCCCGGACGAGTTCGGTCCGGAGCACGTGCGCGCGCTGCGTGACGCCGGGCTGGACGACGTGGCGATCATCGACGCCATCAACGGCGCCGCCTTCTTCAACTGGGCGAACCGCCTGATGCTGTCGCTGGGGGAGCCGACGCCTCCTGCCGAGAAGCGCTAGGCGCGGCTCCCGCAGCGGTCAAGCGGCGAGCTGCGCCGCCGCCGTGAACAGCGGGGCCGCGACGTGCTCGCCCTGGCCGACGCACACGTAGAAGACGAACTCGACGGGGGCGGCGACGGCGACGATCGCGCTGACGTCGCTCCACGGGTCGTCGGGCAGGTCGGCGACCCGCCCCATCTCGAGCGCACGGCGCTCGGCGTCGCGCGCCGAACCCTGCACGGTGAAGAACGCGTCGAGGGCGTCCTCGTCGTCGGCGTCCGCCAGCCAGCCCACGAGCGGGGTGGCGGTGCGGTCGCTGACCGGGACGGACTCGAACAGGGCCTCGGCCATGACCTCGAGCGAGGCGCTGGTCTGGACGAGGCGCGGCTGCGGCGGCAGCGCGCGAGAGGTGATGGCGATCCAGCCGCCCGCCGGAACATCGTTCAAAGCGGTGAGTAGCTGGCCGGAAATGACAGGACTGAGCTTTCGCAACATGGAAGTTCGGGTACTTTCCACACGGCGTCCGCGCGCGCGGGCACGGTTCCCCCCAACGCGCCACCGAACGCAACCAATATACGGGTAAGGTGCGTCGCCCCCTGCGGGGTGACGAGGTGGCACAACGCCCGCCGGAGTTTCGGGTTCCAGCGGGTTGTCCCCAGCATAGGACCGTGTCCGCGAAAGTGCGGACACCCATACGGGGGTCAAAACAGGGGAAATTCTGATCCCTGGCGGACGGGTCAGGCGTGCAGGACCGAGCGGTCGACGACCGCCGGCCCATCCGCCTCCTCGGCCGCGGCCTCGGCGTCGGCGAGTTCGAAGAACACGCCGACGACCTCCGGGGTCAAGTCGTCCGGGAGTACGACCGCGTAGACGGGGACGTTCACGCTCGCCGGAACTGCTGCGCCGCCGGGCAGTCGAAGGGATCCCGCGCGGCGAGGCCGACGCGGTTGAGGTACCGGACGACGATGCGGTACGAGTTCACGAGGCCGGTCTCGGTGTACGGGATGTCGTGCGCGGCGCAGTGCTCGCGCACGAGGACGCGGGCGCGGGCCAGGTGCGGACGCGGCATGCTCGGGAACAGGTGGTGCTCGACCTGGTGGTTGAGGCCGCCCATGAGGGCGCTCATCGACCAGCCGCCGCGGATGTTGCGCGAGGTGAGGACCTGCTTGTTCAGGAAGTCGACCCGGGTCCCCGCGGGGAGGATCGGCATGCCCTTGTGGTTGGGGGCGAACGACGCGCCCATGTAGAGGCCGAAGACGGCGAGCTGCACGCCGAGGAAGGCGAACGCCATGCCCAGCGGGAGCATCAGGAAGACGATGCCCACATACACGCTCAGGCGGACCGCGATCGCGACCAGCTCACCGGTGCGACGCTCGACCGGCCCACGGGCCAGGAGCGATCGCACGGACGTGATGTGGAGGTTGACGCCCTCCAGCAGGAGGAGGGGGAAGAAGAGGTAGCCCTGGCGCCGGGTGATGGCGGCCATCAGGCCGCGCTGCCGTGCGGCGTCCTCCTCGACGAAGGAGATGGTGTCGAACGCGATGTCGGGGTCTTTGCCGACCGTGTTCGGATTGGCGTGGTGGCGCGTGTGCTTCGTCATCCACCACTGGTAGCTCATGCCGACCAGCCAGGTGACGATGAAGCGTCCCGCCCGATCGTTGGTCGGGCCGGAGGAGAAGACCTGGCGGTGCGAGGCCTCGTGGCCGAGGAAGGCGAGCTGGGTGAAGAGCAGGCCGAAGACCGCGGCGATCAGCAGCTGGAACCAGGAGTCGCCCAGGAGGACGAACCCGACGCCGGCGCCGATGAGCCCTGCCACGAGCAGCGCGAACACCGTGATGTAGAAACCGCGGCGACGCTCGAGCAGACCCTCGGCGCGGACGCGGCCGAGCAGCTCGTTGTAGGTGCTGGTGACAGAGGGTCGGTCTCCCGTTCGCGCTTGCGTGCGTCGCACGGGACCGAGGGTGGCAGTGGTCATGTATTCCTCCGCTGTGTCGAGCCGACTTCACAGCCGAGGTATGGGCAAAACGCCCGAGATGATGCAAGCGTATGCTCGCTTGCTGGGTGTTGGCGGCGAGGTGCCCGACCGTTTCCGGCCGGGCACCGCGGCCATCAGAGAGGGCGGATGTTCGCAGCCTGGGGACCCTTGGGTCCCTGGGCCACGTCATACTCGACCTTCTGGTTCTCGTCGAGGTTGCGGAAGCCGCCGGTGGAGGCGATCTCGCTGTAGTGGGCGAAGACGTCGGCGCTGCCGTCATCCGGGGCGATGAAGCCGAAGCCCTTTTCCGAGTTGAACCATTTGACGGTGCCTTGAGCCATCGTTTTTTCCTTTTTCATGTTGTGGGAGCCGGATGATCGGCTCCGCTCGCCGCGCCCGATCGGGCGTGGACGTCGTGGGCCGCCGCGGAGTGTGCGGCGGTCGGTCGTGGGGTGTCGCAGCAGAGCCTGGGCTCCGGCGATCGTGGGTGCTGTGCCGAGGTTGAGCGAACGGCCGTCGAGGACGCGGAACGCACCCTCTTCGAGGAGGGCGACGCCGGCGTATTCGTCGTCGGCCGTGGCGACCCAGACGGTGTCGTCAGCTCGGCGCCAGACCAGTGCGGCCTGGGGCCGCGAGTCGGTGATGATGGTGAGTCCTTTCGCCCCGGTCGGGGCGGACGATCGCTGCTCCCGGTCGGTACGCGGGAGGACGGGGATCGTGGTGATGAGAAGGGGTGAGCGTGTCGTTCGGGCCGGCACATCGATGTGAGAAGACGGCCCCGCACGCGACACCCGGATGGGAAACCGGTTCTGATGCGGGACCATCTCGTCACACGATCAGAAACGCATGATCAGATCCGGCGGACGAGGACACTCGAACGCGCGAACCGCCCCCAGACTACACGGGATTGCCGTCCGTGCACCCGGAAGTCTCTCAGGCGGGCGCCGGTTCGGTCGCGAACGACTGCTGTTCGGTCTCGACGACGAGACCGCGGGAGCTGCCGGCCGACTCCGCGAGGAGGGCGAGCCACTCCCGGTTGAGCGCGGGTGTGCGGGACCCGTCGAAGTGGAAGCGCAGGCTGCTGGCCGGGTGGATCCAGATGCTGGTCCGCCCGCCGCCGGCGGAGCTCCTGTCCCTCCAGGACATGGCGAAGCTCTGCCCGTGCCGGAGCTTGTTGACGATGACGACGTGCAGGTGCGCGAGCGTACGGTCGTCGATCTCGAACTCGTGGTTCTCGTAACTGAGGAAGCCGATAGTGGTGCCCTCCTGGATCGGTCCGGATGGTGGCGAAGCAGTCGCTGCCGAACGAGCCTTCACATCAACCGGAGGGTGTTCCACTAGTCTGGCCGCGCCCACCGACACCGCGCGACCCGGCCGGGCCGATTGCCAGGAGGTACGGATGGGGCTCCCAACAATGCCTTCATAGGGGGCGCATTCTTTGACACTGCGATTTCTCCCCGGGGAGGATTGACCATCGTGGCGGGGTCACGCCGACCGGCCGATCATGCAAGAAACCCCCCGCTGCGCGAGGGGTTTCTGAGATATGCACGCCAGTCCAAGCCCGGCGCTCGAGAGCACGCTACAGGCCCGCACGCCGCCTCGTCAACCGCCGCTGCACCGGCTGGCCGGAAGGGCGAGACTGGCGACGTATCTCTCCGCAGCAGGGGGAGATCCTCGCCGTGCGACCGACCTTTATCTGTGGGCGAGTCACGTATCGGGCGCCTTGCACGCGCAGCTCTCCTTCGTCGAGATCGCGGTCCGCAACGCGATCGACGAGCGGCTCGCGGAATGGAATGCGGCGAGTGACGTCGTCGCTCAGCTGATGTTCGGCACCTGGGTCAAGATCGTCCGGCCCCTGTCGCCGACCGAGTCTCCCTCACGGCAGCAGTTCCTCTGGGCCGCGGCGGTGTCGCACGCGTTCCCCCACGCTCCATCCGGTGACGACAGCCGCGTTGCCATCGGAGATCAACTCGACCGCCTGCGCCGCCTCCGGAACCGGGTCGCGCATCACGACAACTTGCTCGACGTCGCGCTGAAGCACCGGCTCAACGGCATGCTGTCGTTGCTCGCCAGCCTCCATCCGGACTATCCGCCACTGGCGGTCGCGCGCAGCACGCTGCGGCAGTTGATCGGCGACGATCCCCGCCGTACCTGGTAGGCGGCGGGCGCCCGATTCGGGGGTTCCCGCCGCCGGATGCGAACCTGGTAGGGGCGGGACGCCCGGTGAGGAGACACGATGAACGCGCAAACCGGACGGCGGCGGGACCTGACGCTGATGCTCATGCTCGCGCTCACCTTCTCGACGGGGATCGTCGATGCGGTCGGGTACCTGGGGCTCGACAAGGTGTTCGCCGGCAACATGACGGGCAACGTGGTCGTGCTCGGCATGGCCCTCGCGGGCGCCGAGGGGCTGCCCTGGGTGGGACCGCTCATCGCACTGTTCGCGTTCATGGCCGGGGCGGCGATCGGCGGCCGGACGCTGCGGCGGGAGTCCACCGGCTGGAACACCCGCACGAGCTGGTCGTTCACCGCGGTCGCGGTCGCTCTGGCCGCCCTCACGCTGACGACCGTGGTCACGGGCGGCGTACCGCCTGCGCCCTGGGAGCTCGCGATCACCACGCTGCTGGCCGCCACCATGGGCTTCCAGGCCGCCGTCGCGCGTCACCTCGCCGTGAAGGACGTGACCACCGTCGTCGTGACGTCCACCCTGACCGGACTCGCCGCCGATTCCCGGCTCGCCGGCGGGTCCGGTCAGCCGTGGGCGCGCCGCGCCGGTGCGGTCGCGCTGATCGCGCTCGGTGCGCTGGTCGGCGCGGCGCTGCTGCGCATCCACATCGCGGTGCCGCTGGGGCTCGCCGCGGTGATCAGCGCGGGCGCGGCCGTGCTCGGCCACGTTGCCGCGCACGAGTCGCGGGAGCTCAGCGAACAGCGTCGGACGGCGCGCCCTCGCGTGTGATGATCGCGGCGTCGCCGTCCTCGTCCAGCTTCACGCCCAGCGGCTTGCGGAACGCCCGGGTCACGACGAGCAGCGTGATGATGCCGATGCCCAGCCAGACGATGCCGTAGGTCAGTGCGTCCAGGTGCAGGTTGGCCCAGAGCACGCCGGTCAACAGCATCCCGACGCCCGGGAGCACGATGTTGCGCACGATCTGGCGGGCTCCGCGGCGTTCCTTCCGCCGCAGGGCGAAGTGGATGATGACCGTCGCGTTGACGACGGTGAACGCGATGAGCGCGCCGAAGTTGATCATCGACGAGACGAATTCGAGCGTGAAGGCTGCGGCCAGCAGGGAGACCGCGCCGACCAGCACCACGGCCGTGGCGGGCGTCCGGAACCGCGGGTGGATGTAGGAGAGCGTCCGCGAGACGCGGCCGTTGCCGTTCCGCGCCATCACGTAGATCATCCGCGAGACGCTGGCGTGCGAGGCGAGGCTGGAGGCGACCGCCGCGGCCACCGCGGCGGAGATGAACAGGATCTGGAACAGCAATCCGCCGGTCTTCAGAGCGATCTCGGGGAGGGTGTCGTCGGTGAAGTGGAAGCCGGCGAGGGTCGGGAACCGCGACTGCGCGAACCAGGCGGCGACGAAGAAGATCGCACCGCCGATCAGCAGCGCGAGCACGATCGCGCGCGGCACCGTGCGGGTGTCCTTCGCCTCCTCGGTGTACATGGTGATGGCGTCGAAGCCGATGAACGAGAAGCAGACGACCGTCGCGCCGCCGATGACCGCGCCCAGGTGCACACCCGAGTGGAGCAGCGGCGTCAGGCTGAACGGCGTGCCGTTGCCCGCGCCGGCGTTGAGTGCGGTCCACGTGAGCACCACGAACACGGCGATCAGCACGATCTGGAACACGACCAGGATGCCGTTCACGCGCGAGGTCGACGACATGCTGAACAGGTTCATCGCGGTGATGACGGCCACGTAGCCGACCACCCAGATCCACCCCGGCACCGCGGGGAAGAACGACTCCAGATACAGCCGCACGATGAGGGCGTTCACCAGGGGCAGCAGCAGGTAGTCGAGCAGCGACGACCAGCCGACGAGGAAGCCGACGTTCGGGTGGATGGTCTCCGACGCGTACGTGTAGGCCGAACCCGCCGAGGGGAACACCCGCGTCATGCGTCCGTAGCTGATCGCGGTGAAGACCATCGCGACGAGGGCGACCAGGTACGCGGACGGGACGACCCCGTTCGTCTCGCCCGTGACGATTCCGAATGTGTCGAAGACCGTCATGGGTGTCATGTAGCCGAGGCCAAGTCCGACGATCGCCCAGAGGCCCAGCGATCGCCGCAGGGACGTGGATCGCCGCAGGGAGGTGGATGCGGGGGTGGTGGACACGCGAGCTCCTTCGCTCTATCGGGATCGCGCCATCCTAAACCCGGCGAAGTGCGAAATCCGAATCCAGCGCAACGGATCACAGGGGTGAAACGGGGATTTCACTAACAATCCAGTCGCGAAACTCCCATTTCGCAGACGATTCCGGTAGTGTGCCCTTCGTTCACCCCAACCTCCACGGAGCTGATACCCATGAGCAGCATCGAACGCGACGTCGTCGTCATCGGCGCGGGCGCCTCTGGCCTGACGGCCGCCACGGAACTGACCAAGGCGGGCCTCACGGTCGCCGTCCTGGAGGCCCGCGACCGCGTCGGCGGACGACTGTGGACCGACGACATCGACGGCGCGACCCTCGAGATCGGCGGCCAGTGGGTCTCCCCGGATCAGGATGCGCTGATCGAGACGCTGGCCGACCTGGGGCTCGAGACGTACTCCCGGTACCGCGACGGGATCAACATCTACCTCGGTGAGAACGGCGAGCGCCGCACCTTCGAGGGCGACATCTTCCCGGTCGCGCAGTCCACCGAGAAGGAGATCGTCGCCCTCATCGACCGGTTGGATGCGCTGGTCGCCGAGATCGACCCGGAGCGCCCGTGGGCGCACCCGCGCGCCAAGGAGCTGGACGAGATCTCGTTCCGCCGGTGGCTGGAGACGCAGACCGACGACGAGGAGGCGCGCAAGAACATCGGCATGTTCATCGCCGGCGCGATGCTCACGAAGCCGGCGCACGCGTTCTCGGCGCTGCAGGCGTTGCTGATGGCGGCAAGCGCGGGCAGCTTCTCGAACCTGGTCGACGCCGACTTCATCCTCGACAAGCGGGTCAAGGGCGGGCTGCAGCAGGTGCCGCTGCTCCTGGCCGAGCGGCTGGGCGACGACGTGCACCTGAACGCGCCGGTCCGCACGCTCCGCTGGGACGAGAACGGCGTGACCGCGATCGCCGACGGCGTCGAGGTGCACGCGCGGTTCGCCATCCTGGCCGTCCCGCCGGTACTCATCAGCCGTATCTCGTACGAGCCGCCGCTGCCGCGCCGCCAGCAGCAGCTTCACCAGCACCTGTCGATGGGCTTCGTCATCAAGGTGCACGCCGTGTACGAGACGCCGTTCTGGCGCGACCTCGGCTACAGCGGCACCGCCTTCAGCCCCTACGAGCTGGTGCACGAGGCGTACGACAACAGCTACGACGGCGATCCGCGTGGCACGCTCGTCGGCTTCGTCTCGGACGAGAACGCCGACGGCGTCTTCGAGCTGAGCCCCGAGGAGCGCAAGCAGCGCATCCTCGAGTCGCTGTCGCACTACTACGGCGAGCAGGCGCTGAACCCGGTCGTGTACTACGAGAGCGACTGGGGCAGCGAGGAGTGGACGCGCGGCGCGTACGCCGCGAGCTTCGACATGGGCGGCCTCGCCCGGTACGGCGCCGACCTGCGCAAGCCGGTCGGACCCATCCACTTCTCCTGCAGCGACATGGCGGGCAAGGGCTACCAGCACGTCGACGGTGCGATCCGGGTGGGTCGCGAGACGGCGGCGGCGATCCTCGCGGCGGTGGTCCCGGCCTGACCGCGGGATAGATTCGGAGCATGCCCGCTCCGGATCCCGTGCGCTCCTGCACCAGCCGCCGCAACGGCGTCCGCTGCACCCGCCCGCTCGGTCACCCCGGGCTGCACCGCCGTCAGGGCGCGATGTGGTCGGACGCCGGCGCGGACCCGCTGCACTGCCCCGGCTCCGGCGAGCCGGGCGCACCGGCGGCGACACTCGACGACGGCTTCCCAGGCGGGCGGGCGCTCTGCCCGCAGTGCCTCCGATTCGTCCCGCTGGACGCGGACGGCGGCCTGGTCGAGCACGATACGTCCGACCCCGACGAGACCGACGACGAACGGGCGCACGCCCGCGAGTGGTTCAACACCCACGGCTGGTGAGCATGAGTCCGCAGATCACAGTCAGGCCGGCCCGTCTCGGGGATGTCGAGCGGATGGCGACGGTCCACGTCGAGACCTGGCGCGAGACGTATCGAGGGTTGATGCCCGACTCCATCTTGGACGACCCGGAGTTCGTACAGCGGCGGCGCCACTTCTGGACTACGGTGCTCTCCGATCCTCGATTCTCCGCCCACACCACGGCGGTCGCAGTGCGGTCGGGCGACCTGGTGGGCCTGGCGATGTCCGGGCCGGCGCGCGACCCTGACGCAGGCGGGGCGAGGCAGCTGTTCGTCCTGTACACCTTCGCGGCGGTTCACGGCACAGGAGCGGGAGCCGCGCTGCTGGACGCCGTGGTCGATCCGTCGCAATCGGCGTTCCTGTGGGTGGCGGACCCGAATCCTCGGGCACAGGCTTTCTACCGCAAACACGGATTCCGGGCCGACGGGACGGTCAAGACCGAGGACGGCGTCCGCGAGATCCGGATGGTCCGGTCGCCGACTGACTAAAGCCGCCGGATGGCCGGGGGTGAGCCCGCACGGCTGCCGCCCGCCCCTACGATGTCAGCGTGCTCGATCATCACGAGGTCGTTCGCCTCTACGGTCCCTGGGTGCGCCGCACGCCGAGCGATGCGACGGCCCGGTTCGCGGGCTACAGCGGGCGGTGGTGGGTCGCCGGGGGCTGGGCGATCGATGCCTTCGTGGGCTCGGATCGCGAGCACGGTGACCTCGACATCGGGATACCCCGGGGGTCGGCTGCGGAGTTCGTCGACTTCGTCTCGCCCGGGCTGGATGTCTGGGCGGCGGCGGGAAGTCTGACGCCCGTCTTCCGCGGATCCGAGCTGCGACTGCCCGAATCGGTCGGCAACCTGTGGTTGCGGGCGAGTGGGGCAGACCCCTGGGAATACGACGTGATGCTGGAATCCGTCGAAGGTGCCACGTGGATGTACAAGCGTGACGTCCGCATCGCACGGCCGCTCGACGAGTGCCTGTGGGCGCACCGGGGTGTGACCTATCTCCGGCCGGAGGTGCAACTGCTCCTGAAGGCCGGGAATGTGCGAGCGAAGGACGAGGAGGACTTCGAGCGCTGTCTTCCCGTGCTCGCTGCGGCCGATCTCCGCTGGCTGGGCGATGCGCTCCGCACCGCGCATCCCGACCACCCGTGGATCGACCGCCTCGATCAGCGGTAGGGCTGCTAGGTGGGCCCGGCGTCAGATCTCGACGTCGCTGCCCATCGTGACCGTGCGGAGGGCCGGCAGGCCGAAGCGTGCGGCCGGGTCGGCGGCGTTGTGCGCCAGGCCGACGAACAGCGACCGGCGCCACGGCACCATGCTGTTCCTGCGCGTCGTGCGGATGGCGCCGCGCGAGATGAAGTAGGACGCCTGCTTGAAGTTGGCCGCATCCAGGGGCAGGGCTCCCGCACGGCAGGCGGCACGGAGGGCGCGGGGGATGTCCGGCTTGTCCGAGAAGCCGAAGCGGATGCTGAGGTGCTCGATGCCGTCGTCGGCGTAGCCGAGGTCGTCGTAGGCGAAGGCCTCCGCGGGCGGGACGTGCGGCACCTGCGCGGTCGAGATCGACACGATGATCACGTGCTCGTGAAGGATGTGGTTGTGCTTCACGTTGGCGCGGAGAGCGAGCGGGGTCGTGTCCTTGTTCGGGTGCGGGAAGATCGCGATGCCCGGGACGCGGGGGAGGTTCTGCTTGCGCACCTCCTCGATGAAGTCGGCGAGCGACCCCTCCTTGCGCTTCCGGTCCTGCTGCACGAGCTGCCGTCCGCGGCGCCACGTCGTCATCACCAGGATGACCGCGGCCGCGATCAGCAGCGGCACCCAGCCGCCGTTGACGATCTTGGAGAGGTTGCCGGCGAGGAAGGCCAGCTCCAGCCCGCCGAACGCGACCGCGGCGAGGATGATCTTCCACGGCGCCCAGTTCCACAGCGGGCGCGCGACGAGGAGCAGCAGAGCGGTGTCGACGACGAGCGCGCCGGTGACCGAGATGCCGTACGCCGTGGACAGCCGGTCGGAGGAGCCGAAGGCGAGCATGATCGCCATGACCCCGATGAACAGCAGGGTGTTGATCGCCGGGAGATAGATCTGACCGCCCTCGCGCTTGGAGGTCTGCCGGATCGTCAGCGGCGGGAGCAGTCCCAGCTGCACCGCCTGGCGTGTGAGCGAGAAGGCGCCGGAGATGACGGCCTGGCTGGCGATGACCGTGGCGGCCGTCGCGAGCACCACCACGGGGAGTCGACCCCACTCCGGGATGAGGAGGAAGAAGGGATTGGCGCGTGCGGCCGGATTGTGAAGGATCAGCGCCGCCTGGCCGAGGTAGTTGATCGTCAGCGCAGGGAAGACCAGGAAGAACCAGGCGCGACGGATGGGGGAGCGGCCGAAGTGCCCCATGTCGGCGTAGAGCGCCTCGGCGCCGGTGATCACCAGCACCACCGCGCCCAGCGCGATGAACGAGATCGTCGGGTGCGCGACGATGAAGCCGATGGCGTACGTCGGCGAGAGCCCGAGCAGCACGGCGGGGTACTGGATCACCATGGCGAGCCCGGCGGCGGCCAGCACGGCGAACCACAGCACCATGACGGGGCCGAAGAGCACGCCGACGCGTCCGGTGCCGTAGCGCTGCACCACGAAGAGCGCGATGAGGATGACCGCGGCGATGGGGATCACCATGTGCGAGACCGCGGGAAGGGTGACGTGCAGACCTTCGACCGCGGAGAGGACGCTGATCGCGGGAGTGATGATCGAGTCGCCGTAGAACAGCGAGACGCCGACGATGCCGACCACGAGCAGGATGCCCGCCTTCTTCGCCTTGCCGGCGTAGAGGCGCTGCGCGAGCGCGGCCAGGGCCATGACGCCGCCTTCGCCGTCGTTGTCCGCGCGCATCAGGATGCCGAGGTACTTGATCGACACGATGATCGTGATGCTCCAGAACATCAGCGAGATCACGCCGAAGACGTCGTCCTGCACGGGACGCACGGCGCCTCCGTCGAGGAGGAACACCGTCTTGAGTGCGTACAGCGGACTGGTGCCGATGTCACCGAAGACCACGCCGAGCGCGGCCAGGGCGGCACCGAAGACGACCTTCTGCCCGCGGCCGGTCCCATGACCGGTCCCGTGGCCACCGCCCGCGGCGGCGGCCTTTCTCGGACCTACACGCACATCACCCACGTGCGTCACCGTACCCCGGAGACGCGACGGACGCGGGCCCGGCCGGAGAGCCGGGCACCGGAACCGTCAGAGCGGGCGGATGTTGGCGGCCTGCGGACCTTTGGGGCCCTGGGCCAGGTCGTACTCGACCTTCTGGTTCTCTTCGAGGTTGCGGAAGCCCTGAGCGGCGATCTCGCTGTAGTGAGCGAAGACGTCGGCGCTGCCGTCATCCGGGGCGATGAAGCCGTACCCCTTCTCCGAGTTGAACCATTTGACGGTGCCTTGTGCCATCGTTCTTCTTCCTTTCACGCCCGATGCAGAAGCTCTTTCAGGCGCCGGACGCTCTCATCGTACACGCGCGCGCCCCGCGCGCGCGTTCCATGTCGAACCGCGTCATCCCCGCGTTCGGCGGGCGACCGCCCGCTGCAGCGTCCCGGGCTCCAGCCCCAGGGTCCACTCGGCCACGTCGGACACGAAGCGGACATGCGCCGGGTGCGTGAGGTCGCCGGTGCTGTTGACGTAGGAGCCCCCTCCGTCGACGGCGATGAGGATGCGGATGCTCGCGGCCTCCGCATCCACCGGCGCGAACTCGCCTGTCCGGATGCCGTCCTCGATGATGGCGCGCAGCCGGGAGCGGTCGAGGGCGTCCTGCTCGACCAGGGTCTCGTCGAGGGACGGGGTGAACCGGGAGAGGTGCCGGGCGTTGAGCCAGAGCCGCGCGAGCGGCAGGGACGCCCCGCTGCGGATGTGCTCGACGAAGTGCGCCAGCCGGTGGGTCGCATCGCCCTCGGTGGGGAAGAAGCGCTCCCGCTCGATGGTCGCGGCGCGCGCGAACGCCTCGTCGACGAGGTCTTCGGCCGCCGGGAAGTAGTGCGAGATCAGGCCGGGGCGGACGCCGAGGCGGGTGGCGACCGCGCGCAGGGTGATCCGCTCCAGCCCCTCGTCGAGGGCGATCGCGGCCGCCGCCGCGAGGATCTCCTCGCGGCGCTCCTCCGGCTGCTTCCGGGTGCGGGGAGGCGGCGCGCTTGACTCCATGGTCCCCATGCTATTGAATGTCTGACCAACACCCTATTGGGCACATGACCAACAGCAAGGAAGCCGTTGGCGAGAGAGGAACCCATGTCCGAAGCGCGGACCGGCACCGAACAGTTCGTCGACGCCTCCACCCAGCCGGAGACCCGGGGGATCGAGGTCATCGGCGACGCCGAGCGTCACGGCCGCGCCCGCGACCTCTTCTTCGTCTGGGCTGCTCCCGGCGTCAGCATCCTGAACTTCACCATCGGCGCGACCCTGATCCTGCTGGGCCTCGAGATCTGGCAGGCGGTCGCCGTCATCCTGGCAGCCTCCCTGCTCTGGGTGTTCCCGGGTGCGATCGCCGCGAGCGGGCCGGCGGCGGGCACCTCGGGGTCGGTCATCACGCGCGCGATGTACGGGATCGTCGGCAACAAGCTGTTCGTGGCGTTCGTCGGCTGGTTCATCGGCGCGGTGTTCCTGTCGCTCACCTGGCTCGCCTCCAGTTTCATGGGCGCGGACCTGCTGCGCCGGGTCGGCCTGGACGACCCGGTCTGGGTCCCGATCGGCGTCACCATCGTGGTGTCGGCCGTCACGATCCTCGTGGCGATCTTCGGGCACGGGCTGATCCTGCGGATCTACCCGGCGATGGCCATCGTGCTGTTCGTCATCTTCGTGCTGGTCGCCGCGTTCGTCCTGCCGACGGTCGACTGGGGCTACCATCCGCAGGAGCCGCTCTCCGGGGCCGGGCTCTGGTCGGCGGTCTCGATCGGCTTCACGATCCTCGCGTCCACGCCGCTGTCGTTCATCAACAGCCCGGACATCGCGCGCTACCTGCCGCGCTCCACGAAGCCGACGCACATCGCGGCGGCGACCGCGCTCGGGGGAGCGGTGCCGTTCATCGTCTTCACCATCGTCGGAGTGCTCCTGGCCACCGGGCTCAAGGCGTCCGCCTTCGACGCGGGCATCGATCGTGCGCTGTTCGACCTGCTGCCGGTGTGGATGGGGCCGCTCCTGGTGGTCGGCGTCATCGTGAACACGATCGCGCTCAACGCCATGACCACCTACTCGTCGAGCATGGCGCTGCAGGCCATCGGGTTCCGGCTGCGCCGAATCCCGGCCGCGATCATCGTCGGGCTGGTGGGCACCGCGCTGACGATCTACCTGGTGCTGTCGTCGAGCCTGCTGGAGGCGGCGAACCTGCTGCTGCAGTTCCTCGTGATCGTGTCCGGCCCGGCGATGGCGATCTACGTCGTCGACGTCGTGCGGCGGCGCAACGTCTACGACGGCGTCGACCTGTTCGACGATCGGCGCGGCGGGCGGTTCTGGTACACCGGCGGGTGGAGCATCCCGGGCATCACGGCGCTGCTGCTGGGCGGCCTCATCACGGCGCTGTGCCTCTCGACCGATGTCTGGGCGGGCCCGATCGCGCAGGCGCTGGGCTTCATCGACCTCTCGGTGCCGCTCGGGATGGCCGTGGCCGCCCTCGCGTACGCACTGCTCAACCGCATCCCCGCATTCGACGGCGACGCTGCGCTGAGCGCTCCCGTCGCAGGAAAGGAGGGACGGCTGTGACCGACCCCGAGACCACCACCCTGTTCCGGAACGGCCGCGTCTTCACCGCGGAACCGGACCCCGCATCGACCTGGGCCGACGCGTTCGCGGTGACCGGCGCGACGATCTCGTGGGTGGGCCGGGACGGCGACGAGGAGCCGGCGGCCGACCGCGTCGTGGACCTCGGCGGCCGCCTGGTGCTTCCGGGGTTCACGGACGCGCACACCCACCTGCTGATGATGGGGTCGGCGCTGGGCCAGGTGTACCTGACGGACGCGCGGAGCCTGGACGACATCCGGCAGTCCCTCCTGGAGGCCCGCGCCGCGGACCCGGAGGCGCGCGAGCTCCGCGGGCGCGGCTGGCTGTTCGACGCCGTCCCGGGCGGCGCGCCGACCGCGGCCATGATCGACGCGGTGATCGACGACATCCCGGTCTACCTGGATGCGAACGACTACCACTCCTGCTGGGTCAACACCGCCGCGCTCGCCGAGCTGGGCATCACGAGCGACACCCCCGACCCGATCGGCGGTGAGATCGTGCGCGACGCCGAGGGCGAGGCGACCGGTCTGCTGCTGGAGACGGCCGCGACGCAGTACGCCTGGGCCCAGCGGGACGCCTCCGCCACCGACGCGGACCGTGACGCGGACGTGGAGCGCACCCTCGCGGCCTACGTCGCGACCGGTGTCACGGGCGCCGTCGACATGGCCCTCGACGAGTTCGGGCTGGCGGCGCTCCGGCGGGCGCAGGAGCGCCGGGGCGGCGAGCTGCCGGTCCGCGTCGCGGCCCACTGGCTGGTGACCAACACGGGCGACGACGCGGCCAACCTCGCGCAGGTGGAGCACGCCGCCCGCCTGGCCGCGGAGCCCGGGACCCCGTGGCTGCGGGTCGTCGGCATCAAGCTCATCCTCGACGGCGTGATCGACGCGTGCACCGCGGCGATGCGCCAGCCGTACGCGGATGGTTCCAACGCCGACCCGATCTGGCCGCTGGAGCGGCTCGCGCCGGTGGTCGCGGCGGCCGACGCCGCGGGGCTGCAGATCGCCATGCACGCGATCGGCGACTTCGCGAGCGGGATCGCCCTCGACGCGATCGAGGCGGCCGTCGCTCAGAACGGCGACCGCCCGCGACGGCACCGTATCGAGCACCTGGAGTACGCGGCGCCCGGGACGGCCGAGCGGATGGCGCGCCTCGGCGTCACCGCGTCGATGCAGCCCGTCCACGCCGACCCGGCCATCTTCGACAACTGGGTCGCGATGCTCGGCGACGAGCGGGTGGAGCGCGCCTTCCCGTGGCCGGAGTACGAGGACGCCGGCGCTCTCCTCGCCTTCTCGACCGACTCCCCGACGGCGCCGCACCTGGCGCTCGCCAACATGTACGTCGCGTCGACCCGCGCCTCGGCGCTGGTTCCGTCCATCCCGGCCGCGCAGCCGCAGCACGCTCTGCCCCTCGACCGGGCGATCGCGCACGCCA
The DNA here is from genome assembly GCF_031456835.1 of Leifsonia shinshuensis. NCBI lineage: Bacteria > Bacillati > Actinomycetota > Actinomycetes > Micrococcales > Microbacteriaceae > Leifsonia > Leifsonia shinshuensis. Next base: position 3,399,265 of record NZ_JAVDVK010000001.1, read on the forward strand.
CCCGGGATGCGGCCGCATCGGTGGGCGACGGCGACTGGCGGGGGCGCATCGCTGCCGGCCAGGCCGCCGACCTGGTCGTGCTGGATGCGGACGTGTTCGCGGGGCCGCCGTCCTCCCTCCTGGAGGCGCGGGTGGTCGAGACGATCCTCGCGGGCCGGACGACCTACTCGGCGGAGCCGGAGACGACGGCGTCGTCCTCGAGGTCGATGGAGAACTCCGGCGGACGGTGATCGCGCAGGTCTCCCAGCACCGACTGCGTGTAGGTGTACGTGGAGGCCGCCGGCCACGGCGACGAGTCGCTCAGCAGGTAGACGTCGAACGCCGGCATGCCGGCCAGGGAGCCGGGCCGGCGGATGGCGGCAGGCGGCACCTCGCCGCAGACCGGCAGCGTGCGTTGGAAGTCGCGCCACGGGTGCTGGGGGTGCACGAACGCGGCGCGCCAGGTCTCTTCGCTCATGGGATGCCCTCGGGACGGGTAGCGCGGGCGCCGCGTCCCTCGGTCGGCGGCGCCGGTGTCGGGTCCGGGATCGCCATCGGGACGGGCGTGACCGTTATATCGCATCCGTCGCAGCCCGGCCTCGCGGCGTGCGGGCGCTTGCCCGGGTCCGCTCGCCTCACGGGCGGCTCGGCGGCGCGGTGCTCTGCCGCACCACGAGTTCCGGCACCGCGTACTCCGTCGCCCCCGGGGACTCGTCGCCCTCGATCTGGGCGAGCAGCACGTCGATCGCCTGCGCCCCGAGCAGGCCGAAGTCCTGACGGATGGTGGTCAGCGGGGGAGCGAAGTGCTTGGCCTCCGGGATGTCGTCGAACCCGACGATGCTCATGTCGTGCGGCACGGACAGCCCGAGCTGGGCGGCGGCGTGCATGAGACCCAGGGCCATCTGGTCGTTGGAGGCGAAGATCGCCGTGAAGTCCGGGTGGTTTAGGATCCGGAGCCCGACCTCGTACCCCAGGTCGGCGGACCAGTCACCGAGGACCGGGGCGGTCACCGCCAGATCGTGCTCGTCGAGCTCGGCGAGGAAGCCGTTCATGCGGTCCTCCGCCTCGTTCCAGTCCTGCGGCCCGGCGAGATGGCGGATGCGCGTGTGGCCGAGCTCGATCAGGTGCCGGGTGGCGAGACGGGCGCCCGCGACCTGGTCGAAGGCGGCGACACGACCCTCGCCCGCGTCCTTCCAGTGCAGGCTCACGAACGGGATGCGCACGGCGACGCGCTGCAGCGCCTCGTGCGCCCGCTGCTGCGGGGCGATCACCACGACGCCGTCGACACCCTGGGCCGCGAAGGCGTCGAGCGCCTCCGAGATCGTGGCGTCGTCCTCCCGTGCCAGCGTCGCCGACAGGATGGCGTACCCACGCGCACGGGCGGCCTCGTCGATCGCCGTGGCCGCGGTGAACGGGCCGTAGTGCGACCGGGCGGAGACGAGCAGGCCGATGGTCTTGGACCGGGAGGTGGCGAGCGCCCGGGCGGCGCTGTTCGGGCGCCACGAGTTCTCCTCGATCACCTTGCGCACCTGCGCCTCGGTGGACGGCTTGATGTAGCGCTCGCCGTTGAGGACGCGCGACACCGTCTGCCGCGACACACCGGCCAGCCGGGCGATGTCCCGGATGGAGAGGGCGCGCTGCTCGTCGGGTCCGCGTCTGTCCATGGATCCTGTCTCGTCGTCGGGGGCGGCAGCACTGCCACCCGGGAACGTGCTCATCATATTTTTCTGCGAAGCACTTGACTGCCGACGGCTTCCGGTCATAGCGTCTAACCCGTTCTGGGACCGGTCACATATATCGGCTCGGGCACCAGCATACGACGAGGGAGTCGCAATGACAGCAGCCGGATCGCACGGGAGCGACGGCCGCCGCATGACCCCGTCGAACGCTGATCGCCGGAGGCGTGACAGTTCCGAGCCCGGCGAACCGGGGCGCACTGGGCGCGCCGGTCGCCTCACCGCTCGAAGGGAATCACAGTGAAGTTCAGGAAAGTCGCACTCGCCGCCGCCGCACTCGGCGTCGCGGTCGCACTCGCCGCCTGCTCCGGAGGCCGCGGAGGCGGCAGCGGATCCGGCACGGAGGACAACAAGGGCGCGCTCGTGGGCGTCGCCATGCCGACCAAGGTGTCCGAGCGCTGGATCGCCGACGGCAACGCGGTCAAGTCGGACCTCGAGAAGAACGGCTACAAGGTCGACCTCGAGTACGCCAACAACGACATCCCGACCCAGGTGCAGCAGGTCAACACGATGATCACCAAGGGCGCGAAGGTGCTGATCATCGCCTCCATCGACGGAGGGTCGCTCACCGACCAGCTGGACGCCGCGGCCAAGGCCGGCATCAAGGTGATCTCGTACGACCGCCTCCTCACCGGTGACAAGAACGTCGACTACTACGTCTCCTTCGACAACTACAAGGTCGGCGTCTACCAGGCGAAGTCGCTGCTCACCGGCCTCGGAGTGCTCGACGCCGACGGCAAGCCGACCGGCCAGAAGGGCCCGTTCAACATCGAGGTCTTCGCGGGCAGCCCGGACGACAACAACGCGACGTTCTTCTACAACGGCGCGATGGACACGCTGAAGCCGTACATCTCGGACGGCACCCTGGTCGTCAAGAGCGGCCAGACCAACTTCAACCAGGTCGCCATCCTGCGCTGGGACCCGGCGACCGCCAAGGCCCGCATGCAGGACCTCGTCGCCAAGTCGTACTCGACCGGCGCCGCGGTGCAGGGCGTCCTCTCGCCGTACGACGGTCTCTCCGACGGCATCCTGAGCGCGCTCGAGGGTGCGGGCTACGGGTCGGGCGGCAAGAAGCTCCCGATCATCACGGGCCAGGACGCCGAGGTCGCCAGCGTGAAGCAGATCATCGCGGGCACCCAGTACTCGACCATCTACAAGGACACCCGCCAGCTGGCGAACGAGGCCGCGAAGATGGCGAACGACCTGCTCTCCGGCAAGAAGCCCGAGGTGAACGACACCAAGAGCTACGACAACAAGGTCAAGGTCGTCCCGAGCTACCTGTTCCAGCCGGTCGTCGTGACCAAGGACAACTACCAGAAGATCCTGGTCGACAGCGGCTACTACAAGGAATCCGACCTCAAGTAGGCCGGGCCGACGGTCCGGGCGGGCGCGCGCTTCAGGCGGCCCGCCCGGACCTCCATGCGAGCAAGGGAGACCATGGCCAACACGATTCTCGAGATGCGGAACATCTCGAAGTCCTTCCCGGGGGTCAAGGCGCTGCAAGACGTCTCGATCAGCATCGAGGAGGGATCGGTCCACGCGATCTGCGGCGAGAACGGCGCCGGCAAGTCGACGCTGATGAAGGTGCTGTCGGGCGTGTACCCGCACGGCACGTTCGAGGGCGAGATCGTCATGCGCGGCGAGCCCGTCGAGTTCCGGTCGATCAACGACTCGGAGGCGGCGGGGATCGTCATCATCCACCAGGAGCTGGCGCTGTCGCCGTACCTCTCGATCGCCGAGAACATCTACCTCGGCAACGAGCGGCAGCGGCACGGGTTCATCGACTGGAACGAGACCAACCTGGAGGCGGCGAAGCTGCTCGCCCGGGTGGGGCTGCACGACAACCCGATCACCAAGATCAAGGACATCGGGGTCGGCAAGCAGCAACTCGTCGAGATCGCCAAGGCGCTCTCGAAAGAGGTCAAGATCCTCATCCTCGACGAGCCCACCGCCGCCCTCAACGACGACGACTCCGCGCACCTGCTCGAGCTGATCCGTCAGCTGCAGCAGCACGGCATCACGTCGATCATCATCAGTCACAAGCTCAACGAGATCAAAGCGATCGCGGACCGGGTGACCATCATCCGCGACGGCCGCACGATCGAGACGCTGGAGATGGGCAAGGAGGGCACCAGCGAGGAGCGCATCATCAAGGGGATGGTCGGCCGCGACGTGGCCAGCCGCTTCCCGGACCACGTGCCCCACATCGGCGAGGAGCTGCTCCGTGTCGAGAACTGGACCGTCCACCACCCGCTCGACCGCAACCGCACGGTCGTCGACGATGTCAGCTTCCACGTCCGCGCCGGCGAGATCGTCGGCATCGCAGGGCTGATGGGGGCCGGGCGCACCGAGCTCGCCATGAGCATCTTCGGCCGCAGCTACGGCGTCGGGATCAGCGGACAGGTCTACAAGCGCGGCAAGCCGATCTCGGTGAGCACGGTGTCCAAGGCCATCGCCAACGGCATCGCGTACTCGACCGAGGACCGCAAGCACTTCGGGCTGAACCTGATCGACAACATCCAGCGCAACATCTCCATCGCGGCCCTCGACAAGCTCGTGAACTGGTTCAAGTTCGTCAACGAGCAGCGCGAGTCGCTGGTCGCCGAGGAGTACCGGAAATCGATGAACATCAAGACGCCGAACGTCCTGACGGTCACCGGCAAGCTCTCCGGCGGCAACCAGCAGAAGGTCGTGCTGTCGAAGTGGATGTACTCCGACCCGGAGGTGCTCATCCTCGACGAGCCCACGCGCGGCATCGACGTCGGAGCCAAGTACGAGATCTACACGATCATCGACCGGCTCGCCGACCAGGGGAAGGGCATCATCGTCATCTCCTCCGAGCTGCCGGAGCTGCTCGGCATCTGCGACCGCATCTACACCCTCAGCGAGGGTCGCATCACCGCGGACGTCCCGCGCGAGAAGGCCACCGCCGAATACCTCATGCAATTCATGACCCAGGAACGCGAGAAGAACACCGCATGAAACCGCTCACCAAAGCCCTGAACTACCTGACCGGGCAGCTGCGCCAGATCGGTCTGTTCATCACCCTGATCGCCATCGTCGTGTTCTTCCAGATCGCGACGGGCGGCATCACGCTGGCGCCGATCAACGTCTCGAACCTGATCGTGCAGAACAGCTACATCCTGATCCTGGCGATCGGCATGGTGATGGTGATCATCGCGGGCCACATCGACCTCTCCGTCGGCAGTGTGGTGGCGTTCATCGGAGCCATGGCCGGCGTCTTCATCTCGAACTGGCACCTGCCGTGGCCGCTCGCCATCGTGTTCTGCCTCGTGCTCGGCGCGCTCGTCGGCGCCTGGCAGGGGTTCTGGATCGCGTATTTCGGCATCCCCGCGTTCATCGTCACGCTGGCCGGCATGCTCGCGTTCCGCGGGGCCGCGCAGATCGCGCTCGGCAACCAGCAGATCTCGTTCTTCCCGAAGGAGTTCCGGGCGATCGGCTCGGGCTTCCTGCCCGCGTTCGGCACGACCGGGTACGAGCCGCTGACGATGATCCTCGGCGTGCTCGCGAGCATCGCCATCCTGGCCTCGTCGATCCGGCAGCGGGCGGTGCGCCGCAAGTACGACCTCGAGGACGAGCCGCTGTGGTGGTTCGTCGTCAAGCTGGTGTTCCTGGTGGCACTGGTGCTCGTGATGACCGTCCTGCTCGCCAGCTACAACGGCACCCCGATCGTGCTGATCATCCTGGCGGTGCTGGTGGTCGGCTACTCGGCGATCATGAACCGCTCGGTGTTCGGCCGTCACATCTACGCCATCGGCGGCAACCTCGCCGCGGCCGCGCTCTCGGGTGTGAAGACCAAGCGCGTCACGTTCCTGCTGTTCGTCAACATGGGCGTGCTCTCCGCGGTCGCCGGCCTCGTGTTCACCGCCGGCCTCAACCTGGCGAGCCCGAGCGCCGGAACCGGCTTCGAGCTGGATGCGATCTCGGCCGTCTTCATCGGAGGCGCGGCCGTGACCGGCGGCATCGGCACGGTCACCGGCGCGATCATCGGTGGTCTGATCATCGGTGTGCTGAACAACGGCATGTCGATCCTCGGCATCGACAGCGACTACCAGCTGCTGATCAAGGGCCTCGTGCTGCTCGCCGCGGTGGCCTTCGACGTGTACAACAAGCGCCGCTCGGTCGGGGCCTGACCCTCCGCGCCGGCCGGGGCTGCCTCCGCGCCCCGGCCGGCGCTACCCTTCCGGTGGAAGGGACCGCAATGACGTTCCACGACCTGCACCACGGCGACGAACCGCTACTGCTCCCCAACGCGTGGGACATCGGCTCGGCGCTCGGCTTCGCGGCCGCCGGGTTCCCGGCGATCGGCACGACGAGCTTCGGCGTGAACGCGGCGACCGGGCATCCCGACGCCGAGGGGGCGAGCCGGGAGGCGACGGTAGCCCTGGTCCGGCGCCTCGCCGTCCTGCCGGTGTACGTGACGGCCGACATCGAGGACGGGTTCAGCGACGACCCGGCGGAGGTCGCGGATCTGGTGGCCGGGCTCGGCGTCGCCGGGGTGAACCTCGAGGACTCCCGGGGAGGACGGCTGGTCGACCCGGCCTTCCCCGCGGCCAAGATCGCGGCCATCAAGGCGGCCGCGCCCGACGTCTTCGTCAACGCCCGCGTCGACTCGTACTGGTTCCACGAGGACGACACCGTCGACGCGGTTGCCGCGCGGGCGGCAGCGTACGCCGAAGCCGGTGCCGACGGCGTGTTCGTGCCGGGGGCCGCCGATCCCGCGACGATCTCGCAGCTGGCGGCATCCAGCCCGCTGCCGCTCAACGTGCTGGTGGTGCCGGGGATGACCGTGGCGGAGCTGGGAGGGCTCGGCGTGCGCCGGGTCAGCACCGGGTCGCTGCCGTACCGGGTCGCCGTCGACGCGGCGGTGGAGGTGGCGGTCGCGGCACGCGAGGGACGGCCGATGCCGGGCGCGACGTCCTACGCCGACTCGCAGGAACGGCTGCTCGAGTTCGCCCGTCTGGAGCGAGCCGCCCACTGAGGGCCGGGCCGCTACCTCGCGCCGCCACCCCTCTATACACTGAGAACGTCCGGCGGCGTCGATCGCCGGTGCTCGAAAAATGGGCACGAAGCCGCCCGCGGGGCCGCGACGGCGAGACACATACGGAATCGTTCAGCTCCGTTCGTCTCGAAAGGCTTCGCCATGCCCTCCGTCTCCGCCCACGTCGCCGCCACCCTCGCCCGCCACATCGACCACGTGTTCGGTGTGATGGGGAACGGGAACGCCCACTTCCTCGACGCGCTCGAGCGCCAGCGCGGCGGCGAGTACTGCGCCATGCGGCACGAGGCCGGGGCAGTGGTCGCCGCCGACGCGTACTTCCGCGCATCCGGCCGGCTCGCCGCCGCCACGGCCACCTACGGCGCCGGCTTCACCAACACGCTCACCGCGCTCGCGGAGGCGGTGCAGGCGCACATCCCGCTCATCCTCGTCGTCGGGGATGAGCCGACGTCCGGGCCTCGGCCCTGGGACGTCGACCAGATCGCGCTGGCCGCCGCGGTCGGCGCACGCACCTACACGGTGGGACGGGCGGATGCCGCGGCAACCGCGGCCATCGCCGTGGAGCACGCGCTGACCTATCGCGTTCCGACCGTGATCGCGATCCCGTACGACGTCGCGACCCGCGACGCCGGGCCGGTGCCGGAGGCGCCCGAGCCGGTGGTCCCCGCCCCGCAGGCGCCGGTCGACCCCTTCTCCCGTGCGGGGATCGAGGCGGCCGCCGACGCGCTCGCCGCCGCCGAGCGTCCGCTGCTCCTCGCCGGCCGGGGCGCGTGGATCTCGGGGGCCGGCCGGGCCCTCGGTGCGCTCGCCGACGCGACCGGCGCGCTCACCGCATCCACCGCCCTCGGCCGCGGCGTATTCCCGGACGACCGCTACGACCTCGGTGTCACCGGCGGCTTCGGCGCCGAGGGGGCCATGGAGCTGATCCGCTCGGCCGACGTGGCCGTGGTGTTCGGCGCGTCCCTCAACCAGTTCACGATGCGGTTCGGCGAGCTGTTCGCGCCGGGCACGCGCATCATCCAGGTCGACACCCGTCCGGCGGCGACGCATCCCCACGTCGGCTCGTACCTGCGCGGCGACGCGCGCCTGGTCGCGGAGGCCATGGCCGAGCGCCTGACGGAGACCGGTGCGTCACCGTCCGGCTGGCGCGAATCTGTCGATCCGGCCGCGCATCGGGCGCACCCGCGCGGCGACGGGCTCGCCGCCGACGGCCGGCTCGACCCGCGCACGGCCGCCGCGCGGATCGGTGAGCTGCTGCCCGAGGACCGGGTGGTCGTCTCCGACGGCGGGCACTTCATCGGGTGGGCCAACATGTACTGGCCGGTCGCCTCGCCCGACCGGATGATCATGGTCGGCACGGCGTACCAGTCGATCGGCCTCGGCTGGCCGAGCGTCCCCGGCGCCGCGCTCGCGCATCCCGAGTCGACGATCGTGCTGACCACCGGCGACGGCGGCGGCCTGATGGCGCTCGCCGACCTCGAGTCGGCGGTCCGTGTTGCACGGGGACGCGGGATGGCCGTGGTCTGGAACGACGCCGCCTACGGCGCCGAGGTGAACCTGTACGGGCTGAAGGGGCTCGCGCAGGGGCCGATGCGGATCCCCGAGGTCGACTTCGCCGCGCTGGGCCGTGCGGTCGGCGCCGAGGGCGTCGTCATCCGCACCCCCGAGGACCTCGACGTTCTCGCCGACTGGACAGCGCGCCCCGCCGACGAGCGCCCGTTCCTCGTCCTCGACCTCCGCATCTCCGGCGACGTCATCGCCCCCTACCAGCACGAGATCATCCGCGTGAACTCCTGACCCTGCGCCCTGCGCACCCCGGCCCCTCCGCCCTCCGTCGAGTACACGAAAAGTGCACGCCCGCACGGCGTTTCGCGTGCACTATTCGTGTACTCGACGGGGGATGGGATGGGCGCGGAGCGCGGGGCGCGGAGCGCGAGCGCGGGTCAGAGGCCGCGGGCGAGGCGGTAGTAGGCGGCGTTCCAGGCGAGCTCGCGCTGGAAGTCGCGCAGCGTGGTCGTCTCGTCGATGATCAGGAGCTCGGTGCGCGCCATCCGGGCGAAATCCGCGAACGCGTCCACGCCGACCGCCGTGCTCATCACCGTATGGTGCGCGGCGCCGGCCTCGAGCCACGCCGTCGCCGACGTGGTGAAGTCGGGGGCCGGCTTCCACACCGCGCGACCGACCGGCAGCTTCGGCAGGGGAGCGGTCGGCTCGACCACCTCGACGACGTTCGCCACCAGGCGGAACCGGTCGCGCATGTCCGACAGCGCGACGACGACCGCGGGACCCGGGTCCGCCGTGAAGACGAGCCGCACGGGGTCGTCCTTGCCGCCGATACCCAGCGGGTGCACCTCCAGGGTCGGCCGTGCGCTCGTGAGCGACGGAGCGACCTCGAGCATGTGGGCGCCGAGGATGCGCTCGTCGCCCGGCGTGAGGTCGTACGTGTAGTCCTCCATGAGGGATGCGCCGCCCGGCAGGCCCGCGCCCATGACGTTCGCGGCCCGCACCAGCACGGCGGTCTTCCAGTCGCCCTCGGCGCCGAAGCCGTAGCCCTCGGCCATCAGCCGTTGCACGGCCAGACCCGGCAGCTGCTTCAGCGCGCCGAGGTCTTCGAAGCTGGTGGTGAAGGCGCCGAAGCCGCCCTCCTCGAGGAACGACCGCAGGCCCAGCTCGATCGCGGCGCCGTCGCGCAGCGACTGGTGCCGCTCGCCGCCCCGGCGGAGCTCGGGGACGACGTCGTAGAGCTCCTCGTACTCGGCGACCAGCGCATCCACGTCGGAGTCCGACGCGGCGGCGACGGCCTCGGCGAGCTCGTTGACACCCCACGTGTTCACCTGCACGCCGAACACCAGCTCGGCCTCGGTCTTGTCGCCCTCGGTGACGGCGACGAAGCGCATGTTGTCGCCGAAGCGGGCGAGCTTCAGCGAGTGGGTGGCCGCCCAGCCGGCTGCAGCGCGCATCCACGTGCCGATGCGTGCCGTCACGGCGGGGTCGCTGACGTGGCCGACGACGGTCGTGCGCGGGACGCTCAGCCGGGTCTGGATGTAGCCGAACTCGCGGTCGCCGTGCGCCGCCTGGTTGAGGTTCATGAAGTCGAAGTCGATCTCGCCCCAGGGCAGCTCGACGTTCGCCTGCGTGTGGAAGTGGAGCAGCGGCTTCTGCAGCGCGTCGAGGCCCGAGATCCACATCTTCGCGGGGCTGAAGGTGTGCATCCACGCGACCAGGCCGATCACGGCGTCGTCCGCGTTGGCCTCCAGCATGACGCGGCGGATGGCGTCGGAGTCGGTGAGCACCGGCTTCCACACCACGCGCACCGGCACGTCGGATCCGGCGCCCAGCTGGTCGGCGATCGCCCGGGACTGCTCGGCGACCTGCGCGAGGGTCTCCGGCCCGTAGAGGTGCTGGCTGCCCGTGAGGAACCAGACCTCGTAGTGGTCGAGGGAGGTGGTGAGCTTCGGCATCAGGCGGATCCTTCCGGGGACTGTCCGTAGACGTTCTGGTAGCGATCGAAGAGGCGGTCGATCGCCTCGGCGGGGATGGGGACGAGGGGGCCGCCCTGCTTGGCGATGTGGACGGTGCGGGCGACGTCCTCCGCCATCACGGCGGCCTTGACGGCGTCGCGCGCGTCGCGGCCGATCGTGAACACGCCGTGGTTCTGCATCAGGACGGCGCGGCTGCGGTGACCGCTCAGGGTCGCGACGATGCCGCGGCCGATCGAGTCGTCGCCGATGATCGCGAACGGGCCGACCGGGATGTCGCCGCCGAACTCGTCCGCCATCGCGGTGATGACGCACGGGATGGGCTCGGCGCGCGCCGCCCACGCGGTCGCGTAGGTGGAGTGGGTGTGCACGACTCCGCCGACCTCCGGCATCTCGCGGTACACGTAGGCGTGCGCCGCGGTGTCGGAGGAGGGGGACCGGTCGCTGCCGTGGGACCCGGGGACGACCTCCCCGTCGAGCGTGCAGAGGATCATGTTCTCGGGCGTCAGGTCGTCGTAGTCGACGCCGCTCGGCTTGATGACGAAGAGGTCCTCGCCGGGTACGCGCTCGGAGACGTTGCCGCCGGTCCAGACGACGAGTCCGTAGCGGACCAGTTCGGAGTGCAGCGCGGCGACGCGCTCGCGGACCGCGCGGACGGTCGGGGTCTCGAGATCGCTGGTCATGCGGTGGCTCCTTCCACGGGCAGGGCGTCGACGGCGGCGCGCTCCACGGCGAGGCCGGTCTGGTACCGCTCCAGGAAGCGCGCGAAGCCGGCGACGTCGTCGGGATGCGGGGTGGTGGTCTCGGCGACGGATCCGCCGAACACCTTGGTGCGGAGGTACGTGTCGAGGTCGGCCGGGGCGGCGTCGTCGGCGGCGCGGTTCGCGGTGCCGGCGGCTGCGCGGTAGGCGGCGAGCACCGCGATGCCCCAGGCACCGCCCTCGGAGGCCGTCTCCGCCACCGAGACCGGAGCGTCGATCGCGCCCGCCAGGAACCGCTGCGCGACGCCCGCCGTGCGGAACATGCCGCCGTGGGCATACATCCGGTCGAGGGTCACCCCCTCGTCGGAGAGGACGCGCATCCCGAGGGCCAGCGTGCCGAAGACGCTGTACAACTGGGCGCGGACGAAGTTGGCGAGGGTGAGCCGGCTGTCCGGCGTGCGGACGACCAGCGGGCGTCCCTCGGGGAGGTCGGCGATGGGCTCGCCGGCCAGGTGGTTGTAGGCGACGAGGCCGCCCGCGTCCGGGGCGCCGGACAGGGCTTCCCGGAACAGCGTCTCGTACACCGCGTCGGTCGAGAGCGGAGTACCGGCAGCCTCGGCGAACCGGCCGAACATCCCGGCCCACGCCGCGAGCTCGCTCGCACCGTTGTTGCAGTGCACCATCGCGACGAGGTCGCCGGCCGGGGTGGTCACCAGGTCGAGCTCGTGGTGGACGGCGGAGAGCGGACGCTCCAGCACGACCATCGCGAAGATGCTCGTGCCGGCGGAGACATTACCGGTGCGCGGCGCGACGGAGGAGGTCGCGACCATACCGGTGCCCGCGTCGCCCTCCGGCGGGCAGAACGGGACGCCCGGCTGCAGCCGTCCGGTCGGGTCGAGCAGCGCGGCGCCGTCGGCGGTGAGCGCGCCCGCGTCGTCGCCCGCGACGAGCACCTCGGGGAGCAAGGACGGGAGGTCGATGCCATGGGCGGAGTCGAGGCCCGCGTAGCGGCGCAGGAGTTCGGCGTCGTAGGTGCGGGTGGCCGGATCGATCGGGAACATGCCCGACGCGTCGCCGACGCCCAGCACGGTGCGGCCGGTCAGCTTCCAGTGCACGTAACCGGCCAGCGTGGTGAAGAACGCGAGGTCCGGGATGTGCGGCTCGGCGTCGATCACGGCCTGGTGCAGGTGGGCGATGGACCAGCGCAACGGGATGTTGACGCCGAAGGCGGCGGTGAGCTCTGCCGCTGCCGGCCCCGTACTGGTGTTGCGCCAGGTGCGGAAGGGGACGAGGAGCTCGCCGTCGGCGTCGAACGGGAGGTACCCGTGCATCATGGCCGAGACCCCGATCGCGCCGAACGACGTCGGCGCGACGCCGTGGCGCGCTTCGGCGTCGGCGATCAGGCCGGCGTACGCCTCCTGCAGCCCGGTCCAGACGGCGTCGAGGGAGTAGGTCCAGCGGCGGTCGACGTACTCGTTCTCCCACTCGTGCGTGCCGACGGCGAGGACGACCGACGGGTCGTCCGCATCCACCAGGCAGGCCTTGATGCGCGTCGAGCCGAGCTCGATGCCGAGGGCGGTGCGTCCCGACGCGATGGCGTCGCGGAGGCGGGTTTCCGGCGCGGTCATGCTGCTCCTCACGTCATTGTGACCGGTCACATCACACGGACGAGCATACGTTGCGCTGCCCGGAGGCTGCAACCCGGGGCCCGCAGCCGGGGCACGCATCCCGTCGCCCCGCGCCCGCGCGCCCCGCCCCCGCGCCGAGCGAACGCCGCCCGCGCGCCCCCGCGCTCCCGCGCCGCGCGAACTGTGAGTTGATGCTCCTATCCGCAGCGGGTTGCCGCATCATGTCTCCACTCGCCACAGTGGGCGAGCCCAGACCGACACGCAGCGCGAAGAGGCGGCCGGACTCAGGCGGACGCGCGGGGCACGAGCACCGGGGCGACCGGCTCGGCGAAGTCCAGCGACTCGCCCTCGATCTGCGCGATCAGCCGGGCGACGGCGCGGCGGCCCAGCTCGGCGAAGTCCTGCCGCACGGTGGTGAGCGGCGGGATGAGGAACGCCGCCTCCGGGATGTCGTCGAATCCGACGACGGCGAGGTCTCCCGGCACCGACCGGCCCGCCGCGTGCGCCGCGAAGAGCGCGCCGAGCGCCATCTGGTCGTTGGACGAGAAGACGGCGGTGATGCCCGGATCGGCCAGCAGCTCGGCGCCGATCTCGGCCCCGGACGCGGCCGTCCAGTCGCCCTCGCGGGAAACGACGGGGTCCGCCCCGGCGGCGGCCATCTCCTCCAGGAATCCCTCGCGACGCGCCCGCGCCTCCGACCAGTCGGCCGGGCCGGCGAGGTGCGCGATGCGCACGTGCCCGCGGTCGAGCAGGTGCCGGGTGGCGAGCCGCGCTCCGCGCACCTGGTCGACGAAGACGCCGTGGTCGCCGGCCGTCCCCGCGCCGTGCAGCGTGATGGACGGCACGCGCACCGACACCGCGTCCATCGCATCCTGGATGCGCTGCTGCGGCGCCACGACGACGATGCCCTCCACGGCCTGCGCGCTCAGCTGCTCCAGGGCCGCCTCGACCGCGGCCGCGTCGAGCGAGGCGGCGTGCGCGACGGTCACGAAGTACCCCGCCTCGCGGGCCGCCCGCTCGATGGCGTCGATGCTGGATGCCGGGCCGAACAGCGACGAGGGCGATGCGACCAGGACCCCGATGGTGGTGGAGCGGGCGGTGGTGAGCATCCGCGCGGCGCGGTTCGGACGGAAATTGAGCTCGACCATCGCCGCCAGCACCCGCTCGCGCGTCTCCGGCCGGATGCTGGGGTGGTCGTTGAGCACCCGGGAGACGGTCTGGCGCGACACCCCGGCGGCCGCGGCCACCTCGCGCACGCCCGGTGCGCGTCCCGTCTCCTCCACATCCACACTGTAGGGGATGCGGCAGCGCGGCCCGGGCGCGGGTCGCGCGCGGTCAGGAGGTCGGTCGTCCCTCCAGCGTGGCGCGGTACCGGGCGTAGCTCGGCTTGCCGCGCCAACGCCAGACGAGGGCCACCGGCCCCGGCATGTTCTTCTTCAGCCACGCATCCCCGCCGTCGGGCTGGGCGTCCAGGATGCCGCCGAGCATGTTCCACGTCTGACCCTTGGGGGTCGAACTGCGGCCGTGCTTGGCGAACCACTCGACCTCGTCCTTCGTGAGCACGTGCTCCATCAGGGGCACGACCGTGCCCTCCTCGTCGGGCAGGTGGACGGTCAGCGCCGCCTGGATGCCGTCCAGCGCCGTGAGCACGGGCGCGGCGGTCGCGGCGGACGGGGCGGCGCGCCACGCCGGCACCGCGGCGTCGAGCGCGTTCAGCTGCACGAGCATCGCGGCGTGCTGCTCGCGCATCCGCTCGATGTGCACGGCGCAGGAGGGCGCACGCTCGTCCAGCGCCGGCCACAGCTTGGCGTCCTCGCCCTCGTGGTGCGAGTGGAGGGACGAGGAGATCAGTCCGAGGTGCCCGGCGACGGCGTCGGCGTGGGCGGTGTCGCCGTCCCGGACGCCCTGGACCAGCGACGGCGCTTCGTCGAACGAGTGGCGGAACAGCCGGTGGATGTCGATCATCCCGCTGGCGTCGCACGTCCGCGGTCCGTCGAGCGGGGAGGCTCCGGAGGAGGGGAGAGGGGTCGCTGACATGGCGGAAGGGTACTGCGCGGGGCGGCCCGCGGGGAGCCCGTTCTTTCCGGCGCGGCCGGGGCTCAGCGAACACGGGACGGCCGCTCCAGCATCCTGGCCCTTGGCCCCTGTCCGGGGGATGGGCATACTCGGAGGATCGAAACCGCTTCGAGATCCAAAGGGGGATCCATGCGCAAGAGAATCCTGGCCGCCGCTATCGCGTTGGCCGCATTCGCCGGACTGGCCGTCGGCACACCCGCTGTCGCCAGCACCGGCGGGACCGCCGACGGGAACAAGCATCCCGACGTCGGCCTCATCCTGTTCTACGACGCCGACGGGCGTTTCCGGTGCTCGGCGACGCTGGTGTCGCCGACGGTCGTGCTCACCGCCGCGCACTGCACCTCCGGAACACTCGGCAAGACGCTCGTCACCTTCGACTCGGTGATCGCCGAGCAGCCGCCCGCCCCGTTCCCGGTCGCCGCCGACCCGAGCGCCGGATACACCGCCGCCGAGATCTCCGCTGCCGGCTACCTGTCTGGGACGGCCTACACCCATCCCGACTACTCGGACTTCACCGACACCGCGAACTGGAACGACGTCGGCGTGATCGTGCTCGACCAGCCCGTGGCGTCGTTCGGCGGCGGCTACCCGCAGATCGCGCCGGTCGGCACGCTGGACACCATCCCGAAGAGCGATCTGTCGAAGACGCTGTTCACGGCAGTGGGATACGGCACCGAGGTCCGCAAGCCGGAGTCCGGACCGCAGAAGCCGCAGCCGATGAGCTACCCGCTCATCCGGCGTTACGTGGACATGCCCGGCCAGAAGCTGACTCCGCAGATCCTGCAGACCAACGGCAATCCGAACGACACGAGAGGGACCGGTGGGACCTGCTTCGGCGACTCGGGCGGCCCGGTGTTCCTCGGTGACCAGCTGGTCGCCGTGACCAGCTACGGCTATACGGACAACTGCCGCTACCTGGGTGGTTACCAGCGTGTCGATATCCCGGTGGTCGACGCCTGGCTGGCGACGTTCGGGCTCTGACCCGTTCGCGGGAACAAATCGCGGCCTCCATTGTTATTGAGAATAGGTTTCATAAGGGAGGTCCGTCATGAAGGTACGCAATTCGTTGAGCTCGCTCAAGACGATGCCCGGCGCCCAGGTGGTACGCCGCCGGGGCCGGACGTTCGTCATCAACAAGAAGAACCCGCGGATGAAGGCCCGCCAGGGCTGATCGGTTCGCGGAGCGAAGGGCGCAGGGTCGTGGACCCTGCGCCCTTCGTCGTCCGGGTGTGCCGTGCGCCGCAACGACGTGCTGTCGACTGCGGGCGGGGCCCCTCGACACGGCGTACACGTCGGCGGATGACGGACGCCCCGTAGCATCGGCTTGCGCGCGGCCCGTCGTGGAGGGCCGCGCGCATCTTCGTTCTCGCGGGCCGGACTGTCCCGCCCCGCGCGGAGCTACCCGCTCGCTCGGCTCAGAGGGGCTGCACCGCGCGGATCGTCCAGGACGCCGTGGCCGACTCCCCGGGCTCCAGCACGATCAGGTCGGTGCCGGAGTTGTAGGCGTCGGGCGGGCAGGTCATGGGCTCGACGGCGAGGCCGAGACGGTCGAGCTCCGGCACCGGCTGATCGGCGGTGTGGATCTGCACCCACGGGCAGTCGTTACCCCAGGTGAGCTCGACGCCCGTGCCCTCCGGCGCGGTCAGCCGGACGGTCGCGAGCCCGTCTGCGGAGCGGCCCAGCCCGGTGAAGGCGTGGTCGATGAAGGTGTCGCCGATCGTCCGCGCGGTCCGGAAGTCCCACACGCCGCCCTCCGCGGTCGCGACGTCTTCCAGCCCGGTCGGGATCAGGCGGTCCTCGGTCACGGTGAGCACCTCATCCGCCGGGAGGGTCAGCGTCCACGCGTCGACGCGGCCCTCGCCGGCGACCAGGTACGGGTGCGGTCCGGTGCCCCACGGCGCGCGTGAGGGGCCGGTGTTGGTGCCCGTCACGGTGGTGTGCAGCCCCTCCTCGTCCAGCTCGAAGGCGACGCTGACGTCGACGCGGTGCGGGTACCCGGCTTGCGCCTGAATGGTCGCGGCGAACACGACCGAGCTGGCCGACCGGTCCACGGCGTCGAAGTCGAGCCAGGCGGCGAGGCCGTGCAGCGCGTGCCCCCGGTTCGGCTCCGTGAGCGGGAGCTGCTGCTCCACGCCGTCGAAGGTGTAGCGGCCGTCCACGACGCGGTTCGGCCACGGCGCCAGGGTCGCGCCTCGGAAGGCGGGGCGCACCTCGTCCGCGTCGAACGGGACCACCAGGGGGCGGCCGTCGAACTCCAGCGTGCGCAGCGACGCCCCGACCGACGCGATCGTCGCGTGGTAGTCGCCCGCCGTGAGGCCGAAGTGGGTTCCGGAGATGGGTGTGCTCATCCGCCCATTCTCTCCAACCCGCCCACCCACCGTCGAGTGCCCCGGCCCGTCCACCCCTCCCACCCCCCCGTCGAGTACACGAAAAGTGCACGGTTTCGGGGGTGAAAGCGTGCACTTTTCGTGTACTCGACGGAGGGCGGAGGGCGGAGGGGCGCGGGGGCGAAGGGGCGCGAGGGCGAGCGCGGGTCAGGCGGAGGCGCGGAGCGCGGCGTAGAGGTCGGCCCGCGCCGCGAACGAGGACAGGTCGCGGCCGAGCAGGCGCTCCGCCTCCGCGACGCGGGACCGCAGCGTGTGCCGGTGCATGCCCAGCCGGCGGGCGGCCACGTCGTAGACGCCGTCGGCGTCGAGCCAGGTCCGCAGCACGTCCGGGAGGGACGGGTCGGCGGCCACGAGCGGCCGCAGCGACGTCTCCGCCACCGCCCGCGCGTCGGGGGTGTGCAGCAGGGCGAGCATCCCGGCGCCGGCCACGTCGTCGAAGGCCGCGACCGGGTCGTCCGCCGTCGCCCGATTGCGCGCGGTCTGCGCTTGCGCGACCGCCGCGGGCAGCGCATCCAGCGTCGTGCCGGAGGACACACCGCCCCGCAGGTCGAATCGCACGGCGAGGGTCGTCGCGACCTCCACCGCCGTGCTCTCGTCGCCGATGAGCACGAGGTCGTGCGCGTCCCGGGCGAAGAAGCCGTCCGCGTTCGACTCCAGCCAGTCGGCCGCGGCGGCCAGCGCGGCACCCTGCATCATGGTCACCCGCACGGGCGCTTCCGGCAGCGGACCGAGCACCGGCTCGGCGATGGATGCGGCGACCGCGGCATCCCCCGCCACCAGCGCCCGCCACACCGCGGTCCGCAGTCGCGCGCGGGCCGCGTCGGCGGCGCGCGACTGCTCGAGGGCAAGCCCCGCGAGGGCGACGACTCCGGTGACCACCTGCTGAGCGGCCGCATCGAGTCCCTCGGAGCCGACCGCGAGCACGCCGCGCAACCGGCCGGCCGCGCCCAGCGTCTGGACGGCGAACGGTCCGGCGTCCGTGCCCACGGTCCCCGCAGCGCGCCGCCCGCTGCGGAGCAGGGGCTCCGCCGCGTCCGACAGGGCTCGCCGTGCCCGCGCATCCAACGCCCCCGACGGGAAGCTCCGGCTCACCGCGCCGTCCGGTCCGACGAGCGCGACCGGGCGCTCGATCTGCCGGGACAGCTCGGAGAGCACCGCGCCCAGCGCGTCTGGGCGCAGGGCGGCGAGCGAGATGGCCCGGGATGCGCGGAGCGCCCAGGTGCTGCGGGCGTAGGCGTCCGCGGCGACCCGGTCGGCGACGAAGCGGGCGACGGCGATGAACGGGGTGCGGTACGGCACCTCGAAGAGCGGGAGGCCGTGCCGTTCGCAGGCCTCGACCAGTGCGGCGGGCGTGCCGTCGCGCACGACCTCGGTGCCGAAGCCGAGGGCGGCGATGCCGTGCGCGACCAGGCGTTCCACGTACGGGTCCGCATCCTCCGGCGGTTGCGTCACCAGGAGCACCTGCCCGGGCGCCAGGAACGGCGTCGGGTCCGGAAGGTCGGAGCTGTGCGCCCAGGCGAGCGGCGCGTCCGGGTCGCCGACCGTCGAAGCGGTGAGCGGCCGGAGGCCCAGCTCGGGCCGCGCGAGGAGCTGGGTGAGGGTCGCGGGCATGGGTCTCCATCTGCCGGGGCGCCGGTTCATCCGGGGCGGATGCGCCAGGGTGTCTATCGGCGGTGAACCGATTGTACGTCGCGTCCAGGCGGTGGGTCGCGTCCGCTTCTTACGATTCGGGACATGACCATCCTCGACACCGCCACTGACATCCCCGTCGGCGGACCCTCGCTCCCGCAGGAGCGCCGGCTCGTCACCCCGATCCCCGGTCCCGAGTCGCGCAAGCGCGCCGAGCGCAAGGCTCAGGCCGTCGCCGCCGGCGTCGGTGCGACCATCCCCGTCTACACCGTCGCTGCCGGCGGCGGCGTGCTGGTGGATGTGGACGGCAACTCCCTGATCGACTTCGGCTCCGGCATCGCCGTCACGGGCGTGGGCAATGCTGCCCCGCGCGTCGTGGACGCCGTCACCGCCCAGGTCGCCGCCTTCACGCACACCTGCTTCACCGTCGCTCCGTACGACTCCTACGTGGACGTGGCGGAGGCGCTCAACCGCCTCACCCCGGGCGACTTCGCCAAGCGCAGCGCACTGTTCAACTCCGGCGCCGAGGCCGTGGAGAACGCGGTCAAGATCGCCCGCCACTACACCGGCAAGCAGGCCGTCGTCGCGTTCGACCACGCCTACCACGGCCGCACGAACCTCACGATGGGCCTGACCGCCAAGAACCAGCCCTACAAGAACGGCTTCGGCCCGTTCGCGCCCGAGATCTACCGCGCCCCGCTCAGCTACCCGCTGCGCGACGGCGGCCTGAGCGGCGCCGAGGCGGCCACGCGCGCCATCACGATGATCGAGAAGCAGATCGGCGCCGCCAACCTGGCCGCGCTGATCATCGAGCCCATCCAGGGCGAGGGCGGCTTCATCGTTCCCGCCGACGGCTTCCTCCCCGCACTCCAGCAGTGGGCGAACGCCAACGGCGTGGTCTTCATCGCGGACGAGGTGCAGACCGGCTTCGCCCGCACGGGCACCATGTTCGCCTCCGAGCAGTTCGGCATCGTCCCCGACCTGATCGTCACGGCCAAGGGCATCGCCGGCGGCCTCCCGCTCTCCGCGGTCACCGGCCGTGCCGAGATCATGGATGCGCCTCAGGTCGGCGGCCTCGGCGGCACCTACGGCGGCAACCCGCTCGCCTGCGTGGCGGCGCTCGCCGCGATCGAGACGTACGAGACCGAGGACCTGGCGGCTCGCGCCCGCGAGATCGGCGACATCCTGTTCGAGAAGCTCGGCGCCCTCCGCGACGCCGACCCCCGCGTCGCGGAGGTCCGCGGTCGCGGCGCGATGGTCGCCATCGAGCTCGTCGACCCGGTGACGGGTGAGCCGGATGCGGCGCTCACCGCCCGCGTCGCCGCGGCCTCCCACGCCGCCGGCATCGTGCTGCTCACCTGCGGCACCTACGGGAACGTGATCCGCTTCCTCCCGCCGCTCAGCATCCCGGACCACCTCCTCATCGAGGGGCTGGACGTCGTCGCGGAGGCGGTGGCGGGCGCATGACCATCGTCGACACCGTGACCGAGCTCTCCGCCCGCGAGACCGACCTGCTCGACCGCGTGCCGGACGGGCTGTTCATCCTCGGAAACTGGGAGGCCGGCACCCGCGAGCCCATCGAGGTGCAGGACCCGGCGACCGGCCGCGTCATCAAGCGAATCGCCAACGCGACGCCGGAGGACGGCATGCGCGCCCTCGACGCGGCGGCCGCCGCCGCGGACGCCTGGGCCGCGACCCCGCCCCGCGTGCGCGGCGAGATCCTGCGCCGCGCCTTCGACCTCCTGCAGGAGCGGCGTGAGGACTTCGCGCTGCTCATGACCCTGGAGATGGGCAAGCCACTCGCCGAGGCGAACGGCGAGGTCACCTACGGCGGCGAGTTCCTCCGCTGGTTCTCCGAGGAGGCGGTGCGCATCTCCGGCCGCTTCGGCCAGAGCCCCGAGGGCACCGGGACCATGGTCGTCACCCAGCGCCCGGTGGGCCCGTGCTTCCTCATCACGCCGTGGAACTTCCCGCTCGCGATGGCGACGCGGAAGATCGCCCCGGCGCTCGCCGCGGGCTGCACCGTCGTGGTGAAGCCGGCCGAGCTCACGCCGCTGACGACGCTGTTCTTCGCCCAGCTGCTGGCCGACGCGGGCGTCCCCGCCGGGGTCGTCAACGTGGTGCAGACCAGCACGGCACGGGATGTGTCCAGCCCGATCATCGCCGACCCGCGACTCCGCAAGCTGTCGTTCACCGGCTCGACCCCCGTCGGTCGCTCGCTGCTCGCGCAGGCCGGCCAGAACGTGCTGCGCACCTCGATGGAGCTCGGCGGCAACGCCCCCTTCGTGGTGTTCGAGGACGCGGACCTGGACAAGGCGGTCGACGGAGCCATGCTCGCCAAGTTCCGGAACATCGGACAGGCGTGCACGGCCGCGAACCGCTTCATCGTGCACGAGGCGGTCGCCGACGAGTTCGCGCGCCGGGTGACCGAGCGCGTCCAGGCGCTCCGGATCGGCCGTGGCACCGAGGACGGCGTGACGATCGGCCCGCTCATCGACGACCGTGCGGTCGCGTCGATGGCTGCCCTCGTCGAGGATGCCGTCAGCCGGGGCGCGCGCGTCCTCACCGGCGGCAGCGCGCCGGAGGGCGACGGCTACTTCTTCGAGCCGACCGTGCTCGTGGACGTGCAGCCGGGGAGCGACATCCTCCGGGAGGAGATCTTCGGCCCGATCCTCGCGATCACCACGTTCTCCACCGAGGACGAGGCGGTCGCCGCCGCGAACGACACCGAGTACGGCCTGATCGGCTACGCCTTCACGCAGGACCTCGCCCGCGGCCAGCGGATGATCGACCGCATCGACACCGGCATGATGGGCCTGAACACGGGCCTCGTCTCCAACGCGGCGGCGCCGTTCGGCGGGGTCAAGCAGTCCGGGCTCGGCCGCGAGGGCGGCCTCGAGGGCATCCAGGAGTACCTGAGCACCAAGTACACCCTGATCCCGGCCTGACCGGGACCGCACGCAGGAGCGCGCCGACGGACGATCAGTCGGCGCGCTCCTCCGCGTTCAGCTCCTGCTTCACGTCGTGCTCGATGAGCACCGGCACGAAGTCGCGCACCGGGGCACCGTCGAACTCCTCGTGGCGCTTCTCCACCAGCTCTTCGATGTGCTCGCGCGGCACCTCGGGGAAGCGGTCGGCGAGACGCTCCGCGGCGTGCTCGACGGCGAGGTCCTCGTCGTTCTCGTTCTGGCGGTCGTCGATCGTCATGGCGCGATTATGCAGCCGCCGGGTTAACGAAGCGGAGGGCTTCTGCCAGGCTGATGCCATGGATGAGACCATCGAAGTAGTCGTCGTTCGCGTGTTCACGAACGAGAGCGGCCGGAACGGCAACGAGCTCGGCATCATCACGAGCTCCGAGGCCACCACGGCCCGCGAGCAGGACATCGCCAATGCGCTCGGGTTCAGCGAGACCGTGTTCGTGGACGGGGTGGACGAGGGCGGCCGCGCCGCGACGATCCGCATCTTCACCCCGGCGAAGGAGCTGCCGTTCGCGGGCCACCCCAGCGTGGGGACGGCGTGGTGGCTGTCCGACCGGCGGACCCCCGTCGACGTTCTTCGCGAGGCCGCCGGCGACGTCGAGGTCGAGGTGGATGACGACACCGCCTGGGTCACCGCCCGCGCCGAGTGGACGCCGACCTTCGAATGGCACGAGCTCGCGTCGCCCGAGGATGTGGATGCGCTGGACCCGTTCGCGTTCACGTCCGGTCAGCACTACGCCTACGCCTGGATCGACGAGCAGGCCGGCACCCTCCGCTCCCGGATGTTCGCGCCCGAGATGGGCATCATCGAGGACGAGGCGACCGGCGCCGCCGCGATCGCGCTCACCGCGCGCCTCGGACGGCCGCTCAGCATTCTGCAGGGCGAGGGATCTCAGCTCGCTACCGAGCCGCTCGGCGACGGCCGCATCCGCGTCGGCGGCACCACGGTGTACGACCGCACCATCGAGGCGACGCTGTAGCCGGGCTCGTTGGCTGGAGCTCGGGGGAGGTTCACCGCGGTCATTGCCCAGGACCGACAAGGAACCGGCCGACTCTGGTTTCGCCGTCGCTCTTGTAGACGGGCAGCCACTGGCCGTCAGGGTACTTCTTCAGTCGTTCTTCCTGCTGCTTGATCGCCTGCGCGGGACTGGTCGGCTCCGGGCCGCCGAACTCGGCTTCGGCCAGGTCGCGGCTGAGGACATAACCCGTGACCGGGTTTCCGGCGTCGTCCTGTCCCTCCACGAGGACCAGATCCGGCGCGATCGGGCTGGAGCCCTGAGCGCCGTAAGTCTGACCGTGGTCGTTCTTCGGCCAGTTCGGAATCGGCGCGAACGACGGCGACGTGCTCGGGCCGGACGCGGGAAGGGCGACCCATCCCGGTGCTCCGACGATGATCGCCGAGGCAGCGATGCTCGCGGCGGCAGCCGCGGCGACGACGCCGCCGATGAACCAATGGCGCCGCGTGCGCTGCCGCACCCGTGCCGGGCTCGTGTCGGCACGGACCTGATCTGCGAGTGCTGATTCAAGAACCGCGCTCCGCCGCGAATCGAAGTCCACGTTCATTGCATGCTCCTGATTTCTTCGGGCGAGAGGTCTGCGGCCACGATCTCCGCAAGTCGGCTGCGGGCGCGAGAGAGCCGGGACTTCACTGTCCCTGGAGGTACCCGGAGGAGAGTCGCCACTTGGTTGGTGCTCAGGTCCTCGAGGACGCAGAGGCTGAGGATCTCTCGATCGCGGTCGGTGAGTCGCTCGAACGACCGGCGGACGCGATTGGCGATGTCGTTGTGATCCAGGCGTTCCAGGACGTGGTCGCTGTGGTCCGACACTGGCTCGGGGGGCGGCATCTTCGACAGGAGGGCTTGATGCCGACGGAAGGCGCGGGTGTTGTTGCGAGCAAGATGGGATGCCGTGACGAGCAGCCACGGCAGAAGTGACGACCCCGAGATGTGGACGCGGTTGCGCTTCCGCCACGCTTCGGCGAACGTGAGGGCCACCAGATCCTCCGCATCCGACGGGGTACTGGCCAGCCGCAGCACGTGGCGGAACACGCGGTCCCGGTGCCGTCGGAATAGCCATGCGAACGCTTCACCATCGCCGGCGGCGGCCTGGTGCAGCAGCTCCTCGTCGGTGGGTTCGTCGTCCATAACCTGTAGTGTCCAGCTCGTCGCGGGCGGTTCCATCAATCCGGCGACGGGTTGATGGAGTTTCGACACGCAAAGGCCGCCACCCCGTTGGGATGGCGGCCTGTCGCGTCGTTATCCGGGTCGCGGCTACTCGGCGACGCCCACGTACTCGGCGGCCTCGTCGGGCGTCTCGAAGCCCGACTCGAGACGGTCGCGGAGTGCGCGGCCGAGCGACGCATCCACGTTCGTCCAGTACTGGATGGCGCGCTCGCGGATGGCCTCGCGGGTCACGCCGCCCACGGCCCCGGCGATGGTGTCGAGGAAGCGGGCCTTCGCCGCGTCGTCGAACACCTCACGGTAGAGCGTTCCCGCCTGGCCGAAGTCGTCGTCCTCCGCGTGCAGGGTCGCCGCGGACCGCACGAGTGCGCCGTCCGACTCCCACGAGCCCTCGCCCGCGCGCTCCGGCTGGGCCGACGGGCCGCCGAACGAGTTCGGGGCGTAGACGGGAGCGTCGGCGGGCTTGAAGCCGTGGCGGGCCGCGCCGTCCTGCGAGTAGTTGTTGACCGGCGCGACCGGGCGGTTGACCGGCAGCTCGTTGTAGTTCGTGCCGACGCGGTAGCGCTGAGCGTCCGGGTAGGAGAACACGCGCGCCATGAGCATCTTGTCCGGGCTGATGTCGATGCCCGGAACCGTGTTGGCGGGCGAGAACGCGGCCTGCTCGATCTCCGCGAAGAAGTTCTGCGGGTTCTCGTTCAGGGTGTGGATGCCGACCTCGATCAGCGGGTAGTCGCTGTGCGGCCACACCTTGGTGAGGTCGAACGGGTTGAAGCGGTAGGTCTTGGCGTCCTCGTACGGCATGACCTGCACCGAGACGCGCCAGGCCGGGTAGTCGCCGCGCTGGATCGCCTCGTAGAGGTCGCGGCGGTAGTAGTCCGCGTCCGCTCCGGCCAGCTGCTCGGCCTCGACGCCGGTGATCTCCTCGTTGCCCTGCAGCGAGTGGAAGTGGTACTTGACCCAGAAGCGCTCACCGGCCGCGTTGATCCACTGGTAGGTGTGCGACCCGTAGCCCGGCATGGTCCGCCACGAGCGGGGGAGTCCGCGGTCGCCCATCAGGTAGGTGACCTGGTGGGCCGACTCGGGGGAGAGGGTCCAGAAGTCCCACTGCATGTCGGCGTCGCGCAGCCCGGAGCCCGGCAGGCGCTTCTGCGAGTGGATGAAGTCGGGGAACTTGATGCCGTCGCGGATGAAGAAGACGGGGGTGTTGTTGCCGACGATGTCGTAGTTGCCCTCGGTCGTGTAGAACTTCACCGAGAAGCCCCGCACGTCGCGCCAGGTGTCCGGCGATCCCTGCTCGCCGGCGACCGACGAGAAGCGCTGGAGGGTGCGGGTGCTGGTGCCCGGCTGGAAGACCGCCGCCTTGGTGTAGGCGCTGACATCTCCCGTGACGACGAACTCGCCGAACGCACCGCCTCCCTTCGCGTGCACGATGCGCTCCGGGATCCGCTCGCGGTTGAACTGGGCGAGCTTCTCGACGAGGTAGCGGTCGTGCAGGGCGGTGACGCCGTCCCGTCCCGCCGTCAGCGAGTGCGCGTCGCTGGCGACCGGCGTTCCGGTCTGAGTGGTGGTGTAGTCGTCCGACATTCTTCTCCTCGGTGTCGTCGAGCGCCCGGCGTGCGGGTGCTCAGTGGTGCGGAGCGCGGTCGGTGCGCTCCTGGCAGGACGGGCAGAGCCCCCAGAAGGTGACCTCTGCCGTGTCGATGGCGAAGCCGCCCGCGTCCGACGGGTGCAGGCAGGGCGCGTGACCGACGACGCAGTCGACATCGGCGACGGCGCCGCAGGATGTGCACACCACGTGGTGGTGGTTGTCCCCGGTGCGCCGCTCGTAGCGTGCCGGCGAGCCCGCGGGCTCGATGCGCCGGACGAGGCCCGTGCGATGCAGATCGCCCAGGACGTTGTGCACGTTCTGGATGGACGTCTCCGGAAGCACGGGCTGCAGCGCGCGGAACACCGACTCGGCGTCCGCGTGGGGCAGACCCTCGAGCGCGTGAAGCACCGCCACGCGGCCTCTCGTGACCTTGAGGCCGGCGGCCCGCAATGCGTCCTCCGGCTCTCCCGTCTCCATACCTCGACCCTAGCCGGATGTTTTGAATAACTAAAAATACGACGAATGCCGGGCGTGGCGCCGGGGCGGTGCGGCGGGCGCGCTGCGGGGAAGCACCTGCTGCGGTGCGAGGGTGACGGCCCCGACGGCATTGCGGATGGCGCGAAGGGCTTCGCTCTCGTTCCGCGCGTCGATGGCCACGACCATGCGCCGCTGATCGGCCACCCGGATCACCGTCAGTTCCATCTGCCTGCCTTTCGTGGACCGCCGGACGGAGCTGTCGACCCCCCGCCGAGGACGTAGACGACGTTGTTCGCCTGTTATGGATGTAGACGGGGCTGTCCGCCCTTCGTGACGACGATGGCGTCGGATTCCCGTCACGTTCCGCCGCTCCACCTCGTCTGCCCGGGTAGGAGCAACCTGGAGGGGGTGGCAGGACCATCAAGACCGTCGTCCGCCATGCGACCGGAGAGGCCGCGATCTACGGAACGGTCCTCGTGACCGGACTCATCGTCATCGAAGGCGTCTACATCACGACACCGGCGGAGCTCGTGCGCACCGTCTCGCTGGGCATGCTCGTGGTCTGGGCGGCCCACGTCTTCGCGGCCACGGTGGCCCACGCGGGCGGCACCGGGGCCTCGAGGGAACCGCTCCGCGCCGCCCTCGGGCACGCCCTGCTCGCGTCGCTCGGCCTCCTGATCGCCTCCGTCGTGCCGCTCGTGCTGCTCTGGCTCGGCGTCGCGGGCGTCGTCGACGCCATCCCCGCCGTCATCGGGACGCAGGTGTGGGCGGCGTTCGCGCTGGCCGCGCTCGGCTACGTGTCCCTCGCGCGAGCGGGGCTGTCGCCGCCGCGACGCCTCTGGGGTGCCGTGATCACGGCCCTGGTGGGTCTCGCCGTGGTGGCGCTCAAGGTCGTGGTGCATTGACCGCCGCGACCGAGTTTCCGTGCGGCCGACAGCCGGCGACGGCAGTCGGCAGTCCACTCAGCGCGAGCGCGTCCGCAGGCGCGTCTCCTCCAGGTCGAGCAGGGACTGAGCCTCGGTGAGGACGCGCGACGGATACGATCCGCGCGCCCGCTCGAGCAGCAGCCGGGTGCGTTCCGCATCCACCACGGCGAGCCGGAGCGTGCGGTACACGTGATGCGGCCGGTCCTCGTGCGGCCCGTCGACCGCGAGAGTGCGCTCCCAGGCCGATTCGGCCCGGAGGTAGGAGGACTGGCGCACCCGCTCGACCACCTCGGGGTCGACCGTCGTGGTGGCCCCCGCCGCCGTCTCCGGGTCGTCCAGCACGGCGAGCCCGGCCTCGCTCAGGTCGTCGAGCAGCTGGGCCAGGAGGCGCCGGTCGGCCCCGGCATCCGCCCCCTGCAGGCCGAGCGTGCGGATGAGGAGCGGAAGCGTGCCGCCCTGCAGCACCAGGCTGACGAAGGCGACGGTGAAGGCGATGAGGATCAGCTGGGGACGGTACGGGATGCTCGTGGGCAGCGACTGTGCGGCCGCGAGCGTGACGACCCCGCGCATCCCCGCCCAGCCGAGTACGACGCCGCCCTTCCAGTCGATCGCCTCCTGGCGGTACTCCTCCAGGTCGCTGCGATGGCGTTCGTAGCGCTGCTCCGCCCGCTGCTTCCGCAGCGCCTGCCAGCGGTAGCGCACCGGGTGATCGCGGAAGTAGCTGATCATCAGCCACTCCCGCAGCACGGAGCGCTCGGCGCGCTCCGCCCGTCTTCGCAGGTACAGGATGAGCGGCACGATCAGCACGAACCGGATCACGATGAGCGAGAGCACGGCGATGAGGCCGAGGCCGATCGCATCCCAGACGCTGAGGACCTCCGGGTTCTCAACGTCTGCCACCAGCGTCCGCAGCTCGAGCCCGATCAGCAGGAACACGCCGTTCTCGAGCAGGAACTGGATGGTCCGCCAGTTGATCGCGTCGCTGATGCGCGCTTGAGCGCTGAACTGCCGGGGGGCGGCGTGGCCGGTGTACAGCCCGGTGATCACGACGGCCAGAACGCCGGAGCCGTGCAGCGCCTCCGTCGGCGCGAAGGCGGCGAACGGCACGACCACCGAGAGCGCGGTGTCGAGCACCGGGTCCGTGAGCTTGGACCGCACCCACACCGAGACGAATCCGACGACCAGGCCGACGACGGCGGCGATCACCACGGCCGAGAGGAAGTCCACCACGCCGGCCCACGGGGTCGTCAGTGTGCCGAGCGCCGCCGCGAGGGCGGTGCGCAGCAGCACGAGGGCGGTGGCGTCGTTGACGAGACCCTCGCCTTCGAGCACGGTGAGCAGCCGCGGGGGCAGCCCGAGCTTGCGCCCGATCGAGGTGGCGGCGACGGCATCCGGCGGGCTGATGATCGCGCCGAGGGCGATCGCCGCCGCCAGGCTCAGGTCCGGCAGCATCGTGAACAGCACGAACCCGGAGGCGAACGCCGTGATGACGACCAGCACGACGGAGAGCCCGGCGATCGGGGCGAGATTGCGGCGGAAGTCGGTGAGCGGGACGCTGATCGCTGCGGCGTACAGGATGGGCGGGAGCAGACCGTCGAGGATGATCTCCGGCGGGACCTCGATTTCGGGAACGCCGGGCAGGAACGAGAGCACCACGCCGACGATGACGAGGACGATCGGGGCCGCGACGCCGAGCCGCCGGGCGAAAGCGGCCATGCCGACGATGACCGCCACAGCGATCACCGCATAGACGCCCAGCTCCATCTACTCAGGGTACGGGGAGGTCGCGGCCGCGGGTCGGTCGAATCCGCGCCGTAACGGCGTGGAAGTGGTCAGCGGTCGCTCGCCGGACGGGTGCGCAGGCCGTCGACCGCCATCGCGATCACGCGGTCGCGCTGGGCGTCGTCCTCGAACGCCACGCCGGCGATTCCCGAGACCATGCGGATCACGTCGCCGATGGTCGCGTCGGGACGCAGCTCGCCGGCCGACTGGGCGCGCTTAACGAGCGGTTCGCCCGCGTCGTAGAGCGAGGTGCGGCAGCTCAGCAGGACGGGGGAGTCCTTGTTGAGCCCCGCGATCAGGGCGTGCTTGGTGCCGACGTACGCGACGAAGCGGCGCAGCCATGCCTCGACCGCCTCCCAGGGCTCGAGGCCCGAGGCGTCGTCCGCGGCCTGGACGACCGCGGCCACCTCGTCGATGTAGACGGCCTCGACCAGCGCGTCGCGCGTGGGGAAGTTGCGGTAGAGGGTGCCGATGCCGACCCCGGCACGGCGGGCGATGTCCTCGAGGGGAGCCCCCGCGCCCTGCTCGGCGAACGCCTCCCGCGCCGCCGCGAGGAGCGCGTCGAAGTTGCGGCGCGCGTCGGCCCGCTGAGGGCGCGCGACGCCGAGTTCGGGGGTCTGGGTGCCGGTCACGGGGTCGATCCTCTCAGGTGTCGGCGATGAAGGTCGTCGAAGGGGCTTGCGAAACGGAGGCACCCTCCGGTAATGTCTATCAGGTAACCGGAGGAACCCTCCGAACGGAGCCTCCCTCCAATTGTAGCCCTTTTCGGGCATCTCCTCGAGAAACGGAAAACCCCGACATGTCTCGATCCCACCCCGGCCTGACCTTCGCCATCCTGGCGTTGAGCGTCGGCTCGTTCGCCACACTCCAGTCCCTCGTCGTCCCCGTCCTGCCCGTCATCCAGTCCGACCTGCACACCACCACCGCGGGCGTGACCTGGACCATGACCGCCTGGCTCATCGCCGCCGCCGTCGCCACGCCGCTCCTCGGGCGGGTGGGCGACCTCGTCGGCAAGCGCCGCATCCTCGTCCTCGCTTTGCTCGCCGTCGGCGTCGGAAGCGTGGTCGCGGGCGTGGCGCCGACCATCGGCGGCGTCATCGCCGGCCGCGTCATCCAGGGCCTCGGCGGGGCGATGTTCCCGCTCGCGTTCGGCATCATCCGCGACGAGTTCCCCGCTCGTCGCCTCCCCTCCGCGATCGGCGCCATCGCCTCCATCATCGCCATCGGCAGCGGCCTGGGCACCGTCCTCGCGGGACCGCTCGCGGCCGCGCTCAGCTGGCGCGGGCTGTTCCTGCTCCCGGTCGCCCTCACCGGCTCCGCCGCGGTGCTCGCACTGATCTTCATCCCGGAGTCGCCGACCCGCGCGACCGGACGCGTCAACCCGTGGGCGGCCGTCCTGCTGTCCGGCTGGCTGATCGCGCTGCTGCTGCCGCTCAGCACGGGCGCGCAGTGGGGATGGTCGTCGCCGGCCGTCATCGGCCTCTTCATCGCCGCAGCGCTGCTGCTCGCCGCCTGGGTGATCGTCGAGCTCCGCTCCCGCAGCCCGCTGGTCGACATGCGTCTCATGCGGGAGCCGGGCGTCTGGTCGATGAACGCCGCCGCCGTCTTCATCGGAGCGTCGATGTTCGCCGTGTTCGCCTTCTTCCCCCGCTTCGTGCAGACGCCCGCCTCGACCGGGTACGGGCTCGGTGCGTCGGTCGCGGAGTCCGGGATGCTGATGCTCCCCATGCTCGTGACGATGGCCGTGACCGGCTTCCTCAGCGGACCGCTGGCGCGCTGGGTCGGCTTCCGCGCGCAGATCGTGCTGTCGGCGGCGATCATGGGCGCTGCGAGCCTGTCGCTGGCCTTCCTCCACGGGTCGCTCGTCTCGGTCGCTGCGGCGTCCGGTGTCTTCGGCATCGGCCTCGGGCTCATCTACGCGGCCATCACCAGCGTCGTGGTGCAGAGCGTGCCGCCGACCCAGACCGGCATCGCCAGCGGCATGAACGCGAACCTGCGCACGGTGGGCTCCGCCGTCGGGGCGGCCGTCATGACGGCGCTGGTGACCGGTGCGATCGCGCCGGACGGCCTGCCCGCCGAGAGCGGCTACACCGAGGGGTTCGCCACCGCCGGAGCGCTCGCGCTCGCCGCGGGCGTGGTGACCGTGGTCGCCGCGGGGATCATGCGGTCGGCCCGGGTGCGCTCGGCGAGGGTCGAGGCGTCTGCTGCTGCGGACGTCGTCGCGGCCGACGCGCCGGTCGGCGTCGTCGCCACTGCGGACGTCGAGGCCGCCGGCGAGCTCTCCCTGCTGCCGGAGGCGGCGATCCGCGAGGCCGCAGAGATGGCGCGCCTCGCCGCCAAGGTGGAGCGCGACGGCGACACCCGCCGTCTCCGCCCCGCGGAGACCCTCGAGGTCGCCTGAGGACGGCGGTCGCGCGTCACCCGTGGACGGCTGCCGCCTCGCTGCGCCAGCGGGCGAGGAGCATCCACGGGTCGGGCGCGCCGGCCGCCACGAGACCGACGTGGTCGAGCAGGGCCGCGTCGGTCTCGAACCACTCCGTGCCCGGGATGCGGAGGTGCGCGAACTGTTCGTGCCGCCGGTGCTCCAGCAGGCGGTCGCCCCGCTCGAAGGCGAGCACTTCGTCGTGGGGGAGGGCCGAGATTCGCTGCGCCGGGTTGGCCGTCGTCCCGATCTTGATGCGGTCGCGGAAGCGCAGGTAGTAGACGACGTCCACCCGTGCCGTCCTCGCATCGTCGGGTGGCGGCTCGCCCACCCGCCACTCGCAGACCGCGCAGAGCCAGCCCGACGGATAGCGGACGCCCAGCCGCGAACCGCAGAACGCGCACGGCGACGGCAGCAGATCCGTCACGCCGAACTCCGCATCCACCTCGTCGTGCGCCTCCAGCAGATGCGTCAGGCAGAGCCGGAGGGACGAGCCCGGATGCGCGGGCCGCTCGCACAGCGCGCAGACGGTGTCCATGGGGCGAGGCTAGCCGCAGCCTCCGACAGGGTCAGCGTGGCGGCCGGCAGCGGATCAGGTGGAGGTCGCCGCTGAGCCCGATCGGCCCGTCCCCGTGGGCGGTGAGCACGGTAGAACCCCTCCGGACGGGGACCGGTGCGCCGCTCGCGCGGTCGTCCGCCGGCTGCAGCGTCCCCTCGCCGTCGAGGACCACGACGACCGAGAAGGACGGCTCCAGCTCCCGCGACCCCGTCACCCGGATCCGCTCGGCCGAGAAGAAGGGGTCGGCGTCGGCCGGGAACAGCGTCTCGGCGCCGCGGTCCTGGCGCAGCGCCGAGATGCGCTCCTCCGGGGTGGCCTCGCGGACCAGCCCGTCGATCGCCGTGTCGAGGTCGAGGCCGAGCAGCGCCTCCCTCTCGGAGAGCATCCGCCGCTCCAGCAGTACCGACAGGTCCGTCGGCTGCTGCAGCTCGACGAGCGTCACGCCGGGGCCGATGGCGTGCGCGAGGCCGGCCGGGACGAGCAGCGTGTCGCCCGCCGCGAGCGGGACGGTGTTCATCGCGTCGAGCATGGCGTCCGCATCCTGGCCGCTCCACCAGTCCCGCACCTCGTCCGGCGTCACGGCGCGGCGGAAGCCCAGCGCCGCGTAGGCGTCCGGTGCCGCCTCGATCACGGCCCAGGCCTCCGTCTTGCCTAGGGGGCTCCCCAGGTGGCGCGCCGCGAACGCATCGTCCGGGTGGTAGTGCACGAACAGCCGCTCGGCGGTGTCGAGCAGCTTGACCAGCAGCATGGTGCGCGCGCCGAAGCGGGCGACGTGGTCCTCGCCGAGGAAGCGGACCGGATCGTCGGCGACCGCATCCCGCAGCGTCCTGCCGTCGGGAAGCACGGTGAGCCCGATCCCGCCGCCGGCGAACACCTCGGTGGTCGACGCGACGAAATCCTCCGGGGTGAAGGGACTGGGCTGCGGCGTCCCGCGGAACCGGGCGATCCCCGCGCCCCCGCGATACGGCCGGTCGAGGGGCTGGTTGGGTCCGAGCAGCAGCGGCGTCGCAGTGGTCACCGACACAATGTAGTACCGGGCGTGTGCGGCACGGCGACACGCCGGATCATCGCGACACGCCGGGACCGCGCCTGCCCAGCGGCGGTGTGGTGCGGGCGCCCATGCGGCACGCCGGACGGGTCCGGCGGACGCGATTTCCCGCCTGATCTGGCCAGTTCGCGCGCATCGGCCGGCGGCTCCCGAGTGCACGGGAGCGGCCCCGATGTCGGTGGTTGCCCCTAATCTGGGGGCAGCGAGAAAAAAACCCCAAAACACAACATGTAGTGGAATGACAATCGTGTCATTCGGGTTATATAGTGGGTGAACACCGCGGGAACGCGGGAAACCACGACTTCTAGGGGAGGCCATCATGGACTACGAAAACGACAGCGTTGGCGGCTACTCGGTTCCCGTCGACCCCATGGACCTGCTGCAGTGCGACAGCTGCCAGTAAGGCGCTAGCACCGAGCTTCGGAGACCCCGGAGGCCACTGGCCTCCGGGGTCTTCTGCGTTCGGGAGGCGGGCAGGCGCCGTCGTTAGAATCGTCGGGTGCCAGTGAATCCAGAGCTGCAGGGGCGGGAGTTCCCGCCGACCCGGCCGTACCTCGTGGGGCGGGAGAAGGTGCGCGAGTTCGCCCGCGCCGTCTTCGCTACCGACCCCATCAGCTTCGACGTGGATGCGGCGCGTGCCGCCGGCCACCGCGACCTGGTGGCGCCGCCCACGTTCCCGGTCGTCGTGCAGGAGTCGACCCTCGCCCAGCTGCTCGCGGAACCGGACGCCGGGATCGACTTCACCCGCGTCGTCCACGGCGATCAGCGCTTCAGCTTCAGCCGGCCCGTCTTCGCGGGCGACGAGCTCACGGCGACGCTCCGCGTGACCTCCGTGAAGACGCTCGGCGCGCACTCGATGGTCACCGCCGAGTCCACCATCGTCGACGCGGACGGCGCACACGTGGTGACCGCCACATCCACCCTGGTCGTGCGAGGAGACGAGTGATGACGACATCCGGCACGACCCCCGACTTCGACGCGCTGACCGTGGGCGACGTGGTCGCCGAGCGGACGTTCGCGGTGAGCCGCGACTCGCTGGTGCGCTACGCCGGCGCCTCCGGCGACTTCAACCCGATCCACTACCGCGACGACGTCGCGACGGCGGTCGGCCTCCCCGGTGTGATCGCCCACGGGATGCTGACCATGGGACTCGCCGTGCAGCCGGTCGTCGACTGGGCCGGCGATCCGGCTCTGATCGCCGACTTCCAGGTGCGTTTCACCCGCCCGGTGGTGGTGGACCCGGACGACGGCGCCGAGGTGACGGTGACGGCGAAGGTGGGCCAGCTCGACACGGAGTCCCGGATCGCCCGCATCGACCTGACCACGACGTTCGCCGGCGAGACGGTCCTCGGCAAGGCGCAGGTGCGCGTCCGATTCGCATGACCGACTCTGCGACGGACGCCTCCACGGACCGCATCCCGGCACTCGCCGAGCTCACCACGATCCGCGTCGGCGGCGCGCCCGCGGCGTTCGTCCCGGCGGACGACCGCGACACCCTCGTCCGTGCCGTCCGAGACGCCGTGACCTCCGGCGAGGACTGGCTGGTCCTCGGCGGCGGGTCGAACCTCGTGGTCGCGGACGACGGGTTCGACGGCACCGTGATCCACGTGCGCACGCGCGGCGTGGAGAGGTTGTCCGCATCCGACGGCCGGATCCGCATCCGGGTGCAGGCGGGCGAGCCCTGGGACGACCTCGTCGCCCTGACCGTGCGCAACGGCTGGTCGGGCATCGAGGCGCTCTCCGGCATCCCCGGCTCGACCGGCGCCGCTCCCGTGCAGAACATCGGCGCGTACGGCCAGGAGCTCGAATCCGCCCTCGTCGGTGTCGAGTTCCTCGACGAGGAGACCGGCGACGTCCTGTACCTCCGCCGGGACGAGCTCGGTCTGGGGTACCGCACGTCCGTGCTGAAGCGCGGGCGTCGCGGCGTCGTCCTCTCCGTGGACCTGGAGCTGGATGACACCACCGCCTCCGACGGCGTGGGCGCTCCGTTGAGCGCGCCCGTCGCGTACGCGCAGCTGGCGGACGCGCTCGCGGTGCCGCTCGGGGCGCGCGTCCCCGTCGCCGAACTGCGCCGCGCCGTGCTCGCCCTGCGCTCGTCCAAGGGCATGGTGCTCGACCCTGCCGACCCCGACTCCGTGAGCTCCGGGTCGTTCTTCACCAACCCCATCGTCTCGGAGAGCTTCGCCCGCTCGCTGCCCCGCAACGCCCCGCGGTGGCCGCAGGAGCCGGCGGAGCCGGACGCCGTCATCGGGCTGCCGCCCGGAGGTCTGCACCCGCTCGACGTGCCGCCGCTCGCGACGGGCGAGTACACGGTCAAGCTCAGCGCGGCGTGGCTCATCGAGAACGCGGGCATCCACCGCGGGTTCGCGCTGCCCGGCTCGGGCGCCGGCATCTCCTCGAAGCACACGCTCGCCATCGTCAACCGCGGAGGAGGGACGGCCGCCGACGTCGTGCAGCTCGCCGACTTCATCCAGTCCCGGGTGCAGGCGGAGTTCGGAGTGCTGCTGCAGCCGGAACCCGTCATGGTGGGCATCTCGCTCTGAGCGGGGCGCTCCCACGGCATTCGCAGGGCTGACACCCGACGATCTCTGAGAGTATTCTCACGACCGGCTCCATAGGCTGGACGCACCCCGGCGCACCGGCGCCGTCGTGGACTGAAGGGGAACGACATGGGATTCCTTGACCGCCTGCTCGGACGTGAAGAACCGACGCCGAACCGTTCCCCGCAGTACGGCGCTCCCGCTCCGCAACAGGGAGCTGCCGCACCGAACGCGGCCCCGGCGGCCCAGGCCTCCTCGGGCCAGGCCCGCAGCGAGGACGAGATCGCCGTCGAGCGCTACCGCTACCTGCTGCGCACCGCGCCGCCGGAGACCATCGAGCAGGTGCACGAGGAGGCGTTCGCCAAGCTCAGCCCGGACCAGCGACGGCTGCTGTTTCAGCAGCTCAGCGAGAGCGCTCCGGCCGGCGAGCAGCCGCGTGGCGACGATCCTCGCTCGCTCGCCCAGTCGGCCACCCGTTCCGAGCTGCGCCAGCCGGGGACGCTCGAGCGCGCTCTGGGCGGTGGACGCGGGCCGGGCTACGGCGGCATGGGCTTCGGCAGCATGTTCGCGAGCTCCCTGCTCGGAAGTGTCGCCGGCTACGTCATCGGGTCGGCGCTGGTCAGCGCGTTCCTGCCGCCGATGGACATGCAGGCCGACGGTGGATCGGGCGACCAGAACGGCGACAACCAGAACGGCGACAACCAGAACACGAACGACCAGGGCGGCGACAACGGCTCCGGTGACAACGGCTCCGGCGACGGCGGCTCGGGCGACGGCGGTTCCGGCGGCGACGCCTCGGGCGGCGACGTGCAGGCGGCCGGCTGGGACGGCGGCGGCGACGCATCCGGCGCCGACGCCGGCGGCTGGGGCGGCGACCAGGGCGGTGGCGACTGGGGCGGAGGCGGCGACTGGGGCGGCTTCGGCGGCGGTGGCGACTTCGGCGGGGGCGACTTCGGCGGGGGCGACTTCATCTGACCCGCCCGCGAGCGGGGGCATCGCGAGTGCTCCCGCTCAGCTGCGGACGGCGGCGGCGAACGGCAGCACGGCCGACGCGCCGGTGCGCAGGAGCTCCTGCCCCGCGACGGTGATCGTCCAGCGGCTGTCGACCAGGTCGTCCACGAGCAGGACCGGCGCCCCGGGCGGGATCTCCAGGCCGTCCGCCGTGAATCGATCCCACACTGCGGCCAGCCGGAACGCGCTGTTCCCACCCGGCGCTCCCGACGGGGGAGCGCCGCGCCAGCCGAGCGTCCCGGCGAACGGGAGCCGGCCGACGCCCGCCAGGCCCCGTGCGAGAGACTCCACGAAGAGCGGTCGCCGTCGGGAGGGCATCGCGGCGACGGCTGCCGGACGCGCCTCCCAGTCCCAATCCGCGAGGACGCGGACGCAGGCGTCGAGCACGGCCGGAGGCACCTGCTGGTCGGGTGCGCCGTCGGCGAGCAGCTCGCGCAGCCGGCCGCCCCAGCCGAGATCGGTGAGCCGCGCCAGCGCGCGCCCCGGCTGCAATTGCTGTTCCGGGCGCAGCTTGCCCTTCACCGCGACGCCGAGCCGGTCGGCCCCGGTGGGCCAGAGCTTGCGCGGTTCGATCTCCACCCCGACGCGGTCGAGCAGCGAGCCGACCTCGCCTGCCGCGGCATCATCCACGTCGTTCGGGTACCAGACGCCCGCGCAGTTGTCGCAGCGCCCGCACGGGCCTGCGGCCGGATCGTCGAGAGCGCGCTGGAGGAACTCCATGCGGCAGCCCGTCGTCGACTCGTACTCCAGCATCGACCGCTGTTCGGCCTCGCGAGCCGCAGCGATCCGCGCGTAGCGTTCCTCGTCGTACTCCCACGGAGCGCCGGTCGAGACCCAGCCACCGCTCACGCGCCGGACTGCGCCGTCGACATCGAGCACCTTGAGCAACAGCTCGAGCGTCGAGGCACGGAGGTCGACCCGGCTCTCGAGCACCCGCGTCGACTGCGGCTGGCCGTCGAGAGCGTCGAGAACCGCGGCGGCCTTCTCGCGGGACGGCATGGACGCCGTGGCGAAGTACTGCCAGATCGCCTGGTCCTCCGGGCCGGGCAGGAGCAGCACGTCGGCGTTCTCCGTCGCGCGCCCGGCGCGACCGACCTGCTGGTAGTACGCGACCGGCGAGGAGGGTGCGCCCAAGTGCACGACGAAGCCCAGGTCGGGCTTGTCGAAGCCCATGCCCAGCGCGCTCGTCGCGACGAGCGCCTTCACCTCGTTGCGCTTCAGCCGACCTTCGAGGTCTTCGCGCTCCGCCGTGTCCGTCTGCCCGGTGTACGCGTGCGCCTCGTGCCCAGCGCGACGGAGGACACGAGCGGTGTCCTCTGCGGCCGAGACCGTCAGCGTGTAGACGATGCCGCTCCCCGGCAGGTCGTCGAGATGGCCGGCGAGCCACGCGAGCCGGGTGGTGGCATCCGGGAGGGGGAGCACCCCGAGCCGGAGCGAGCGCCGCGCGAGCGGGCCGCGGATGGTCAGCACCTCGGCCTCGCGCCCGGAACCGAGCTGTTCGACCACGTCGGCCACCACGCGTTCGTTGGCTGTCGCGGTGGTGGCGAGCACGGGTACGTCGTCCGGCAGGAGCGCGATGAGGTCGCGCAGGCGACGGTAGTCGGGCCGGAAGTCGTGGCCCCAGTCGGAGATGCAGTGCGCCTCGTCGACCACCAGGAGTCCGCTGCGCTCGACGAGGGCCGGCAGTTGCGTGTCGCGGAACTCGGGGTTGTTGAGCCGCTCCGGCGAGACGAGCAGCACATCCACCGAGTCGTCGCGCAGCCGCGCGGCGACGTCCTCCCACTCGTGCCGGTTGGCCGAATTGATCGTGACGGCTCGCACACCCGCGCGTTCGGCGGCGGCGACCTGGTCGCGCATCAGTGCGAGCAGCGGCGAGACGAGGATGGTCGGCCCGGCGCCGCGACCCCGGAGCAGCATCGTGGCCACGAAGTAGACCGCTGACTTGCCCCACCCGGTGCGCTGGACGACCAGCGCCCGCCGCCGGTCGTCGACCAGGGCGCTGATCGCCTCGAACTGCCCGTCGTGGAAGTCGGCGTCCGGCCGGCCGACGAGCGTGCGGAGGCGGAGGAGGGCGTCGGTCGCTGTGGTCATGCAGCCATCGTGTCAGGGACGGCCGACGGTGGACGCGCGAGTGCGGACATCCGTGGAGAGGATGTCCGCACTCCAGGTTGTGGACGAGTTCAGCCCCGGCCGGTCAGGCGCCGGCGCTGGGACGCGCGCAGGCCGCCCAGCAGGGCCGACACCACGATGATGAGGCCGACGACGGCGGCGCCGAGCGCCCATGCCGATCCGGGCGTCAGGGCCGAGATCCAGTTCGCCGTCTCGGCCGCCCGCTCCGACGAGGAGACGATCCACAGGGTGAGGGCGGCGAACACGGTCAGCAGCGCGCCCCAGACCACCCCGCCCCAGCGGATGGGAGCGCTGACGGCGGTGGCGGCCGGCGGGAACGGTGCGGGCGGCGGTGCGAGGGGCGTCGTCGCGTCGGTGAGCGACTCGGTGGGGTACGGCGTGGTGTTCTGCGGTTCGGTCATCTCGGGGTCTCCTGTCGGTCCGTGGTCAGTGCTGGAGCAGGACGGGGAGGCCCTCGCCCGTGATGCGGAAGCCGGCGACGCCGTCGCCCGCGAGGAGAAGGGCGACTCCCGTGAGGACCGCGAGCAGGATCCCCAGGAAGATGAGGAACCCGCTCCGGCGGCGGGCCAGACCGGCGATGAGCACCACCACGCCGACCACGAGGGTCGCGGCTGCGAATCCGGCAGCCGTCGTGAACCGCGCGACACCGGCCAGCTGCGGCCAGACGATCGCGACGAGCGAGCCCGCGACGAGGGCGAGCCCCACCGCGAGCCAGCCGACGGCCGCCCCGACCCGCGGGTTCGCGGCGCGGTACGCCTCACGGCGGGCGGCGGCGTCGGCGGACGCCACGGCCACCTGGGCGCGGAGCTCGGCGGAGCGCTGCGCCTTCACGGCCCGCATGTCGGCGGCGAGGCGCTGCTTCCACGCGGCGTGCTCCGCCCGCCACTGCGCCTGGCGCTGCTGCCAGTCGGCGAGGTCGGTGGGAGAGGCGCCCGGGACCGGGGCGGGCGGAGGAGTGGGCTCTGCGGCGACGTCCAGCTGGATCGTGTCCGACTCCGCGGTGTCGGGCGACGGCTCCGAAGAGGCCGCCTCAGCCGGTGCCGCGGTGTCCGCCGCAGGGCCGGTCGGCGTCGTCGTACTCGCCGCGCCGGCGGCCCACGCAGCCTGCGGGGCGCCGCCTGCCGACCGCGACTCCGACGCCCGCACCGCCACGACGATCAGCGCGACGACCGCGCCGATCACGACGAGCGTCCACACCAGCCTGCCGACGAGGTCTCCCCAGGCGGAGACGTCCCAGAAGGCGCCGTGCGCCCACCAGAAGCCGCTCGTCCAGGGGAGCAGGGAGAGCAGCAGCATCACGCCGATCGCGACGATGGGCGGCTCGAAGTCGCCCTCGAACAGGCTCTGCAGGTGGATGCGGCCGTCGCGGTCCGGGAGGAGCGCCCAGGCGGCCGCGTAGAGCAGCAGCACCGGGGCGCCGAGGATGCCGGCGACCACGACGATGCCGCGCACGATCAGCGGGTCGATGCCCAGCCGGTAGGCGATCCCGGCGCAGACGCCGCCGAGCCAGCCGTCGGACCGGACCACGCCGAGGCCGCGCATCCAGTCGAAGAACCGGGTGCCGCGGCCGGAGAAGCCGGTCCGCGGTCCTCCGTACGGGTTGCCGGGGGTCCCCACCGGCCGGGTCGATTCGTTCTGTGACATGCTCCACATCCTGCCGTCGCGTCCGGACGCCGGGTATCGGGTGAACCCCTGAGCGCACCCTGATCCTCGCCCCGGGCGGGTGCGGGGTCCCCGGGGGTCTGATTGGATGCTGGCTATGTCCTCCACTGCTCCCGCCGGACCGCGCACGCGCGCCGGGCGCCCGCCGCTGGCGCGTCCGCGCACCTGCGTGGTGGGCGGGGTGAGCGTCGCCCTGGCCGATCATCTCGGCTGGCCGCTCGCCGCCGTGCGGTGGGCGTTCGTCGGTCTGACCTTCCTGGGCGGCGGTGGGATCCTGCTCTATCTGTGGCTGTGGGCGCTGACGCCCCTGCGCCCCGCCGGAGCCGCGGACCCGGCGGACGGCGTGCGGCGCCGGGTCAACGTGCCGTGGGTGCTCGCCGGGGCGGGCGCCGTCGCCGGCATCTCGGCGATCGTGCTCGCCGCGGGCGGCGCGCTCGGCGCGGGCTTCGGCGCGCTGGCCGCCTGCGCCCTGCTCCTGGTCTTCGCCGTCGCGTGGGAGCAGCTGGCGGACGAGGAGCCCGCCGCCTTCGCGCCGCTGACCCCGACGGTGTTCCGCATCTCGTGCGGTGCGTTCCTGGTCGTCGTCGCGCTGGCGCTCGCCGTGACGCAGGACGCGGGCGGCCCCGGCGTGCTCTGGCTCGGCATCCTGATCACCGTGCTCGCCGGTGCGGCCGTGCTGGTGGCGCCGTGGGGGCTGCGGCTGTGGCGCGAGCTGATCTCCGAGCGCACGGCCCGCATCAAGGAGGAGCAGCGTGCCGAGATGGCCGCGCACCTCCACGACTCCGTCCTGCAGACGCTGGCGCTGATCCAGAACCGGGCCGGCGCGTCGAGCGAGGTGGGCCGGATCGCGCGGGCGCAGGAGCGGGAGCTGCGCGAGTGGCTCTACGCCGATGCTGCCGCGGCACCCTCCGGCGCCGAGCGCGACCTCGCCGGCGAGCTGCGGGAGGTCGCCGCGGCCCTCGAGGTGGACCACGCGGTGCACTTCGACGTCGTCTCGGTCGGGGAGCCGGTGCGCACTGCGCCGTCCGAGCTGGGGGCGGCCGCGCGCGAGGCGATGCTCAACGCGGCCCGGCACGCGGGCGGCGAGGTGTCCGTCTACATCGAGCACGCGGGGGAGCGGGTCGACGTGTTCGTGCGCGACCGCGGACCGGGGTTCGACGTGGATGCGCTTCCCGAAGGCCGCCTCGGCGTCAGAGAATCGATCATCGGCCGGATGCGCCGTGCGGGCGGGCGCGCGACGGTCGCGCCGCGGGACTCCGGCACCGAGATCCAGCTGAGCATCGACCTCCCCGGCGAGGCGACCGGGACGACGTGAGAGGCGACATGAGCGAGACAGACGGCACCGCGCGACCGGTCACGGTCGTGGTGGTCGACGACCACTCCATCTTCCGTTCCGGGCTCCGCGCCGACCTGGACGAGCGCCTGCGCGTGGTGGGGGAGGCGGCCGATGTGGATGCGGCGGTCGCCGCCATCGTCGGGTCGCGGCCGGATGTGGTGCTGCTCGACGTCCACCTGCCCGGTGGTGCGGGCGGCGGCGGCGCCGAGGTGATCCGACTGGTCGTGGAGCAGGGGGGCGCCAGCCGCTTCCTGGCGCTCAGCGTCTCCGACGCCGCGGAGGACGTGGTCGGCGTCATCCGCGCCGGCGCGCGTGGGTACCTCACCAAGGGCAGCTCCGGGCGTCAGGTGAGCGACGCCGTCCTCGCCGTGGCCGGCGGCGACGCGGTCTTCTCGCCGCGCCTGGCCGGGTTCGTCCTCGACGCGTTCGGAGCGGCGTCGGGGGAGCAGGCGGAGACGACGGACGAGCTGGACCGCCTCTCGGCGCGCGAGCGCGAGGTGATGCGGCTGATCGCGCGCGGCTACGCCTACAAGGAGGTGGCCGCCGAGTTGTTCATCTCCATCAAGACGGTCGAGACCCACGTGTCGGCCGTGCTCCGCAAGCTCCAGCTGTCGTCGCGCCACGAGCTCACCGCCTGGGCGCTGGAGCGCAAGCTGCTCTGATCGCGCCGCCGCGGCCTGGCCGCTTTTGCGGGTACCCCCGGCGTCCCGTACACTTGACGCGGTGGTTGAATCTGCCAAGCTTTTCTGCGCCCTTTTCCCGGTGCGGCGACGGCAGCACTGCCGGGTCGTCCGGGGTATCAGCAGCACGTTCGGATGTTCGATCGGCTAGCCTGGATGAGGTGGCGACGTGAGGTCTGGCGATTCGCTTTCCTAGGGCGGTAGCTCAATTGGCAGAGCAGCGGTCTCCAAAACCGCAGGTTGCAGGTTCGATTCCTGTCCGCCCTGCAAGTCGGCACCTGTGCCGATCCACGAAAGGTGTAACGAGGTGGCCCGAAAGGTAATCGACGAGCCGAGCGAGGAGATCGTCGCCAACGCGAAGAAGGATCGCGCTGAGCGGCGCAACCCCTTCGCGCGGATCGCCCTGTTCATCCGCCAGGTCATCGGCGAGCTCAAGAAGGTCGTCACTCCGACCCGCAAGGAGCTCTTCAGCTACACCGGCGTGGTGCTCGTTTTCGTGATCATCATGATGGCTCTCGTGTCCCTCCTTGACTGGGTGTTCGGCATGGGTGTCGTCTGGGTCTTCGGAAACCCGAAGTAGACGACGTCGATCAGGCCGCACGGCCTCCCCGACAAGAAATGGAATGAATTCAGTGTCTGAGACGAATCGCGACGACGTGGACTGGGCCCCCGCTGCGGAGCAGTCCTCCGAAGACGACGAGGCGCAGACCGGCAACGTCCTCGCCAGCGAGGACGAGGCGTCCGACGCGGCCGAGCACGAGGCGCTGCACGTCGTCGCCGACGACGGCACCGAGGTCGACCTCGACGCCGTGCTCGACGCGATGGCGGAAGCGGTCGACCCCGAGGCCGACCGCATCGTGGACGAGGCCCTCGAGGTCGACAGCGCGGACGAGGCCGAGGCGGCCGCCGACGCCGTCGAGG
The DNA here is from genome assembly GCF_031456835.1 of Leifsonia shinshuensis. Classification (NCBI taxonomy): domain Bacteria; kingdom Bacillati; phylum Actinomycetota; class Actinomycetes; order Micrococcales; family Microbacteriaceae; genus Leifsonia; species Leifsonia shinshuensis. Next base: position 3,442,140 of record NZ_JAVDVK010000001.1, read on the forward strand.
ACGAGGAGGAGGAGGCTGTCGCCGACCCCTACGAGGCGTTCCGCACGGAGCTGCGCTCCAAGATCGGCAAGTGGTACGTCATCCACTCGTACGCGGGCTTCGAGCGCCGCGTGAAGTCCAACATCGAGAACCGCATGGTCTCGATGAACATGGAGGACTACATCTACGAGGTCCAGGTCCCGATGGAGGACGTGGTCGAGATCAAGAACGGCCAGCGCAAGATGGTCAACCGGGTCCGCATCCCCGGTTACGTGCTCGTCCGCATGGACCTCAACGAGGACAGCTGGTCCGTCGTCCGCCACACGCCGGGTGTCACCGGCTTCGTCGGCAACGCGCACAACCCCACGCCGCTGCGCTTCGAGGAGGCCTTCTCGATGCTGAAGAGCCTCGTGCAGGTCGAGGCCGCTCCGGCCAAGGGCGCCGCCAAGGGTCAGAAGTCCGCTGCGCGCGTCATCCCCGCCGAGGTCGACTTCGAGATCGGCGAGACCATCACCATCAAGGAGGGCTCGTTCGCGGGCCTGCCGGGCTCGATCAGCGAGATCAAGCCGGAGAGCGGCAAGCTCACCGTGCTCGTGTCCCTGTTCGAGCGCGAGACGCCGGTCGAGCTCAGCTTCGACCAGGTCACGAAGCTCTAGGGAACATTCAGAGCCTCCCCACTGTTTTTCAGAACACCGGGTCTCGGAAGGGCCGAGACACCGGGAGAGCGACGAGGGCTGCGGCCTGACCCGCTCGAACACACAAAGAAGGAAGAGACATGGCACCGAAGAAGAAGGTCACCGGTCTGATCAAGCTTCAGATCAACGCCGGCGCCGCCAACCCCGCCCCGCCGATCGGCCCGGCTCTGGGTCAGCACGGCGTGAACATCATGGAGTTCTGCAAGGCGTACAACGCGGCCACCGAGTCGCAGCGCGGCAACGTCATCCCGGTCGAGATCACCGTGTACGAGGACCGCTCGTTCACGTTCGTCCTGAAGACCCCGCCGGCCGCCGAGCTGATCAAGAAGGCTGCGGGCGTCCCCAAGGGCTCCGGCGTGCCGCACACCACCAAGGTCGGCAAGCTGACCCAGGAGCAGGTGCGCCAGATCGCCGAGCAGAAGATGGTCGACCTCAACGCCAACGACATCGACGCGGCGTCGAAGATCATCGCAGGCACCGCCCGTTCGATGGGCATCACGGTCGAGGCGTAAGCCCCGCACCCCCACAGACATCTCGTGGAAGAGCCGGCCAGGCTCGCACCACATTCTCGTTAGGAGAAATCACATGGCACAGAAGTCCAAGGCCTACCGGGCCGCGGCCGAGAAGATCGAGGCCGGAAAGTTCTACACCCCCGCCGAGGCCGTCGCCCTGGCGAAGGAGACCGGTTCCGCCAAGTTCAACTCGACCGTCGAGGTCGCGCTGAAGCTCGGCGTGGACCCGCGCAAGGCGGACCAGATGGTCCGCGGTACCGTCATTCTTCCTCACGGTACGGGTAAGACCGCCCGCGTCATCGTGTTCGCCACCGGCCCCGCGGCCGAGGCGGCCATCGCGGCCGGTGCGGACGAGGTCGGCGGCGCCGACCTGATCGAGAAGGTCGCCGGCGGTTACACCGACTTCGACGCGGCCGTCTCGACGCCGGAGCTCATGGGCCAGGTCGGCCGGCTCGGCAAGGTGCTGGGCCCGCGCGGCCTCATGCCGAACCCGAAGACGGGCACGGTCACCCCGGATGTGGCGAAGGCCGTCTCCGACATCAAGGGCGGAAAGATCGAGTTCCGCGTCGACAAGCACGCGAACGTGCACTTCGTCGTCGGCAAGGCCGGCTTCACCGCCGAGCAGCTGAACGACAACATCACCACCGCCCTCGAGGAGGTCGTGCGTCTCAAGCCGTCCGCCGCGAAGGGCCGTTACATCCAGAAGGGCGCCGTGTCGACCACGTTCGGCCCGGGCATCCCGCTGGACGTCAACGCCATCTGAGTTCGTTCCACGAACTTCCCGACGGGGTCGGGGCCGCTTATCGGCCCCGGCCCCGTCGCCGTTTTCCGGCCGGGTCAGGGATATTTGCGCAGTGAGAATCCTTCATCCACCTCAACCGTTTCGACAGACTCTTCTACCCCCTCTTGTGGCGGTAGAACGAGCGGGTTTAGGGTCGCTCCTGTCGCGCGTCGCGCGGCGGCTCATCGAAGAGCCCGTCCGAATCGAAGGATGACATACATGACACGTCGCACCACTCGATCCCTCCACAAGAGGGCGCTCGGGATCGTCGCCACCACGTCCGCCGTGGTGGCTTTGTCATTGGCGGGGGCATCCGCGGCCGGCGCCGCCGACCGGGTGAGTTACGCCGGCTCCGTCCCCGCGTGGGCCACTGCGGCGAACGACGCCGGGGCGGCTCCCGCCGACACCACGGTGCAGGGCGAGATCTACCTCCCGCTGCGCGACCAGAAGGGCGCGGAGGCGCTCGCCAAGGCGGTCTCCAGCCCGCTCGACCGCGGCTACCGCAAGGCGCTGTCGCCGCAGCAGTGGATCAACCGGTTCTCGCCGACCAAGGCGGACTTCGACTCGGTGGTCAACTTCATCAAGGCCGCGGGGCTCACCATCCAGGGCGTCCCGGACAGCCGTCAGTACGTCGTCTTCCGGGGGACGCCCGACCAGCTCGGGTCCGTCTTCGGCACGTCGCTGCACTCGTTCAAGCACGGCGACCGCGAGCTGATCGCTCCGGCCTCCGCCCCGTCGGTGCCGGCGTCGATCGCGGCGAAGGTCTCGGCGATCAGCGTCGAGCAGTCGCGCACGACCACGCGCCCCGACTCGATCAAGCAGGGCGATCTCGGCGCGACCGGTGACCCGCAGGTCTCGCGCAAGCTGGCCGCCGCGGCGCCGGTCATCGACGCCCCGTGCTCGAACTACATCGGCGAGCACACGGTGACCGTCCCGCCCGCGTACAACGGCCAGACGCAGTACAGCACCAACAACTGCGGCTACACGCCGAAGCAGCTGCGCAGCGCCTACGGGCTGAACGACCTCGCCGCGAAGGGCATCAACGGCACCGGGCAGACTGTGGCGATCATCGACGCCTACGCGAGCCCCAGCATCCTGAAGGACGTCAACACGTACTCGCAGCAGAACGGCGAGCCGGGCCTCACGAACTCCAGCTACCAGCAGCTCGTCCCCAAGCCGAGCGAGTTCACCGACCAGGACCTCTGCCAGCAGCCGAGCGGATGGCAGGGCGAGCAGACGCTCGACGTCGAGTCCGTCCACGGCATCGCACCGGGTGCGCGCATCCTCTACGTCGGCGGCACCGACTGCTCGGGCGGCCTGGACATCGCGATGTCGAAGATCCTCGACAACAAGCTCGCGAACATCGTCAGCAACAGCTACGGCAACCTCGGCGAGGCTGTGCCGTCGGATGTGATCCAGGGTGAGGTCAACCTGCAGCTGCAGGCGGCCGGCGAAGGAATCGGCCTGTACTTCTCGAGCGGTGACAACGGCGACGAGGTCGCGAACCTCGGCTACGCGTCTCCGGACTTCCCGGCGTCCTCCCCGTGGGTGACCTCGGTCGGCGGCACCAGCACCGGGATCGACAAGAACGGCAAGATCGCGTGGGAGACCGGCTGGGGCGACCAGTTCGACCAGATCGTCAAGAACGCGGACGGCACCCTGAGCTACGCCCAGCCCCTGCCGGGCACCCGGTTCGTGGGCGGCGCCGGCGGTGGGGTGAGCGCGGTCTTCGCGCAGCCCGACTACCAACGCGGCATCGTCCCCGCCGCTCTCGCCCAGGGCAAGCGCGTCTCGCCCGACGTCGCGGCGCTGGCCGACCCGTACACCGGCTTCTCGATCGGGATCCGGCCCATCGTGGACGACACGACGCTCGCGACCGGCGACTACATCAACGAGACCTACGGCGGAACGTCGCTGGCCTCGCCGATCGTCGCCGCCCAGATCGCGATCGTGCAGCAGGCGACGCGCACGACGATCGGGTTCGCCAACCCGACGCTGTACGGCGTGAAGCGCATCCTGCCGAACGCGTTCCGCGACGTGCTGCCGCAGAACCCGCCGCAGGCGCTGGTCTACACCAGCAAGATCAGCGGCAACACCTACCTGGTGACGCTGGACCAGGACACCTCGCTGAAGACCGCGAAGGGCTACGACGACGTCACCGGACTCGGCGGCGTCTCCTTCGACCTGCTCAGCTGGGTCGCCCAGGGCCGGCACTAGCCGCATCCCGCCCGGAACGGCCGTCTCCCGCTCGGGAGGCGGCCGTTCCGCTGTCTAGGCTGGAGGGGTGACCATCACCATCCGCCCGGCCTCCGCCGGTGACGAGGCCGCCCTGGCCGCCGTCGCCGCCGTGACCTTCCCGCTCGCCTGTCCGCCGCACACCACCGAGGAGGCGAAGGCGGCGTTCATCGCCGCCGTGCTCTCCGAGGAGCGCTTCGCCGAGTACCTGGCTGACCCGGCGAGACGGCTGCTGCTCGCCGAGGACGAGAGCGGCGCGATCGGCTACACGATGGTGAACCTCGGTGAGCCGAGCGATGAGGATGTGCGGGGCAGCATCCGCCTGCGGCCCAGCGCCGAGCTCAGCAAGTGCTACGTGATGCCGGGCCACCACGGTCATGGCGTCGCCGGCCGGCTGATGACGGAGAGCCTCCGCGTCGCCGCCGAGGCGGGCGCCGCCGGCATCTGGCTGGGCGTCAACGAGGAGAACGACCGCGCGCACCGGTTCTACGGCAAGCACGGCTTCGAGCGGGTGGGGTCGAAGCGCTTCCTGGTCGGGGACCGGTACGAGGACGACTGGGTGATGGAGCGGCCGCTCGAGCCGGTCGCCGGTTAACCCTCGGCGATCTTCACGACCACCTTGCCGCGGGTGTGGCCCGCCTCGATCGCCTCGTGCGCCTCTGCGATCCGCTCGAGCGGGAAGATCTGGTCGACGTGCACCCGGACATTGCCCGCCTCGAGCAGTCGCGCGATGACGGCCAGGGTGTTGCCGTCCGGAGCCACCTTGTAGTGGGTGCCGCGCAGCCCGGCGCCGGCCACGTCCTCCATGAACGTGGGCCAGCTGCCGGTGGGGACGTTGATGATGAGCCCGCCGGGCCGCACGACCGAGAGCGATCGCGTGCCGGTGTCGTCGTGGACGTTGCCGACGAGGTCGATCACGACGTCGGCGTCGTGCACCACCTCCTCGAAGCGGGTGGTCGTGTAGTCCACGACCTCCGCGGCGCCGAGCGAGCGCAGCCAGGACGCCTTGCTGCCCGACGCGGTCGCGATCACGTGGGCGCCGAAGTACGAGGCGAACTGCACCGCGAAGTGCCCGACACCGCCGCTGCCGGCGTGGATGAGCATCCGCTGACCCTCGTGGGCCTTCGCCACCTCCACGACCATGCCCCACGCGGTGAGCGCCGCGAGCGGGGCGGCCGCCGCCTCGATGTGCGAGAGCGTGGCAGGTTTGCGCACCACGCTGAGCGAGGGCACGGACAGGTACTCGGCGTAGCTGCCGCCGTAGCGCGGCACCATCACCATCCCGAACACCTCGTCGCCCGGACGGATGGGATGCGCGCTGTACGGCGACTCCACGACGACGCCGCTGAAGTCGTGACCGAGCACGGCGGGGAAGCTGTGGATGGCGTCGAACACTCCGCGTCCGGCGCGCGTCTTCGCGTCGATCGGGTTGACGCTCGAGGCGACGACCTTGACGAGGAACTCGGAGTTCACCTTGTCCGGGTAGGCGGTGTCGCCGATGCGCAGGGTGTCGGGCCCACCGGCCTCGTCGAGCAGCGCCGCCCGCATCGTCTTCGGCATTCGTCATCCCCTCATCCGTGTGCCGCCGCGCCGGGCGGTGTCCGTCCAGTCAATCCCGGCCATGCGTCACCGGTGTTACGGACGGGTCACCGCATGTGAACAATCTGTTTCGGATACCCCCAGTACGTTCCCAGCGGTGCGCCGGGTAGGATTCATCGACCCCGGACCGAGGAGGCCCCGTGCGACGACTGCTGCGGATCGCCCGCGAGCCGTTCGCCGTCCCGGCGTTCGCGCGGGGCTGGCAGCGCGCCGTCCCGATCCTGCTCGCCATCGGCACCTTCTGCGTCCTGGGCGGGCTGACCATCATCTGGGCCGCGCGCCTGACGGTGCCGTACCCGGTGTACGTCAGCGAGCTCGGCGCCCGGGGCGCGGCCACGGCCGGCCCGTTCGCCGTCGCGCTCCTGCTCATCGCGGCGGGCGGTTTCACGATCGCGCTGGCGAGCGGCCATGTGCGGTCGACGGCCCCGCTGCTGGGGCGCTGGTCGCCTGCGCTCAGCCTCGGCTTCGCCGCGCTGTGCTTCGTGCTCGCCTCGCAGATCACCTGCTCGGCGTACTGCCCGGTGCCGCTCGCCGATCCGCGGTCGACGCCGCAGGACCTCATCCACACCGTCTCGGCGGTGCTCGGATTCGCGGCGGCGTGCTTCGCGATGCTGCAGGTCGGCTTCAGCCGCAGCCTCCCGCGGATCTCGCGCCTCTCACGGATCAGCTGCGCCGCGGTCGCCGTGATCACCATCGTCGGCGGGCTGCTGGCGATCGTGCGCGTCGGCGCGGACGTCGGCGCCTGGCTGGAGCTGATCGGCACGACAGTGGCGGTCGCGTGGATCGCCGTCTACGCCGTGGCGCTGACGCGCATCCCGGTCGGTGCCGTCGCCGTCCCGACGGAGGTCGCTGCGGGGACCGAGGCGGACCCGGTGGTGGGAGCGGCAGGCGGACGCGCCGAGGTCGCCTGACGCAGCACCTCGATGAGGTCGGCGGCCAGCGCGACCAGCTTGGCGATCTCCGCGTCGTCGCGGTCCACCCAGCGGCACTCCGGCTCGTCGCGGAGCGGCACGAAGCCGTCGTGCTGCTCCCAGACGAAGAGGGTGCGCTCGGCGCCGAGCACGTACTGCTGCCACCAGATCTGGCGGAGGTAGGGGCGCGGGATGCTGCGGAACGGCTTGTTGGTCGTCTTGATCTCGGCCAGCTCGATGCGTCCGCCCGTGCGGAGGATCAGCCCGTCCGGTGTGGCCAGGTGCCGGCGGTCGCGCTCGGCGTGGAAGAGCAGCTCGGACGGCTCGATGCCGTGCGTCGCGGCCACCCACGCGGCGATCTCGGGCTCGCGGGAGCGTCCGTGCTGCGTGAAGACGTTGCCGCTGAATCCGGTGCCGTGGAGCTTGTCGTAGGCCGCGGCGCGGATGGAGCGGGGGCTCGACAGCTTGGCGACGTCGGTGGCGGTGATGCCGCGGCTGCGTGCCCGCAGCCAGCCGACGCGGTCGCTCGATCGCGCCACCACGCGCGCCAGATGCCCGGTCTGACCGGGAACGGCCGGAACCACAGGGACAGGGGCCGGACGCGCCGGGCTCAGATCCGCCAGGACGGCCGGCCGGTACAGGTCGGCGGTGCGGTACGGAGCGGAGTCGAGCACCTCTCCATTGTGCCGCGTCCCGCCGACCCTCGCCGTCACTCCACGCGCGTCGCGCCGAGTTGCCTCCGGGCCTCGTCGATGGTCGCCAGCGTGTCGACGGCCTCCGCGAGCGGGTGCAGCGGCGACTCGGTCCGTCCCTCCGCCACGAAGCGCGCGAGGGCGGCGGCCTCGTAGGCCATCCCGTCCCGATGCGGGCGGCCGTACGGGTCGCGCCAGTGCGCGGCGAGCGTGCCGTCGGCCCGGAACACACGGAGGCCGCTCGGCCCCCAGAACGGGCTGTCGGTCTCGACCCGGCCGTCGCTGCCGCAGATCGTGGCGAGGGACGGCGTGCCGGCGAGAAGGCTCGTGCTCAGCAGCGCCTGGGCGCCGTCGGCGGACGACAGCAGCAGCGCGGCCTGCGCATCCACCCCGGTCTCCGCCAGGGCGCCCGTCGCGATGATGCCGGCCGGGGCGCCCAGTGCGAACGACGCCCACGAGACGGTGTAGACGCCGAGGTCGAGGAGGGCGCCGCCCGCGAGCGCTGGATCCCAGAGCCGGCTCGTGGGGTCGAACGCCGCCCGGCCGCCGAAGTCGGCCGTCACGACGCGCAGCTCGCCGAGGGCGTCGCGCTCCAGCAGCTGCCGGACGATGTCCGTCTGCGGCAGGTAGCGGGTCCACATCGCCTCCATGGCGAAGACGCCGGCCTCGCGCGCCGCGGCGACGATCCGGCGCGCCTGCTCGGCCGTGACGGCCATCGGCTTCTCGATGAGCACGTGCTTCCCTGCGGCGATGGCCAGGAGGGAGTGCTCCAGGTGCTCGCTGTGCGGGGTCGCGACGTAGACCACGTCGACGTCCGGGTCAGCGACCAGGGCCTCGTACGAGCCGTAGGAGCGCTCGGCGCCGTGTGCCGCCGCGAACGCCGCCGCACGTTCGGCCGAGCGGGACCCGGCCGCGACGACCCGCTGCCGGGTGTGCCGGTGGAGCGCGTCGGTGAAGTCGGCGGCGATGCCGCCGGGGCCGAGCACGCCCCAGCGCAGCGGCGGGGCGTCCGCGGGGTCGGGGTGGCGCGGCTCGGGGAGCGTCGCGAGGGCGTCGGTCATGGGGCTCGTCTCCTCGGTGTGGCGATGGTCGGGATGGCGGGGTCGGGCGGACGGGCTCAGACCGGCTGGGGGTTCGACACCTCGGGCGCCTGGCGCGCACTCGGGACCGGAGCCGCCCACCGGACGCCGTTGGCGAGCACCCGGCGGACCTGCGGGTGGAAGTACACCGGATACTCCTGGTCGCCCGGGCTGAAGTAGAAGATCTTGCCGCGCCCGCGCGTGAACGTGACGCCGGAACGGAAGACCTCGCCCCCGGTGAACGAGCTGATGAAAACGAGGTCGTCGGGCGTGGGGATGTCGAAGAACTCGCCGTACATCTCCTGCGCCTCGATGACGATCGGCTGGTCCACACCCTCGGCGATCGGATGGGTCGGGTTGACCGACCACACGAGCTCGCGCTCGCCGCCCTCCGGGTTGCGCCAGCGCAGCGAGCACGTCGTGCCGAGCATCCGGATGAAGATCTTCGAGAAGTGGCCGGAGTGCAGCACGATCAGGCCCATCCCGCCGAGCACGTGCTGCCGGACCCGCTCCACGACCTCGTCCGAGACGCGGTCGTGAGCGATGTGCCCCCACCACAGCAGCACATCGGTCTCGGCGAGGGACTGCTCGTCGAGCCCGTGCTCGGGGTCGTCGAGCGTGGCCGTCCGCACGACGACATCGTCGCCGAGGAGGTCGCGCAGGCCCTCGGCGATGGCGCCGTGGATGCCGTGCGGGTAGATCGCGGCGATCTCGGGCTGGGTCGCCTCGTGGACGCCCTCATTCCAGACGGTGACGCGCAGGGTCATGGTCATGCTCCTTTCGTGGTGGCGCCGGCTGCGGCACGATCCGGCTGCGCCGGGGCGGTCGCGGCGTGGGAGGGGGCGAGCCGGACCTCGGCGCCGATCCGCGCGGACTCGTAGGCGGCGTCGATGACGCGCGCCCGCTCGAGGGCGAGGGCGCCGTCCCAGTTCGCCCAGCCGGACGGGTCGGCGACGTGCTCGAGGAACGTCTCGACGACGGCCAGGTGGCCGCGGCCGGGGTCGGCGGTGACGCTGATGTCCTCGATCTGCTCGCCGTCGCCGGTGAAGATGGTGAGCTCGCCGGAGGGCGCGTAGTCGACGACGCGCAGGTCCGCGCCGCCCTCCGTGCCGTACAGCGTGATGCCGAACTCGTCGCCGGCCGGACGGTACGCCGCCCAGCTGGTCTCGAGCACGATCGAGCCGCCGCCCTCGAGGCGGAGCAGCAGGCTCGCGAGGTCTTCGACCTCGTAGGCCGAGCCGACGTGCTGCTTCGACGCGGTCGCACCGCCGCGGCCGCGCACGCCGAGCTCGGAGTGGGTGACCGCGGAGACCGCGACGACCCGCGGCTCGCCGAACAGGTGCAGCGCGTAGTCGAGCACGTGCACGCCGATGTCGATCAGCGGACCGCCGCCGGCCATCTCGCGGTTGGTGAACCAGCTGCCGAGCGCAGGGATACCCGCCCGGCGCAGCCAGACGGCGCGAGCGTGGTACGGCCGGCCGATCTGGCCGGCGTCGATCGCTGCCTTGAGCGCCTGGATGTCGCCACGGCGCCGGTGGTTGAAGGCGACCTCCAGCACGCGGCCGGCGCGGTGCGCCGCATCCACCATCGTCTCCGCCTCGGCCGCGGTGCGGGCGATCGGCTTCTCGCTGAGGACGTGGATGCCCGCGTCCAGCGCGCCCACGGCGATCGGGGCGTGCAGGAAGGTCGGCACGGCGACGCTGACGACGTCGAGGTCGCCGTCGGCGACGAGATCCTTCCAGTCGCGGTAGAGCCGCTCGAGGCCGTACTGCTCGCCGAGCTCGGCGCGGGGGCCGTCCTCCATCCCGGCGATGGCGACGAGCTCGACGCCGGGGAGGGCGTCGTAGGCGGCCATGTGCTGCTGGCCGGCCCAGCCGAGGCCGACGACGCCGGCGCGGAGGGGGCGGCCGGAGGTTTCGCTGCGGGTGCTCACGGCACTCCTTTCAGATGGTGTGTGCTGTTCGGTGGTCATTGTGCTGCGTCTTCGTCTTCGAATCGATTCGAGTGTGTTCAGGATGCGGTGCTGCGGCGTTCCGCCCGTCCGCTCCCGCGTGTCAGCGGAAGAGGGTGCGCGGGATGCCCGCCTCGGGATCGAGCGCCCGCTGGACGACCATGATGGCGGCGCCGATGACGCCGCCGGTCTCGCCGGAGCGCGATTGCGTGATGGTGAGATGCTGCGTCGCGAGCGGTGTCGACCGCTGGTAGACGACCTCGCGCATCCCGGCGAGCAGCTGCTCGCCGACGCGGGAGAGGCTCCCGCCGACCACGATGGTCGACGGGTTGAGGAGGTTCACGCAGGTCGCGACCACGGCTCCGAGGTCGCGGCCCGCCTGACGGATCGCGTTGTGCACGGCGGGGTTGCCGCTGCGTGCCAGCTCGACGACGTCGTCGCTGGTCGCGGCGGGGAAGCCGGCCGCCGCGAGCGACCGGGCGATGGCCGGTCCGCTCACCAGGGACTCCAGGTCGGCGTCCTGCTCGCCGTGGCTGGGTGTGTCGGTGCCGAAGGGGACGCGGACGTGGCCTAGGTCGCCGGCGGAGCCGAGGGCCCCGCGCTGCAGGCGGCCGCCGCTGATGATGCCGGCGCCGACGCCCGTCGCCACCTTCACGAACAGGAGGTCGGTCTCGTCCGGGTACATGAGCGCCTGCTCGCCCAGCGCCAGCAGGTTGACGTCGTTGTCGACGAGCACGGGCACGTCGAACACCCGGCGGATGTAGGCGGGGATGTCGAACCGGTCCCATCCGGGCATGATCGGCGGGTTGACCGGCAGCCCGGTCGAGTGCTCGACCGGGCCGGGGACGCCCACGCCGACGCCGATGAGCTCCTCGGGCTGGCGGCCGGAGGCGATGTACAGCTCGCTCGCCGTCTCGAGCGCCCAGTCGAGGATGACCTCCGGCCCCTCGGCGATGCGGAGGCGGCGCGACTCGCTGGCCACGATCGTGCCGGCGAGGTTCGCCAGGGCGACGACGCCGTGGGTGGCGCCCAGATCGATCGCGACGATGACGCGGGAGTCGGGGTTGAAGCGGATGCGCGCCGGAGGGCGGCCGCCCGACGACACGTCGTCGCCGGCGGGCGCGACGAGGCCCGCTCCGGTCAAGGTGTCGATCCGCGACGCGATGGTCGACCGCGCCATCCCGGTCAGCTCGGCGAGCTGCGCGCGGGTGCGCGGGATGCCGTCGCGCAGGATCGCCAGCAGCTCCGCGGCGTCTGCGGCGACGAGCACCGAGTCTCGCGCGCTGTCGGTCATGAGGGTATTGAACCACAGTGACGGCGCGGTGCTCAAAGTCATGCACGCATACGTCGACTTTTGTTTGACATCCGGCAGAAGTGCCGATTGAATGGTTCCCGCGCCCCTTCGGCGCCTCCACCCCAGAAGCTTCCATCCCAAGAAGCCTTCACCCAAGAACTCGACGAGGAGAACAGTGTCGACGTCAAAAGTCTCCGTGCAGCTGTACACGGTCCGCGAACTCCTGACCGAAGACACGGTCGGAACCCTGAAGCGCATCGCCGACATCGGGTTCACCCAGGTGGAGCCGTTCGCCTTCCTCGACTTCGGTGACGCGCTTCGCGACGGCCTGGCCGAGGCTGGTCTCTCCGCGCCGACCACGCACCAGGGCTTCATCGGGGGCGACCTCGACCGGGTGTTCGAGTCGGCGAAGGCCCTCGGCATCCAGACGGTCATCGACCCGTTCGTCGCTCCCGACAAGTGGCAGAGCGCCGACGACGTCGCGAAGACGGCGGAGCAGCTCAACGCCGCCGCCGAGGTCGCCGCCAGGTACGGCATCCGCGTGGGGTACCACAACCACGATCACGAGATCTCCAGCACCATCGACGGCGTCACGGCGCTCGAGTTCTTCGCCGGCCGGCTCGCGCCCGAGGTCGTCCTCGAGGTCGACACGTACTGGGTCGCCGTGGGCGGCGCGGACCCGGTGTCCTTCCTGCCGAAGCTGGGCGACCGCGTGGTCGCGCTGCACATCAAGGACGGCCCCGGCACGCACGAGACGAAGGACCAGGTCGCCGTCGGCCAGGGCTCGCTGCCGATCGAGCAGATCATCGCCGCGGCCCCTGAGGCGCTCCGCGTGATCGAACTCGACGACTCGCGCGGCGACCGCTTCCAGGCCGTCGCCGACAGCTTCGCCTTCCTCACCTCGAAGGGCCTCGCGTGAGCGCCGGGCGCGTCGGAGTCGGCGTCATCGGCGCCGGTGTCATCAGCAACGAGTACCTCGGCAACCTCACTTCGTTCCCCGACCTCGACGTGCGGTTCGTCGCCGACATCGACCTCGAGCGCGCACAGGCGCAGGCCGAGAAGTACGGCGTCCCCGGGTCCGGGACGGTCGAGGAGCTGCTCGCCGACGACGCCATCGAGATCGTCGTCAACCTGACCATTCCGAAGGTGCATGTCGACGTCGCCCTGCAGGCGCTCGCCGCGGGCAAGAACGTCTGGAGCGAGAAGCCGTTCGCCCTCGACCGCGCGAGCGGACGCGAACTGCTTGAGGCGGGCCACGCCAAGGGCCTCCGGGTCGCGACCGCGCCCGACACGTTCCTCGGTTCCGGCATCCAGTCCGCCCGGCGACTGATCGAGCACGGCGACATCGGAGCGCCGCTCACCGCGCTCACGCTCATGCAGAGCCCGGGGCCGGAGTCGTGGCACCCGAACCCCGACTTCCTGTTCCAGGAGGGCGCGGGGCCGCTGTTCGACATCGGCCCGTACTACCTGACCGCGCTCGTGCAGCTCTTCGGACCGGTCGCACGGGTCAGCGCCGTCGCGTCGAAGGCGCGGGAGAGCCGCATCATCGGATCGGGTCCGCGCGCCGGCGAGGAGTTCGCCGTCACGGTCCCGACCCACGTCAGCGCCCTGTACGAGTTCGAGAGCGGGCAGACGGCGCAGGCCGTGTTCAGCTTCGATTCGAAGCTCGGCCGCACCCAGTTCGAGGTCGCGGGGATCGACGGCACGGTCGTCGTTCCCGACCCGAACACCTTCGAAGGCGAGCTGCTGGTGCACGACGCCGACGGCGTGAACACGGTTCCGTCGACCGGAACCACCGCCACGCGTGGCATCGGTGTGGTGGAGCTCGCCCGGGCCATCCGGGCCGGCGTGCCCGAGCGGGCGTCCGGCGAGCAGGCGTACCACGTGCTCGACATCATGGTGTCGACCATCGAGGCGGGGGAGTCGCGGACGCCGGTCGAGGTGGAGAGCACCGTCGAGGTCGCTCCCGCCCTGCCGGAGGACTGGGACCCGCGCGCGGCGACCCTGGCGTGAGGCTGACGGTATGAGCGAGGGTACGGACGGGAACGAGCCGACCGCCATGGCGACGGCGGCGACGAACGGCGGGCTGACCCGCCGGGACGGAACCGCGGCGGGCGCGAACCTCCGCGTCGCGATCGTGGGTGGCGGCTTCATGGCGGAGGTGCACTCCCGCGCCGCCCGCGCCGCACGGGCCGACGTGGCGGGCATCGTCTCCTCCACGCCGGAGCGTTCGGTGGCGGCGGCGGAACGGCTCGGAATCGGCCGGGCGTACTCCTCGCTCGAGGAGGTGCTGTCCGACGACACCATCGACCTGGTGCACGTCACCACGCCCAACGCCCTGCACGCGGAGCAGGCCGCCGCCGTGCTCGCCGCGGGCAAGGATGTGGTGTGCGAGAAGCCGCTGGCGACGACGGTCGCCGACGCCGAAGGCCTCGTGGCCGCGGCGGAGGGACGCACGGCCACGGTGCCCTTCGTGTACCGCTTCCACCCGATGGTGCGTGAAGCGCGCTCGCGGTTCGCCTCCGGTGAGGCTGGCCGCGTGCTCAGCATCAACGCGTCCTACCTCCAGGACTGGCTGCTCGGCGAGAGCGATGACAACTGGCGGGTGGATGCGCGCCAGGGCGGTCGCTCCCGGGCGTTCGCCGACATCGGGTCGCACCTCGTCGACCTGGTCGAGTTCGTCAGCGGCGACCGCGTCAGCCGGGTGTCCGCGACGAAGCGCACGGTGTTCGCCGAGCGGGCCTCGCACAGCGGGATCACCACGGAGGACGCGGTCGCCGTCGTGGTCGAGACGCACTCCGGCGCACTCGGCACCCTGCTGGTGTCGCAGGTCGCGCCGGGCCGTAAGAACCGGCTCTGGCTCGAGATCGCCGGAAGCGCCGAGAGCGTCGCCTTCGACCAGGAGCAGCCGGAGACGCTGTGGATCGGCCGGCGGAAGGGCAGCCTGATCGTGCCGCGCGACGCCGACCAGCTCAGCGAGGACGCGGCGCGCCTGTGCGTGGTCCCGTCCGGGCACCCGCAGGGATACCAGGACGCGTTCAACGCGTTCGTGGCGGACACGTACGCCGCCGTCGCGGGCGAGAGCCCCGACGGCCTCCCGCGCTTCGCCGACGGCCTGCGGGCCGTGCGGGTCACCGACGCGGTGATCGACTCGGCCGAGTCGGGCGCCTGGGTCGACATCGCACAGTAGACACGAGAACGACAACGAGGGGAACGAACCCATGACGGACGAGACACGTGAAGCCCCCGCGACGGAGTCGGGGCGGACGCACCCGGTCACCCTGTTCACCGGGCAGTGGGCCGACCTCACGCTGGAGGAGGTCGCGAAGTACGCCTCCGAGTGGGGCTACGACGGCCTCGAGATCGCCTGCTCCGGCGAGCACCTCGACGTCTGGCGCGCCGCGGAGGACGACGCCTACCTGCAGGAGCGCCTCGATCTGCTCGATCGGTACGGGCTGAAGGTGTGGGCCATCTCCAACCACCTCAAGGGTCAGGCCGTCTGCGACGACCCGATCGACTTCCGCCACCAGGCGATCGTCGGCTCCAAGGTGTGGGGCGACGGCGACCCCGAGGGCGTCCGCCAGCGCGCGGCCGAGGAGCTCAAGCTGACCGCCAAGGTCGCCCGCAAGCTGGGCGTGGACACGGTCGTCGGCTTCACCGGCTCCAGCATCTGGCCCTACGTCGCCCAGTTCCCGCCCGTCCCGGCCGAGGTGTTCGACCGCGGCTACCAGGACTTCGCCGACCGCTGGAACCCCATCCTCGACGTGTTCGACGGCGAGGGCGTGCGGTTCGCGCACGAAGTGCACCCGTCCGAGATCGCCTACGACTACTGGACCAGCGTGCGGACGCTCGAGGCGATCGACCACCGCGAGGCGTTCGGCTTCAACTGGGACCCCAGCCACATGATGTGGCAGGACATCGACCCCGTGGGCTTCATCGTCGACTTCCAGGACCGCATCTACCACGTGGACTGCAAGGACACGCGTCTGCGGCCGAAGAACGGCCGGGCCGGGGTGCTCGGTTCGCACCTCCCGTGGGGCGACCCGCGCCGCGGCTGGGACTTCGTCTCCACCGGGCACGGCGACGTGCCGTGGGAGGACGCGTTCCGGGCGCTCGAGTCCATCGGCTACACCGGTCCGATCTCCATCGAGTGGGAGGACGCCGGGATGGACCGCCTCCACGGCGCGAAGGAGGCGGTGGGCTACATCCGCTCCCTGCTGTGGAAGCAGCCGACAGCGTCGTTCGACGCGGCCTTCAGCAACCAGGACTGACGCGGCGGCGCGCCCGGCGATCGAGCAGCCAGGCGCGCACGCCCGCGACGATCGAGGCCAGGATGACCACCCCGGCGACCACGTAGGCGAGCGGGCGCACGCTCGGGTTCACGGCGGCGAAGTACCCGATCACGGTGATCAGCACGCCCCAGCTGAGTGCTCCGACGATGTTCGCGGTGAGGAAGCGCCAGTACCGCATCGCGCTGATGCCGGCGATCGGAGGGATGAAGACGCGTCCCCACGGGATGTACCTGCTGATGACCACCGACCACCAGCCGAAGAGCTCGTAGAAGCGCTCCGCCCGGCGCACGCCCGCCTGCACCCAGCGCCCGCCGCGGCGGGTCAGGTACGGACGGCCGAACCGGCGGCCGAGCCAGAAGCCGACCTGGTCGCCGAGCACCGCGGCCACCCCGACGCCGATGGCGAGCACCCAGATGGACAGCTCCGGGTTCGTCCCGGTGAGGATGCCCGCGCCGAACAGCAGCGAGTCACCGGTGATGAACGGGATGAACACCCCGACGAACAGCGCCGTCCCGGCGAAGACCAGCCCCCAGACGGCCAGGTAGAACACCAACGGCCCCACATCGCCGAAGAAGTTCGCGAGGTCGTTGGCCATGCTCCGAGGGTACCGGGCGAGCCCGGACCCGAACCGGGAGCGGGTGACGATGGCGGCGCTCAGCCGAAGGCGACCTCCGCCGCGTCCACCACCTCGGCGGTCCGGCCGGGAGCGCGGTGGTTCGACCAGTACAGATTCGTGTGGGCGATCACCAGCTCGGGAGGCGGCGCACCCCAGGGCGAGAGGTCCTCGGTCGTGTGCGCGTCGCCCACCAGGGTGACGTCGTAACCGCGGACGACCGCGCCGTGGATCGTCCCGCGGATGCATTCGTCGGTCTGCGAGCCCGTCACGACGATCCGTCCGACGCCCGCATCCGCCAGCACCGCCTCCAGGGTCGTGTCCTCGAACGCGTCCGCGTACTGCTTGGGCACGAGCGGCTCGTCGTCGGCGCGACGCAGCTCCGCGACGTACTCCCAGGCCTCGCTGCCGTAGGGCAGGTTCTCGTCCGAGTGCTGGATCCACACCACCGGCACGGACTCCTCGCGCGCCCGATCCACCAGGCCGCGGATCCTCTCCACGATCTCGTCCCGCCGGTACGCCTCGCCGATCACCCCGTTCTGCACGTCGATCACCAGCAGCGCCGTCGCGTTCCGCCCGTCGAGAGTCGTCATCGTGCCCCCTTCTGTGGGCAGGATGCTACTCCGCGCGGCATCCCGGGCACAGGCTAGGCTCGCCCCGTGACCAGCGCGGGCGAGACCATCACAGGCGAGGACTGGTACGGGCGCGACCTCGACGGCGTCGAGTTCACCGGGATGGTGTTCGACAACGTGGACATGACCGAGCTCCGGAGCACCGGCGCCACGTTCACCGAGTGCGTGTTCCGCACCGTTCGCTTCAACGTCAGCGAGCACGACGAGTCGGCGTTCGTGAACTGCCGGTTCGAGTCGTGCAACTTCTTCGACAGCACGTTCCGCCGGTGCAAGCTGACCGGGAGCACCTTCCACCACTGCGAGTTCCCGCTGCTGAAGGTGGAGGGCGGCAACTGGTCGTTCGTCAGCCTGCGCCGCGCGGAACTGCGCGGGGCGACCTTCGAGGGCGTCCGGCTGCGCGAGGCCGACCTCTCGGAGGCCCGCTGCCAGGAGGCGCGGTTCGAGGGATGCGACCTCAGTGCCGCGCTCATCACCGGCGCCGACCTGACCGCCGCCAGCATCGCGGGAAGCGATGTGACCGGCGTCGACCCGTCGGACGTCGTGCTGCGCGGGACCGTGATCGACGAACGCCAGGCCGTCGTGCTCGCCGAGGCGCTCGGGATGGTGGTCGTCCCCCTCGGCTGAGCCGGTGGCTCAGGCCACCTCGTCGACCCGCCCGTGCTTGATGTGCAGCCGGCGCTGAGCCCGCTTGGCCACGGCAGAGTCGTGCGTGACGATCACCACGGTCAGGCCGCGATCGCGCCACAGCCCCTCCAGCAGGTCCATGATCTCGTCGCGGGTCTCCTCGTCCAGGTTGCCGGTGGGCTCGTCGGCGAGGAGCACCTCCGGGTTCTTGACCAGGGCGCGCGCGATGGCGACGCGCTGCTGCTGGCCGCCGGACAGCTCCGACGGCAGGTGGTTGCCGCGGTCCGCGAGCCCTACCGAGGCCAGCGCCTCCGCCGCGCGGCGTTTGCGCTCGGCGCCGCTCACCTTCAGCGGCGCGAGCGCCGTCTCCACGTTCTCCTGCGCGGTCAGGGTGGGGATCAGGTTGAAGCCCTGGAAGACGAAGCCGATCTCCTTCGCCCGGATCTTCGCCAGCCTGCCGTCCCGCTGCTTCGAGAGGCTGTCGGCGCCGAGCTGCACGGAGCCGGCGGTGGGCCGGTCGAGCGCTCCCAGCATCTGCAGCAGCGTCGACTTGCCGCCGCCGGTCGGGCCCTGGATGGCGACGAGCTGGCCGTCCGGGATCTCCAGGCTCACGTCGTCGAGGGCGACGACCTGGCGCTTGGACTGGCTGTACTTCTTCGTGACGTCGGTGAGGGTGTACATCGTGACTCCTTGGGGTCGAAGGGGCGGTCAGGCGACCGAGCGCAGGGCGGCGGCGGGGCGGAGGCGGGAGGCACGCCAGCCGCCGATCGCGCCGGCGAGCAGGCCGCCGAGCACCGCGAGGGCGACCGCTCCGACGATGACCCAGAGGGTCACGGGTGCGTGGAGGGCGATGTTCGCGGAGGTGGTGGCCGCCTCGCGCGCCGCTCCGAAGGCGCCGCCGAAGCCGCGTTCCGCTGCTCCGCTCGTCCCGGTCCCGCCCGTCCCGGCCCCGCCCGCGCCGCCGAATCCGGTGCGCGCCGCGTTCGTGGTGCCGCGGGCGACGCTGCCGGTGAGGGTGGGCGAGATGACGTTGACGATGAGCACGCCGAGGAGGCCGATGGCCACGCCGATCACCCCTCCGATGACGCCCTGCACCACTGACTCGCCGGCCACCTGGCCGACGATGCGGCCGTTGGACCACCCGATCGCCTTCAGCGTGCCGAACTCGCGGGTGCGCCGGGTGACGCCCGAGATCGTGAACAGGATGGCGATCAGGAACGCCGCCGCGAGCACGATGACCGAGAGCCAGGTTCCGAGGTTCGCGATGAGCTCCCCGGCGCTGCCGAGTGAGCCGGAGACCGTGGACGCGAGGTCGGCCTGGGTGCTCACGGTCGCGCCGGAGACCGCCTTGCTGATGTCGGTCTTGATCTGGTCGATGTCGCCCGAGGATGCCGCCTTCACGTAGACGGACGAGATCTTGCCGGTCTGCCCGGAGAGGGTCTGGGCGACATCCAGCGGGATGTAGGCGTTGGCCGCGGTGGTGGCGTCGGAGCCCGTGGCCGCGACGATCCCGATCACGGAGAAGTCCGTCCCGCCGATCGTGACGGTGTCGCCGACGGCTTTGCTCGCCGTCTTGGCGTAGCTCGCGTCGAGCACCACCACATCCTTGCCCGCGTCGGCCGCGGTGAAGCTGCGCCCGCCGGTCAGCGTGACCGAGGCGAGCGGTCCGACGGACTTGCCGGCCGGGTCCAGACCGAGCACGGAGAACGAGTCGACGGTGAACGAGCTGCCGCCGGCGCCGTCCGCGCCCCCCGTGGGCGGCGCGGTGGGGGCGGCCGCCTGACCGCTCTCCCGCTCCTGCCGCAGCTGCTGGAAGTTCGGCAGCGTGCCGCTGAAGCTCGTGTTGGTCAGCGACAGCACCGACGCCGCGGACGCGACGTTCTTGACGCCCTTCACCGTGGTCAGCGTGGACGCGTCCATCACGGTCGCGCCGCGCGTCGTCTGCAGCCGCGAGGTGTTGACCTGCCGGGCCGTGCCCGTGTCGGTCCCCGCCTGCGCGCCGAAGTCGAATCGCGGTCCGCCGCCCTGGCCCTGCTCGGCGGTGGCGTTCTGCGTGGTGGCCGGCTGGCTGACCGTGATGTCCGTGCCGACGCCGTAGACGGACTGCAGCACGCTCTCCTGCGCCTGCCGGACGCCGGCGGACACGGCGTTGACGATGATGACCAGGGCGATCGCGAGGGCCATCCCGATCGCGATGATGATCGTCTGCTTGCGGCGGTTGAGCAGCTCGCGCCGCAGGTAGGTCCCGAACATTGGCTTCCAAACTGTGCTGTCGGATGAACTTCTTGCGGGAGGTTAAGGACCGGCGTTTTCGGCGCGCTATGGCGAAGCTATGCATCCGCCGAGTGCCGATCTTCCTGTGCGATGTCACATCCTCCGGCCCTCCTGTGTCCTATGGCTGAAGCACATGAGAAGGAGGAATCCCATGCAGCAGCAGGCCCAGGTCGTGGTTATCGGAGGCGGGTACGCGGGTGTCGCCGCGGCCAACCGGCTCAGCGGGCACCCCGGCGTGTCCGTGACCCTGGTGAACTCACGACCGGTGTTCGTCGAGCGCATCCGGCTCCACCAGCTGGCGGCGGGCACCGACGACGCCCTCGTGGAGTTCGGAAAGGTTCTGGCGCCGTCGGTCCGCCTCGTCGTCGACGTCGTCGAGCGCATCGACGCACCGGCCCGGCGGCTGGAGCTCGCCTCCGGGGACCGGCTCGGCTACGACCACCTCGTCTACGCCGCGGGCAGTGTCCGTGCGCCGGCCGGCGTTCCGGGCGCCGCCGAGCACACCCTCGCGATCGCGCAGCTCGGCGACGCGGACCGGCTGCGGGAGGAGCTCGCCGCGCTCGCCCCCACGGCCCCCATCGCCGTCGTGGGCGGCGGTCCGCTCGGCATCGAGGTCGCCTCGGAGCTCGCCGAGCAGGGCCGCTCCGTCACGCTGTACTGCGGCGGACCGCTCGGGCCGTCGCTGCATCCGCGAGGCCGGCGATCGGTCGCCCGGCGCCTGGACGCACTGGGCGTCGCCGTCGTGGACGGCCCCGCGTCGCGGGTGGCGGCGGTCGAGCGGGATGCGGTCGTCCTGGCGGACGGAAGCACACGCTCCACCGCGCTCACCATCTGGGCTGCCGGTTTCGTGGCACCCGACCTCGCCCGGCTCAGCGGGCTCACCACCGATGCCGCCGGCCGCCTCCTCACCGATGAGACGCTGACCAGCATCGACGACGACCGCATCGTCGCGGCGGGCGACTCCGCCGCACCGTCCGGGCTCCCGCTGCGGATGAGCTGCCAGGCCGCCGAACCGCTCGGCGGCCACGCGGCCGACACGGTGCTCCGCCGGGTCGACGGACGGCAGCCCGAGCCGTTCGTGATGGCGTTCGTCGGACTCTGCATCAGCCTCGGCCGCCGTCACGGGATCTTCCAGTTCGAGCACAGGAACGACACGGCGACCCGGGCGCACATCGGCGGGCGCGCCGGCGCGGCGGTCAAGGAGCTGGTGTGCCGGGGAACCGTGCAGCAGCTCGTCCTCGAGGCACGGCATCCGGGAGCGACCCGGCTCCCCGCCGCCTTCGGCGACCGGGAGCGCCGCCGTATGCTCGCTGTGGACGCGTCGGACGCCGTCGGCGCAGGCGCGAATCGCGGACGGGAGGGTGCATGAACTCGCATCGGTCGGACACGGCGACATCGCTGTTCGTGGCGCACCGGAACCTCCTCTTCACGGTCGCGTACGAGATGCTCGGCTCGGCGGCGGACGCGGAGGACGTGCTGCAGGAGACCTGGCTCCGGTGGAGCGCCGTCGACCAGGCGGAGGTGCGGGAGCCCCGGGCCTATCTCGTGCGGATCGCGACGCGGCTCGCACTGAACCGCCTGCGGAGCGCCCAGCGGCGCCGCGAGGCGTACGTGGGTCCGTGGCTGCCGGAACCGCTGCTCACCTCGCCCGATGTCGCGGACGACGCCGAGCTCGCGGAGAGCGTCTCGATGGCGCTCATGGTGGTGCTGGAGACGCTCGGGCCGACCGAGCGCGCGGTGTTCGTGATGCGCGAGATCTTCGGCTTCGAGTTCGACGAGATCGCGGCGACAGTCGAGAAGTCGCCCGCGACCGTCCGGCAGATCGCCCACCGTGCGCGGCAGCACGTGGAGGCGCGACGCCCGCGCGTCAGCGTCACGGCGGATGAGGCGCGGGCGGCGCTGGACGCCTTCCGCGTCGCCGTCGAGACCGGCGATGTGCAGGCGATCCTCGACGTGCTCGCCCCCGACGTGGTGCTGATCAGCGACGGCGGCGGCCTCAAGCAGGCCGCGCTCCGGCCGGTCATCGGCGCCGACAAGGTGACGCGCTTCATCGCCGGCGGGATCCGCAAGGCTCCGGACTTCGCGATCGAGCCGGCGGTCGTCAACGGCAACCCGGCCCTGGCCCTCCACGTGTCGGGCGAGTTCGACGGGGTGCTGACGGCGCGGGTCCAGGACGGGCGGATCACCGAGCTCTACATCGTCCGCAACCCGCAGAAGCTCTCGTGGCTCGGGGAGGAGCTGCCGCTGTCCCTTCGCTGAGGTCGGGCCGGGGCGCGCTCAGACAGTTCATAGGTTGTGCAAAGACCGCATCCATCGCCCTCCTCATAATGAGAAAGGTGACCATGAACACTCGCGCCGCCTCCGGCCCCTCCAGCCAGTCCCGTAGCCTGCTGCGCCGTGCGGACGGCAGCGCCATCCGGGTCCTCGTCGTCGACGACGAGGCGACCCTCACCGATCTGCTCGCCATGGCCCTCCACTACGAGGACTGGGAGGTCAAGACCGCCTCCACCGGACAGCAGGCGCTTCAGCTCTCGCGCGAGTTCAAGCCGGACGTCGTGGTGCTCGACATCATGCTCCCCGACATCGACGGGATGCAGGTGCTCTCCCGGATGCGCGCGGACGGCAACGAGGCGCCGGTGCTCTTCCTCACCGCGAAAGACTCCCTCGACGACCGGATCGCCGGTCTCACCGCGGGCGGGGACGACTACGTCACCAAGCCGTTCAGCCTGGAGGAGCTGGTCGCCCGCCTGCGCGGGCTGCTGCGCCGCTCCCGGGCCGCGGTCGCGGACCACGAGGACCCGGTGCTGATCGTCGGCGACCTGGTGCTCGACGAGGACAGCTACGAGGTGCACCGCGACGGTCAGCTCATCCAGCTCACCGCCACCGAGTTCGAGCTGCTCCGTTTCCTCATGCGCAACCCGCGCCGCGTGCTCAGCAAGGCGCAGATCCTCGACCGGGTGTGGAGCTACGACTTCGGCGGTTCGTCGAGCGTGGTGGAGCTCTACATCTCCTACCTCCGCAAGAAGATCGACGCGGGACGTGCCCCGATGATCCACACGGTCCGCGGCGCCGGCTACATGGTGAAGGCCGCGCAATGACCTCAGCCCGCGTCGCGGGCGCCCCGCGGGTCGCGGAACCGCACGGCGGTGCGACCCGCCGTTCTCCGCGCATCCGACCGTTCCGCTCGTGGACGCTGCGGAGCCGCGTCGTGCTCGTCGTCGTGGCGATGCTCGCCGTGCTCGGCGCCGTGATCGGGACGGTCAGCGTCTTCGCGCTGCAGAACTACCTGATGCAGCGATTGGATGGGCAGCTCACCTCCGCGCTCGAGCGCGGCCAGCACGCCGCCGACCGCATCAACGCGGGCGGTCCCACCGTGCCCGAGGCTGCCGGCGTCGTGCAGACGCCCGGACAGCCGACGGGAACGCTCGGGGCGGTGCGGAGTGCGGAGGGCGGCCTGCTGTTCCCGCCCGTCATCCTGGCGGACCGGCCGACCTCCCAGACGAACCAGCCGCTCGCTCCCAAGCCGGTCACCATCGATGGTCTCGCGCTGCTGAGCGTCCCCGCCGACCAGCATCCGCGGACGGTCGACCTCGGCGAGACCCTCGGCTCGTACCGCGTGGCCGCGGCGCAGCTGTCCAACGGCGACAGCGTGATCATCGGCCTCCCGCTCAGCGATGTGAACGCGACAGTCGCGCGGCTCGCCCTGGTGATCGCGCTGGTCACGCTGGCCGGACTCGTGTTCGCGTTCCTCATCGCCAACTTTGTGGTCCGGCTCGCCATGCGCCCGCTGGAGCGGGTCGCGGGCACGGCCGAGCAGGTCGCGTCGCTGCCACTCGATCGCGGCGATGTCGCGCTCTCCGTCCGCGTCCCCGACGCCGACACCGACCAGCACACCGAAGTGGGAAAGGTCGGCTTCGCCCTCAACCGGATGCTCGGCCACATCGCCTCGGCGCTGACCGCGCGGCAGGCCAGCGAGCAGAAGGTGCGCCAGTTCGTCGCCGACGCGAGCCACGAGTTGCGCACGCCCCTCGCCTCGATCCGCGGCTACGCGGAACTGACCAGGCGCGCTCCGCACGAGCTCCCGCCCGATGTGACGCGATCGCTCGGCCGCATCGAGTCCGAGGCGACCCGCATGACGTCGCTCGTCGAGGACCTGCTCCTGCTCGCCCGGCTCGACGAGGGCCGCGAGCTCGACCGCGACCCGGTGGATGTGACCCTACTGCTGGTGGATGCGCTGAGCGACGCGCACGCCGCCGGGCCCGACCACGAGTGGGTCCTCGATCTGCCCGAGGAGCCGGTCGAGGTGATCGGCGACGCGCCCCGGCTGCACCAGGTGCTGATGAACCTCCTGGCGAATGCGCGCGTCCACACCCCGGAGGGCACCACCGTGACGGCCGGCCTCCGCGCCGACACCGAAGCGGGGACCGCCGTCATCACGGTCGCCGATGACGGACCGGGCATCCCGGAAGCCCTGCAGACGACGCTCTTCGAGCGCTTCGCCCGCGGGGACGGCTCCCGCAACCGCGCCACCGGTTCGACCGGTCTGGGTCTGGCGATCGTGCAGGCCGTCGTTCAGGCGCACGGGGGAGAGGTGACCGTCGCGAGCGAACCGGGCCGTACCGTGTTCACCGTCACGCTGCCGCTCGCTCCTGTGCCCGTGGGCTGAGCCGATTTGCGTGCGGGGCCGACCATCCCGTACTCTTGTCGGAGCCAAAGACCGCTGGTCGTCGTGCGTGCACGACCGAAGATCCACTCAGGTGGGCGCCCGCGCAGGTGTGTGAAGCAAGTTCCGCAGTCCTCTGCGTCGCCAGCTCCGTGCCCTTGCGCCGGAGCTTTTTTCTTTGCCCAGCGGCCTCTGGCGGGCACATCGCTCCCGCGATGTGCGACGAAGATGATTGAGGAGTAGGCCATGGCGAACAAGGAAGCCACGGTTGCCGAGCTCGAAGGACTGTTCGAGAGCTCGACCGCCGTTCTGCTGACCGAGTACCGCGGTCTCACTGTTGCTCAGCTCAAGACGCTGCGCAAGTCCATCAGTGAGCACGCGACCTACGCCGTGGTGAAGAACACGCTGACCAAGATCGCGGCCAACAACGCGGGCATTTCGTCGTTCGACGACGAGCTCGCGGGGCCGTCCGCGATCGCCTTCGTGCACGGTGACCCTGTCGCCGTCGCGAAGTCGCTGCGTGACTTCGCCAAGGCAAACCCTCTGCTGGTGGTCAAGGGCGGTTACTTCGACGGTAACGCCCTGACCGCAGAAGAGGTAGGCAAGCTCGCCGACCTCGAGTCCCGTGAGGTTCTGCTGGCCAAGCTGGCCGGCGCCTTCAAGGCCTCGCTGTTCGGAGCCGCATATCTGTTCAACGCACCGCTCTCGAAGGCCGTTCGCACGGTCGACGCGCTGCGTGAGAAGCAGGAGTCCGCTGCCTGAGTCCGCAAGGACCAGGCCAGCGGTGAGTAACCACACACACTAAGGAGAGAACAATGGCAAAGCTGTCGACTGACGAGCTGCTCGACGCGTTCAAGGAGCTCACGCTCATCGAGCTGAGCGAGTTCGTGAAGAAGTTCGAGGAGACCTTCGAGGTCACCGCCGCCGCCCCCGTCGCCGTGGCCGCCCCGGCCGCCGGTGGTGCGGGCGCCGCTGCCGAAGAGGTCGAGGAGAAGGACTCCTTCGACGTCGTCCTCGAGGCCGCCGGTGACAAGAAGATCCAGGTCATCAAGGAGGTGCGCGCCCTCACCAGCCTCGGCCTCGGTGAGGCGAAGGCCCTCGTCGACGGCGCACCGAGCACCGTGCTCGAGGGCGCCAACAAGGAGACCGCCGACAAGGCGAAGGCCCAGCTCGAAGAGGCTGGCGCCACCGTCACCCTCAAGTAATCAGCGCCCCATCGGGGCTCTTCTTACTGACGGCTGACCGTCGCTGCGTGACGCGGACTCCCCCTTTATAGAGAGTGTCCGCGTTGCGGAGGGCGTCGCCCCCGTAACGGGGCGACGCCCTCCGTGCGTTAAGCGGCGCACGGACGCGGATGCTCACCCATCCCCGCGTCCGATCGCGCCCGCCAGCGTGCATCGGTGTGCAAGGACGCACTACCGGAAGAAGAACCACGATGAATACCAGTTCGTGGCGTGCATACGCCTCGCGCCTGCGTGACTTCGGTCACGCGATGCTCCACGGTGAGGACCGCGACAGCGGTTGTCACCCGCCGGATCTGTGCCGCAGGACCCTGCTCTACGACAGGTACCTGCGGTAACACCTCTCTGAAGCGCCCTCGGCCACCGGCCGGGGGCGCTTCGTCGTCAATGGAGTCCCAGCGCGCCCGCGATGTCGAGTCGCGCCAGACGTGCAGGGTCCGCCAGCACGTCGAGCCGGACGATGCGGTCACCGGCGATCTCGAACGCCATCACCGAGACGACCCGGCCGCCGATCACCGCCGCGACGCCCGGCCGCCCTCCCAGGAGGACCGGTGTCGAGTGCGCGGCGAGCCGGGCGGCGATGACCGCTTGAGCGGCGATCTCCTGAGCGCCGGCAAGGTGCTGCCGGCTCGTGCCGTAGTCCGCGTCGAGGACTGCGTCGTCGTCGAGAAGGTCCAGGAGGCGGCGCACATCCCCCTGCTGAGCCGCAGCGAGCCAGGCGTCGACGAGTGGACGCGCGCGCCGCACGTCGCTCCGGCCCCCGTCCGGAGAGCCGTGCAGCCGGCGGCGCGCGCGGGAGGCCAGCTGCCGTGCGGCCTGCGGGGAGCGATCCAGCGCGGCCGCCACCTCGTCGAACGGACGGCCGAAGACGTCGTGCAGGACGAACGCGATGCGTTCGGCGGGGCTGAGCTGGTCGAGCACGACCAGCAGCGCCGCGGCGATGCGATCGCCGGCCTCCGCCTCCGCCGCGGGGTCGCCGCGGCCCGATATCGGCTCCTCCGACCAGGGGGCCGCTTCCCAGGACCGCTCGCGCGAACGCCGGGGCGATCGCAGCTGGTCGAGACACACCCGGGAGAGGACGGTGGTGAGCCAGGCGTCGATGTTCTCGATGAGCGCGGTGTCGGCCCGGCTCAGCCGCAGCCAGGTCTCCTGCACGGCGTCCTCGGCCTCGGCGTGCGACGACAGCAGCCGCGCGGC
This sequence comes from Leifsonia shinshuensis, assembly GCF_031456835.1. Lineage (NCBI taxonomy): Bacteria > Bacillati > Actinomycetota > Actinomycetes > Micrococcales > Microbacteriaceae > Leifsonia > Leifsonia shinshuensis. The sequence goes on from NZ_JAVDVK010000001.1 coordinate 3,469,404, forward strand.
CATGGCGGTGAGCCGGGGCCGCTCCTCCTCGAAGTGCTGCGCGAGCGCGCGTGCGTCGGTCATGTCACGTTCTCCGTCTCTCGATCGTCACCTTATCGACGGGTCGCAGACGGCCCGTGTGACACGTCGACAGGAGAACCGACATGGATGACATCGTCGTGGTGACCGGTGGGACCGGCAGGATCGGGCGCAGCGTGGTCCCTCTGCTCTGCGCTGCGGGGCGGGAGGTCCGCGTGCTGAGCCGGCATCCGGAGGCCGCATCCGCCACAGATCCGCGGATCACTCAGGTGGGCGCGGACACCGTCGAGGGGCGAGGGCTCGACCGGGCCTTCGCGGGAGCGCACACCGTGCTCCATTTGGCCGGAGGAGCGAGAGGCGACGACCGGGCGGCCCGCAATGTCGCGGAGGCGGCACGCCGCTCCGGGGTCGAGCACCTGCTCCTCATCTCCGTGGTCGGGGCAGCCCGGATGCCGATCGGCTATTTCCGGGCGAAGGCCGAGGCTGAGAGGGTGGTCGCCGCCTCGGGCGTCGGGTGGACCATCCTGGCGGTGTCCCAGCTTCACGAGTTCCTGCTGCCGATGATCCGCGGCCTGTCCCGGCTTCCGTTCACCCCGGCGCCGCGGGGTCTGCGGTTCGAGCCGGTGCATCGGGCGGAGGTCGCCGAGCGCCTCGCCGAGCTGACGTTGTCGGCGCCGGCCGGACGGGTCCCCGACCTCGCCGGGCCGGAGGTGCTCGACGTGCCCGAGCTGGTGCGCCGATACAGCGGACGGCGCAGGCGCGTGCTCCCCGTCCGGATCCCGGGTGCCGTCGGGCGCGCGTACCGGGCGGGCGACAACCTCGCGGGTGCCGCGGCGACGCGCGGCCGCCTCGGCTGGTCCGATTTCGTCCGGGAGCTCGCGGACGCCCCGGACGGCGGCGGTCTCACGCCCTACGATGATTCGCGTGACCGAGCCCGCTGATGTGACGGAGACGCGAGTCGCGTACGACACCGTCGCCGAGGACTACGCCGAGCTGCTGCGCGATCAGTTGGCGGGCAGTCCGTTCGACCGGGCGATGCTCGGGGTGTTCGCGGAAGAGGTCCGCGCGCTCGGCGGCGGCCTCGTCGGGGACCTGGGCTGCGGTCCCGGACGGATCGCCGGGCACCTCGCCGGCCTCGGGCTGGAGGTCGTGGGGGTCGACCTCTCGCCGGCGATGGTCGCGGTCGCGCGGCGTGAGCATCCCGGTCTGCGCTTCGAGGTCGGGTCGATGGCGGCGCTGCCGTTCGCGGACGGATCCCTCGCGGGCGCGCTGGCCTGGTACTCCGTCATCCACACCCCCGAGGAGCGACAGCCGGAGCTCTACGGCGAGTTCGCCCGGGCGGTGCGGCCGGGCGGGCTGCTGCTGCTCGCGTTCCAGGTGGGGGAGGACGTCGTGCACCTGACGCACGCGTACGGTCACGACATCGACCTGCGCACCCGCCGGCAGGACCCGGAACGGGTGCGGCAGCGGCTGCAGGAGGCGGGGTTCGAGACGGTCGCGGAGCTGATCCGCGAGCCCGTCGCGCCGGAGAAGTCGCCGCAGGGGTACGTGCTCGCCCGCCGCATCCGCTAGCCCGCGCTCTGGCGGCGGCCGCCGCTTGATAAACATAGGCAAGCTATATATAATTGTTCTCATGCCCGAGACCCCCGAACTCCACCAGATCCTCGGCGACCTCGTGGTCGCCGCGCACCGTCTCACCCGGCTCGCCGCCCGCGTCACCGGCAGCACCGAGTCGCCCGCCACGTGGCGCACGCTCAGCGTCCTCCAGACCAGCGGCCCCATGCGCCTCGGCGAGCTCGCCACGCAGAGCCGGGTCTCGCAGCCGACGATGACCAAGATCGTCCGCAACCTCGTCGACGCGGAGTGGGTCAAGCGCATCGCCGACACCGACGACGCGCGCGCCTGGCAGATCGCCGTGACCGACAAGGGGGCGCAGGCGCTGCAGGAGTGGCGCGACGAGCTGTCCGCCGCCCTCGTGCCGATGTTCTCCGACCTCAGCGACGACGAGCTCGCGGCCATGCGGTCCACCGTGCAGATCATCGGGTCGCGCGTCGACCTCTCGAACGCCGCCTCGGCCGCTCTGGCCGGCAGCCGCTGACCCGCACGATCCTCCTCCCACCACCTCACGACCCCAAGGAGTCGACACACCTCCATGTCGCATGAACGCCCCACCAGCATCCTGAAACAGCCCACCGCCGTCTGGGCCGTGGCCTTCGCCTCCGTCATCGCCTTCATGGGCATCGGTCTCGTCGACCCGATCCTGCCGGCGATCGCGAAGAGCCTGCAGGCGACGCCGACCGAGACGGAGATGCTCTTCACGAGCTACCTGCTGATCACGGGCATCGCGATGTTCTTCAGCAGCTGGATCTCCAGCCGCATCGGCGCCAAGAAGACGCTGCTGATCGGCCTGGCGCTGATCGTGGTCTTCGCGCTCGCCGCCGGGCTCTCGCAGAACGTCGAGTCGATCATCGGGTTCCGCGCCGGATGGGGCCTCGGCAACGCGCTCTTCATCTCCACCGCGCTCGCGACCATCGTCGGTGCCGCCTCGGGCGGAACCAGCTCGGCGATCATCCTCTACGAGGCGGCCCTGGGACTGGGCATCGCGATCGGCCCTCTGCTCGGCGGCCTGCTCGGCAGCTGGAGCTGGCGCGGTCCGTTCTTCGGAACGGCCACGCTGATGGCGATCGGCTTCATCGCCATCGTCTCGCTGCTCAAGAAGAACCCCGAGAAGCCGGAGCCGACCCGCCTGTCCGCGCCGTTCCGTGCGCTCGGACGCCCGGCGCTCGGGTTCCTCGCCGCGGCCGCCCTGTTCTACAACATCGGCTTCTTCGTGCTGCTGGCGTACACGCCGTTCGCGCTCGTGCCGCTGGGCGTCGAGGACGCCATCTCGCTCGGCCTGATCTTCTTCGGCTGGGGCGTCGCCCTCGCGATCACGTCGGTGTGGGTCGCACCGCTGCTCACCGCGCGTCTCCCGCGCACTCGGGTGCTGTGGCTGGTGATGCCGCTGCTCGCGCTCGACCTGCTCGCCG